>DASXRU010000223.1:0-53828 GCA_036506395.1 Pyrinomonadaceae bacterium | reverse complement strand
TCCGTTTCCTCGCAGCCAAAAGCTGCGACGCACTGACGCACCGCAGCAGCGCTGTCACAAAGCGCTGGTTTGGTCTACATCGGGCGCTGGTCTCGAAAAGAAAAAGGGAGCATGCGATTGCAGCATGCTCCCTTTCGGTTTTGAAGTCTGGAGTGAATCTATTTCTTTCGCGACAGGCCTACGTGTATCGGATGCGCCAACGCGCTTGCCGGCACTTCCATCTCCATTGAGCGATATCCTTTGGCTTTCACTTTGAATTTGAGCTCGCCCATGTGCAGCGGCGGCAAAACGATGACGCCGTGATCGTTAGTCAATCCCCAGTCGGTTTCGCAGAAGTAGCCGTCCGAGCGATTTGATTCTAGTTTGACCAGAGCGTTTCTGATAGGATTGCCGCTCTCGTCATAGACTCGCACGTCAGCGCGGCCGATGCCGTTGGGGGCTTTAGGCGCGATGCCCATATTTTGTGGTTCGTCCGTGTTCTGCGGTGTGTTCCCTCCCTGCGCCAGGCTGAGGGCAAAGCTGGCTGCAATTATGAGTGACGCAATAAATAGTTTACGCATTCTTTTGAACTCCTGTTTGAAAAGTTGCTGAGGACGAGGGGGGTAAAAGCTCTTTGCTGATTTCTGCCAGCGGGGCGACCGGCATCGACCGATCCTACGTTAAAGACTATACAGCCAACCGCGCCTATTTGGAAGCTTTTCCTCTTAATGAGGTTGCCCTGGCTGTGGTTTTCGCGATCTCCTATTTTCGGGGGAAGGAACAAATATGAAAAGGGTCGTGATTCTACTCTTCATCGCATTATGGCTCTGCCAGAGCTACGTTATTGGGCAAACAATCCCGAGTACACCGTCGCTGATTCTCATCAAAGCCGGCAGGCTGATAAATGTCCGCACCGGTCGCGTGGAGGAGAACCAGGGCATTTTGATCGAAGGCGATCGCATTAAGGCGGTCGGTCCGCTGCAGCAGACGCTGGCGCTGATTAACCCCAAAACGCGCATCATCGATCTCTCTGGCGCCACGGTCCTGCCTGGTCTGGCTGACTGCCACACCCACATTCTTCTGCAAGGCGACATCACAGCGGCCGATTACGACGAGCAACTGCTGAAGGAATCTATTCCGTATCGCACCATTCGAGCTACGGTAGCCGTGCGCACGGCCCTTACGAATGGCTTTACTGCGCTGCGCGATCTGGAAACGGAAGGCGCGATGTACGCCGACGTGGACGTCAAGCAGGCGATCAATCGCGGCGTCATTCCGGGGCCGCGCATGTTTGTTTCCACCCGCGCGTTTTCTGCGACCGGCATGTATCCGTTGTCGGGCTATTCCTGGGAGTTGAAGATGCCGGAAGGTGTGCAGATCGTCGACGGCGCGGATAACATTCGCCACGCCGTACGTGAGCAGGTGAAGTACGGCGCCGACTGGATCAAGTTCTACGCCGACCGTCGTTACTACATGAAGGACGGCGTGCTGCGGAGTTGGGTGAACTTTACCGACGAAGAGATGCAGGCGATGGTCAGCGAAGCGCACCGGCTGGGCCACCGCGTGGCCGCCCATGCGATGGGACGTGACGGAATCGATGCGGCACTAAAAGCTGGTGTGGATTCGATCGAACATGGCTACGGCCTCGATGAGGAACTGATGGATCGCATGGTGAAGCAAGGGGTCTATTGGTGCCCGACGATCTACGTTGGCGTCTATGTCGCTGAAGGGCGGGCCGCTGCCGGCGCGCCAATATGGCTCGGGATGCGCGATCTTGAGGCGAAAGCGTTTCCTATAGCTTTGCGTAAAGGCGTGAAAATCGCCTATGGCACAGACGTAGGAGGATATGCATGGACCGAGAATCAAGCCAAAGAATTCGCATACATGGTGCGATATGGCATGACGCCGATGCAGGCAATTCAATCCGCGACTATTGTAGCGGCCGATCTTCTGGAACGGCCCAATGATATGGGCGCAATTGAGCCGGGAAAGTACGCCGACATCATTGCCGTCGCCGCGGACCCTTTGCGGGATATCAGCGAGCTTGAGCGCGTGCAATTTGTGATGAAGGGCGGCGCGGTGTTTCGGAACGATCTGGCAGTCGGTCAGAAATAGTTGAAGACAGCACCGATTATTCTCAGCGTCGCACTCGGCTCTTGCAAAGCGGAGTGATGTTTGCACTCGCCAAACAGACCTAACAACTTGAGAGGTTTAGCCGATGACACTTATTGATTTGCTTATACTGCTACTCATTGCCGGGCTCTGCGGATCTTTGGGCCAGGCCATCAGCGGTTATTCACGTGGGGGCTGTCTGGTTTCGATTGCGCTGGGCTTTGTGGGGGCGCTGATCGGTTCCTGGCTGGCGACCAGACTTGGATTGCCTGAATTACTTCCAGTGCGTATCGGCACGACCGGCTTTCCCATCGTGTGGTCAATCATAGGAGCGGCCTTGTTTGTGGCGGTGATTAGTTTGATTACCAGGCGTCGAGGTTTGTAACTTACCCGCCCGGGCGAAGTGAACTACTCGTTAGAAAAACCGCATGGCGCAGGTCATCCTCGCGGAGACCTGCGCCATGTTGTGTATGAATCAGAAGGCCCTGGCGAGCGTCTGTCGATCACCGATCTGGCTCAACAGCGCTAAGTGAGTTCTGTTTCGCGAATTTTGTTTTCCAGTTGGTGACGATATCGGCGAAGTTTCTCTCGTAACTCCCCACTACCGTTGGCCAGGATAGCAACCGCCAGCAAGGCGGCGTTGGTTGCCCCGGCCTTCCCGATTGCCAGGGTGCCCACGGGAATTCCGGCCGGCATTTGCACAGTCGAGAGCAGGGAGTCCATCCCCTTCAGCGCATCGCTCTTCATCGGCACACCCAGCACCGGCAACAAAGAGTGCGCCGCCATTACGCCCGCGAGGTGGGCCGCGCCGCCGGCCCCGGCAATGATTACCTGCAATCCGCGCGACTCAGCCGTGGTGGCAAATTCGGCTGCCAGCGTGGGACTGCGATGCGCGGAAAGAACGCGGCACTCGTGTGCTATGCCAAAACTGGAGAGCGTTTCCGCGGCCGCGCTCATCGTGTCCCAATCAGACTTACTGCCCATGATGATAGCGACGAGGGGGCGAGTTGATGACGCAGCGGCGTCGGTTTCTATCTTGTCAGTTTCCATGTACGCTCATCATTCCGTATTAGGATTAGTTTCTTTCTTTATCTCTTTACTTGCCGGGTTCTGGGCGCCGGGAATCGGAGAGTCATCGGGCTTCTTGTTTTCCAGCTTCTCGTCCGGACTTAATTTCGGCACCGGCTTCAGTTCTTCGCTGATCGGCTTATCTCGTTTGTCATTATCATGCATGGCCGTTTCTCCTGGCGTCGAAGCGCTATTCTCCCTGATCGAGTGAATAACCGCGCTCGCCGTCAAAGTTGCACAGGTTCTCAGTCTTTATGAAATCGTAGCCGGCGCCGGCCACGCGGTCGAGTAAGGAAATAATTTGGGGGTGCGTAATCGTACCGCCGGCCGGCATAAAGCGACAGCGCCAGTGATCCGAGCAGAACGTTTCCGACTTGCCGCCCGGCCAAACCTTTACGCCGCGATTGCTGATCATAGTCAGTTTGAGATCATCGCCGGAGACTTTTGCCAGCGACTCACCCAAATTATCCGGGCTGCCCTTCGACCAATCGAGGAAGACATCGACGCCGACAAGCTCCTTCTTAGAGCTTGATCTTTCTTTGACAATCGTCTGGCTCCCGAAACGGTCGTCGCGGTGTTCTTTGTAGGCGACGGCCTTTAGCGTCTTCGGTTTCTTGCCGAGGCGTTCAATGACCGCGGCGGCAAACTCTTGCGTGCCCACCTGCTGCTTGCTGACGCCTTCGACGAAAATGTCATAAGTATGGACACCGTCTTCAATCGTGCGCAGCCAGGCATTGTGGACTCGCTCAGCGGTGCTGGTCAGGCCGATGTGGACCAACATCATCACTGCACCCAACAGAAGTCCGGAAGGATTTGCCATGTTCTTTCCCGCACGGCGCGGCGCTGAGCCGTGGATAGCTTCGAACATCGCCACGAACTCACCGATGTTTGCCGAACCGGCCAGACCGACCGACCCGGCTATCTGTGCGGCAACGTCTGAGAGAACATCGCCGTAAAGATTCGGCATCACGATTACATCAAAGACGGTCGGCGTGTCGGCGAGTTTTGCCGCGCCGATGTCCACGATCCAGTGCTCGTTTTCGAATTCAGGATACTCAGCGGCGATCTCGTCGAAGACCCTGTGAAAAAGGCCGTCGGTGATCTTCATGATGTTGTCTTTGGTGAAGCAGGTAATCTTCCTGCGATTGTGCAAGCGGGCATATTCGAAAGCGTAACGCACGATCTTTTCTGAGCCCGGTCGTGAGATCAGTTTCAGGCATTGAGTAACCTGATCGGTTTGCCTATGTTCGATGCCGGCATAGAGGTCCTCTTCATTCTCGCGCACTATCACGACGTCCATGTTCGGATGTTTTGTCTTGACGAACGGGTGATAGGAAACGCACGGGCGCACATTCGCGTAAAGTCCCAGCGTCTTGCGCACGGTGACGTTAAGACTCTTGAAACCCCCACCCTGCGGCGTGGTAATCGGGGCTTTGAGGAAGACCTTGGTGCGGCGCAAGCTTTCCCAGGCGCTTGGTTCGATTCCCGAGCTGTTTCCCGCCAGGTAAACCTTTTCTCCGATATCGATTGTTTCTATCTCCAGCCGCGCTCCCGCCTCTTTCAGAATTCGGAGCGTGGCCTTCATGATTTCCGGTCCGATGCCATCACCATGGGCGACGGTTATGGGGACGCTATTAGCCATAGTTGAAGAATGCCTTTCCGCTGGTCACAAGAATTGCAATGGAAGTGAAGCAATATATGCCAAAAGGGCAAGGTGAGCAAAGAAGGCGAGAGTGCCAAGTGTCCGGCAGATTTTTCAGTTTGTCGTGCTTGTGTTTAGAAGTGGGCTACCGCCCGCTCGGTCAGGGATTAGCCCGACTCCAAACAATCCGAACGACAAATTGAAGTTTGTCGGACCCCTCAGGGAATTCCGCGGCCAGTGCTAAGATAAATGTGACGTCACCGAATTTATCCCAATGAACGAGCAAGCATTCACGACACTCGAGTTCGATCAACTGCGCGCGCTGGTGCAGCGCGGCGCCCAGACCTCGATGGGGCGCGCGGCCGTCGAGACTCTAAAGCCGGTGGATAATCTGGAAGCATTGGAACACACACTGCGGCTTGTGGCAGAGTGTGTCGAGTTGCGCAAACGCGGCGTCCGATGGTCCTTCGAAGGTCTGGCTGATCCGAGCGAGGCACTTTCGCGTTTGCAAATCTCCGGCGTTGCGCTCGACGCCCTCGCCATGCTGGAGCTGGCGCGCTGGTGCAACATGGCCATGAGCGCCCGGGCGTCAATTCTCGCCGAGCGAGATACCAGCCCCGGCTTGTTCGATACAGTCGCGCGTTTGCCACCCGAATTGAATAGCGTCGTGGCGCGCATTACAAACAAGGTGCTGCCCAGTGGCGAGCTCGACGATCGCGCTAGTCCGGAGCTGGCACGCATCCGTCACGATATCGCTCGTCTGCGATCAAACATTACTCGCTCGTTGGAAAGCCTGATGCGCCAAACTCCGGCGGCAATCCAGGACGAGCTGGTGACGATCAGAAACGATCGCTTTGTGATTCCCGTGCGCGCGGACCATCGCGGCCAGATAGGCGGCGTGGCGCATGGCTTCTCGTCTTCGGGGGCGACCGTTTTCATCGAGCCCATGAAGACGATCGAGTCGAACAACGAGCTGCAATCGCTGCGAGAAGCGGAAGAGCGTGAAGTGGCAAAGATCCTGTTTGCTCTGTCAGAAGACTTGCGACAGGAATTGCCGGCAATCCGAATGGCGGTCGCGGCAGTTGCGGAACTTGATTTCGTTGGCGCGAAAGCGAGATTCTCGGAAACGTTCAACTGCGTCATTCCGGAGATCGAGGTAGCAGAGACTTCACTCGGTGACCGTACGGAATCACAGACTGAAGTCTGTGCCACTCTGGAGTTCATCGAAGCTCGTCATCCCCTTCTTGAAGAGAATCTGCGCTCTGCCAGCAGCGAGATTGTTCCGATTTCATTCCAGCTTGACGACAAGAAGAGCACGATGGTTATCTCCGGAGCCAACGCCGGCGGCAAGACAGTCGTGCTTAAAACTGCCGGGCTGCTTTCGCTAATGGCTCTGTCGGGTTTGCCGGTGCCTGCGCGCCAGGCGCGCGTGCCGTTCTACGTCTCCGTGCTCGCCGATATCGGGGATCATCAATCGCTCGCGGCTAACCTTTCGACGTTTACGTCGCATGTCGCCAATATCGCGTCAATGATTGACCTGTGCCAGGCTCCCGCGCTGGTTTTGCTCGACGAGGTTGGTACCGGCACCGATCCGGAAGAAGGCTCGGCGCTGGGGGTCGCCGTGGTGGATCATTTTCGGAGCAGGTGTGCCGCGCACGTCATAGTGACTACGCATTACAGTGGTTTGAAGATGTACGCCGCGAACGAAGACGGTGTCGTCAATGCCAGCGTGGAGTTTGATGAAAAGACACTGCGACCGACCTACCGTCTGCTGGTAGGCCTTGCGGGTTCGTCGTCGGGGCTGGAGATCGCACGACGGTTCGGCATTTCCGACAGTGTTATCAGCGATGCGACCGCGCGAGTAAAAGAGTCTTCACGCGATGCGACAAAATATCTGAGACGCATTAAGGGCGAAGCCGCTGAGGCGGAAACACTGCGTCGCGCATTAGAAGAAGAACGCGCCGCGGTGGCGGAAAAGTATGGCGCCCTGGACAAGGAAGCGGAAAAGGCGGAGCGCGAGCGCCAGACCGCGTTCCAACGCGAGCTGGAGAAAACTGTCAATGAATTTGAAAAGCGATCACGCGAGCTTGTCGCCACCATCCAGGACCGGTCTGAGCGGTTGAAGGTCGGACGTGAATCTCAACGCCGGGTGGCGGAACTAAAACGGGAGGCACAACGGGCCGCGAGCGCAGGGCACAAACGAGAACCGCTTTCCCCGGTTTCTACCAGCCCGAGTGGCCGCGGTGTGCGGGTTATACGGGACGGCCAGGTTGTTCAAAAGGAAAGTGATAAAAGGAAGTCAGACACGGGGCCGGACGAAGGGCGTTATATTCCCGGCGCCGCGCGCAAGATCGCCGTGGGTGATAAAGTTAAACTTCGCTCATTTGGATCAATCGGTATTGTCGACAGCCTCAAAGGGGACGAAGCTGAAGTTCGGGTGAAATCCCTGCGCTTCAGAGAGAAGCTGGAAAATCTAGAGCTGGTTGAACTTTCAACTCCCGTTAAACCCAAAACCGAAAAACTCGCTGGTCTGCGTGAGTCACGCGGCACTGAAATCCATCTAAAAGGAGCACAGGCAAATGGCCGCTCGGAACTGAACGTAATCGGGCAAACGACTGATGAAGCGATTGATGCGGTTGACAAGTTTCTCGACGAAGCATCGTTGGGAAGTCTCAGCCAGGTGCGAATTGTGCACGGTCACGGTACGGGCGCACTACGGCGAGCAATAGCTGAATTGTTGAAGGATCATCCGCATGTTGAGCGCTTTGCGCCCGCGCCCCAGGATCAAGGCGGCGCTGGTGCAACAGTGGTTGAGTTGAGACAATGATTCTCTAGCATGCGCTACCCACAAACATTCATCGACGACCTGCGCCGCCAGGCGGACATCGTCCGCGTCATTCAGGACTACGTGTCGCTGAAAAAGAAGGGCGCGAATTGGATGGCTTGTTGTCCGTTTCATAAGGAGAAGACGCCCTCGTTTTCCGTCAGTCCCGCGAAAGAGATCTTCTACTGCTTTGGCTGTCACAAAGGCGGATCGGTTTTTAACTTTGTGATGGAGATGGAGCGCGTCACTTTTCCCGAAGCAATCAAGATCGTTGCGGAGAAGAGCGGCGTACCGCTGCCGAAGCTGGTTGACGACAGTCGCTTCGAAACGCGGCGCCAGGAATCTGACGACGTCATTGAACTAAACAAGTGGGCCCTAGAATGGTGGGAACAACAACTGGAGCAAAGCCCAGAAGCTCGTATCGCGCGTGATTATCTTTCGCAGAGACAGATTACCGACGAAACGCGCAAGACCTTTCGGATCGGATATGCGCCGGATAGCTGGGATGCTTTGTCTTCTCAGCTGAAGAGAAAGGGCGCTACCCAACTGCAGATCGAGCGCAGCGGGCTAGTCGTCAGGAAAGACGAAGGCGGCTCGTATGATCGATTCCGTGGTCGCCTGATCCTTCCAGTAATCGATATCCAGGGCCGGCCCATTGCCTTCGGCGGCCGGACACTAAAGGATGAAGATGCGAAGTACATCAATTCTCCAGAGACCGCGGCGTACATAAAAGGCCGGAATCTATTCGGCCTGAACCTGACGCGCGACGAAATCCGCCGGCAGGGTTATGTAATTCTGGTCGAGGGTTTCCTCGATCTGATTGTGCCTTATCAGTTTGGCGTCAGGAATATCGTCGCCAGTTTGGGGACAGCGCTGACACCTGAGCAAGTGAAACTCTTAGGCAGGTTTGCGCGTAAGGTAGTAGTCAACTATGATGGTGATCGCGCGGGTGTGCAGGCAGCTAAACGGGCAATAGAAACGCTTCTGGCAGAAGACCTTGAGGTGAAGGTGTTGGTCCTCCCGGACAACGCCGATCCGGACGAATTCATCAGAAACAAGGGCGTCGGGGAGTATCAACGGCAGCGAGGCGAGGCACAACCCCACATACAATTTGTGATCGATCAGGCGGTGCGGGATCGCAATCTTCGTCACCCGGCGGACAAAGCCGCTGCGGTTGAGGAGGTGCTCCCGTTTGTTCGCGCGGTCCGGAGTAGGATACAGAAGCGGGAGTACTTTGACATTGCCATGGATGCGTTGCGTATCCAGCCCGAGCAACGGCGCGAGATTTGGCACCGAGTCCGGTCAGGCGCAAGCGGCGCGCAAGCGGACGTTCAGGGAATAGTTACGCGGCGTACAACAGCGAGGCCGACGGTTGCTGAAGAGAAGCTGTTGGAGTTGTTGCTGAGGGACGAGCAGTTACGGCATTCCATTTTGCCTCGATTGGAAGAGGGTGACTACGAAGGGCTGGCGACGGCAGCGATTTTCCGGGCGCTGCTCGAACTGGAGCGTGAAGGCATAGCGGCGGAATTCAATTCGTTGAGCGCAAAGATTGAAGGCGATCCGGTAGCTGCGGAGATCTTGCCGCGCTTTTTGATCAGCGAGTCTCCAGAAGGCGACGCTGCTGATGATTTGCCGGCAACTGCCGAGAGCTGTCTGAACGCCCTGCGCTTGATGACAATCGATCGCCGGATAAATGACTTGAGCGCGGAACTAGCTGAGGCTGAGCGGGCAGGCGACAGTGAGCGGCGTGACGGTCTGGCAGTTGAACATTTGGCCTGGACCAGACGCAGAGCCGCACTGCTACCGATGGCTGATGCGGCGGGCAATAATTTGTGATTTTAGGTTTTGGATCTGGGAATGGCAGGCGAATGAAGATTTAAGACTTCTTAATTCTTAGAGAAGGCGGAACCAGGAACTTGAAATTGTTGGGATAATAATTGTGAGTATCGAAGACAAAGATCGAGACGATGTTATGCAGAGACTGCTGGAACTTGGCGGAGACAAGAAGTACCTGACTTTTGACGACCTCAATCGAGAGTTGCCTGACAATGTCGTCTCACCCGACGACATCGAGGACGTGCTGCAGAAGCTGGAGGGTTCGAACATCCCTGTAGCCGATTCTGAGGAACGTTTGATCGAGCAGGCGGCGGCGATTGCCACCGACGACGAAGAAGACGGTGGCGACGAGGATGTGGAGCTTGACCTGTCGGCGGGGGCCCTGGAAAAGACAAACGACCCGGTACGCCTTTACCTGCGCGAGATGGGCGTGGTGCCATTGCTGACACGTGAAGGCGAAGTTGCCATCGCTAAACGCATCGAGCGCGGACAAATCAAAACCCATAAAGCGATTGCCCGCTCGCCCATTGCGGTAGCCGAGCTCATAAGAATCGGCGAGCTCCTCGCCACCAGCTCGCTAAACATCCGCGACATTGTGACTTTTTCTGAACAAGCCGAGCTGACGGGAGACGAAGACAAAGCCGATGAGTACCGTTCCTGGACCGTCGAAGGCATCGAGAACATCAAAAAGGTTTTCAAGAATGGGCTGAAAGAATGGGCCAAGCTGCGCGCCGAGCAGAAGATTACGCGTGGTAAGAAAACTAAAAAGCTGCTGCGTTTGCGACGTAAAGTGGCCCGCCTGCGTCTGGAAATAGCGCAGGAGATTGGCAGGTTGAACCTGACCGAGCGCGCGCGTCAGCGCCTTATCAACGCGATTCGCCATGTGCAAAAGGAAGTGCGCGCGGCGGAACGCGAGATCGAGACGTACACGGAGAAGCTTAACAAGAAGCGCATCAAGGCCGACGATCAGAAGGAGTTCAAGAAGCGCGTTTCAGCGGCGAAGAAGCGTCTGCAGCTGATCGAGCTGGAACATCACGTCGCTCCTATCGAGATCAAACGTTCCCTGCAGTCAATCATCACGGGCGAACATCAGACGGGCCAGGCCAAACGCGAGCTCGTCGAGGCCAACCTTCGACTCGTTGTGTCGATTGCCAAGAAGTACACGAACCGTGGTTTGCAGTTCCTCGATCTGATTCAGGAGGGGAACATCGGCTTAATGAAGGCCGTGGATAAATTTGAATGGCGCCGCGGTTACAAATTCTCCACCTATGCAACCTGGTGGATCCGCCAGGCCATCACGCGAGCTATCGCTGACCAGGCAAGAACGATTCGCATCCCCGTGCACATGATCGAAACCATCAACAAATTGATTCGCACTTCGCGGGCGTTGGTGCAGGAGTTGGGTCGAGAGCCGACTAGCGAAGAGATTGCGAAGAAGATGGACATTCCTGTGTCGAAGGTGCGGAAGGTTTTAAAAATTGCCCAGGAGCCGATTTCTCTGGAGACGCCCATTGGCGAAGAAGAGGATTCGCACCTTGGTGATTTCATCGAAGACAAGTCGATTCTGAATCCGGCAGATGCCGTCGTGGCTTCAAACCTGCGCGAGATTACCGACGAGGTTCTGGCGACGCTGACACCACGCGAGGAAAAAGTCATCAAGATGCGTTTTGGTCTTGGTTCCAGTGGCTCGGAACACACTTTGGAAGAAGTGGGCCAACACTTCGCCGTCACTCGCGAGCGCATTCGCCAGATTGAAGCGAAAGCTCTGCGTAAGCTGCGCCATCCCTCACGTTCGCGCAAACTCAAGGCATTTCTCGAGAATGTACAAAGGTAACCGCGCGGTGTCTGGGCTGGGACGTAGAATTTTCCTGGCCAGAGTCCCCTGACACCCGACACCTGCTTCCATGAAAATTGCCGAAAGCTATCGCCAGAAACTTGCCAGCGAAGACGGTTGGGTGCTGAAGCGTGGAGCGTCCCTCAGGATCGCGCTTTGCTATCCCAACTTTTACTCCATTGGCATGGCCAACCTCGGCTTTCAGGCAATGTACGAGATCTTTAATCGCATTCCGGAAGTCTCGTGCGAGCGAGTTTTCCTGCCTGATACACTGGAAATGCGCGAATACGAAAACTCGCGCCGGCCTTTGCTTTCGCTGGAATCACAAACACCTGTTCGTGATTTCGATGTGGTTGCGTTCTCTATTTCATTTGAGACGGATTACCTCAACATGGCGCGCATGCTTCGTTTGAGTGGCGTGCCTGTGTGGTCCAAAGATCGCGGTCCGCGCGACCCGCTTATCGTCATGGGCGGCGCTGCGTCGTTCTTGAATCCTGAGCCGATCGCGGATTTCACCGACGTAATAGGCGTGGGCGAAGGTGAGATTCTCGGGCCCCAGTTAGTCGATATCCTCGTAGAAAACCAAACAAAAGAGGAAACCCTGATCGCGCTGGCCAAGTTCGGTCGGGGCTTCTACGTGCCATCGCTTTACGAGGTGACCTATAACGACGACGGCACAGTCGCGGCGTACACGCCTAAACAGTCGGAAGTGCCTGCGCGAGTCGGCCGAGCGGTGGCCGCGGAGAATCCGAAAGAGGGCAGTTTGCGCCGTGCGATTCGTCGCGGCCAGACGGAAATCGCAACGCGTTTGAGAACTGAAGAAGTCTTCGCGCCCTCGACCAGCATCTGGGCGCCGCAAGCTGAAATGGGTGATCGCTTTCTGATTGAGATTTCACGGGGGTGTTCGCAGGGTTGCCGGTTCTGCTGGGCCGGATTTAATTATTGGCCGCCGCGCGTAGTACCGGCCCGGGACATTCTTGCGAAGGCGCTGGCCTGGCGCCCAAAGACAGACAAGATCGGCCTGGTTTCGACCGCGGTCTGCGACCATCCTGAGATCAGTGAGATCCTGCAAGGCCTGCGCGCGATGGACTACCGCATATCAGTTTCTTCGCTCCGTCTCGACCAGATTTCCGAGGAACTGCTCGATGCACTGGTCGAATCACGGGACCAGCAGATTGCGGTGGCGCCGGAGACCGGATCGGATCGCCTGCGCAAAGTCATCAACAAGAATCTGACCAACGATGAGATTGTAGATATCTGCGGCGCAGTCTTCGATCGCGGCATGCTGACAGTCAAGCTCTATTTGATGGTCGGACTGCCAACTGAGACCGAAGAAGATCTTGAAGAGATAATCGTTCTCGTCGAGCGCATAAAAAACAGGATGCTTGAGGCTGGTCGTCGCTTTGGGCGCGCGGGGAAAATCATCCCCTCTCTGAACGGTTTTGTGCCCAAGCCCAACACGCCTTTTCAGTGGGATGCAATTTGTGAAGAGAAAGAATTGAAACGCCGTTTGAAATGGGTCTGCAAAAACCTCGCGCGCATCCCCAACGTTGAAGTGCGCGCTATGTCGGCTCGGATCGCCCATGAGCAAGCGCTGTTTTCTTCAGGTGATAGAAAAGTTGCTGGCGTGATCGAAGCCGCGGCGCGCCTGAATGGCGACATGCGCGGAGCGCTGCGCGAAACTGAAATCAATCCGGCTTTCTACACGCGGCGCGATCGTAGTTATGAAGAAATACTCCCCTGGGAGATTGTAGATTCCGGACTATCGCGCGATTTCATGCAGCAGGAACACGAGCGTGCTCAGATTGCCAAATCGACGGCGCCATGTCCCTCCGTTAATGAGTGCACGCGTTGCGGAGTCTGTCCCACCACCTGGCTTGCCACAGCGCCCGCTGACCTGGTTCAACTCCAGGGCCTTACTACTTCGGCCAGGCAGGCATTCGCCGTCGCCTGACGTTCGGTTCACAATTATCCGCAAACGCGCGTTTTCAGGTCGCGAACTTCTCTTATTTGATCGTCAGGAAAGCGGTGCTCCTTGCCGTGTGATCGAATTCATACTGGTAGGTATATCCCGGAAGCTCAATCGGTCGAGTGAACTGCACGCGCACCTCAATACGATTGTCTCGTTGTACAGGCGTGATGATCGCATTCGGGGGGACGTTGTACTCCCGACCTGCTTTGGTTAGCTGCTCAACCACCCACGATGGTTGGTAACCCTGGGTTACCGCGACATCCACATCGTGCTGCATCAAGTCTTTGTAAAGATAAGCATCGTATGCGACTGGAACGTAAAGATAGCCGATATAAGCCAGCGTCGCGAGGACAAGGATCACAATCAAGAATTTTGCGCGGGCGCCTCCGAACTCACCTGTTCTGGTCGAAGGATCCCGATTGGATATTTCCATAACACTCCTCCCTGTCAAGACTGCCGTTAATTGATTTGCCTTAGACCTGCGTGGAGCGACGCGCGCAAGAGCCGGGTAGTGATTTCTTTTCCAGGGACTATACGCGCCTGACCGATTCGATTAAGCAAAACCCATTGAAGTTCACCGCCAACTAGTTTCTTGTCATGTGCGATTGCTCTGATAATTGATCCACTATCGAGATTATCCGCGCGCGGCAGGCGTCCACATAGACGAACGGCATCGCGCAGCAATTTTAACTCCGAACTGGGAAGCAAGCCTAGCCTTTGCGAGATTTCGCCGGCGATGATCATGCCGTAGCCGACGGCTTCACCGTGACGGAAGCGCCGGTAACTGGTGATGGCTTCAAGGGCGTGGGCAGTAGTATGACCGAAGTTTAGTATTCGGCGTGAATGCCTATCAGAGCGATTGACATCTTCGCGCTGATCACGCGCAACGATTGAGGCCTTGAATGCGCACTGCGCCGCAATCAATTTCTCCGAAGGCTCACTCTGGTGGATCTCGGCCGAACAACCCTGAAGGAACTGATAAGTTCCCCGGAAAAGAGCGCGACTTCCGGCCGCACCCTGTTTGACAGCCTCACACCAACCTGCCGTCAGCTCCCTCCGTGGTAACGTCTTCAGCGTCATCGTATCGATCCAGACTGCACGTGGCTGATGAAACGCCCCGATTTGGTTCTTGCCCCCGGCCGTGTTGATGCCGGTCTTGCCTCCGATCGACGCGTCGATCTGAGCCAGCAGCGTAGTGGGCACTTGCAACAAAGCTATGCCGCGCAGATGTAAAGCAGATGCCAGCCCTGCGAGGTCACTTACGACGCCACCACCGAGGGCCAGAACAGCATCGCTCCTTTCTAGATTTACCTCTGAAAGAAAGGCGAGAGCCTGTTCAAGTGTGCGTAGGCTTTTGTAACGCTCGCCGTCGCTCATCAACCAATGGCTGACTCCAAAATCTCCATCTCGCAAGCTTCGAGAAACCATACCTCCATAAAGGCCGAAGACCTTCTGGTTGGAGATAATGACCAACTTTCGCGCTGAGTGGTCGAGGATGCGTCGGGCCTCAGCGCCAAGATCACGAAGGATGCCGGCGCCGACGCTTATCTCGCAACTTTGCTCGCGCGCCTTGAAGCGCACGTTCATTCTCTTCACAGTGTCTAGCTAGTATCTAACTCGAAGCCACCAACACTCCTTCGCATCGTCGGTTAGGGCGAGTGATTGGTTGTAGTTGTTGGCAGTATAGCCCGAGATAGATCTATTGACATCAAAATCTGTTCTTTGCCAAACTCCGTATTGGATAGATGATTGCGGGATCGTTCTCAATGGATTTACAGAGAGAGATGAATACAAAAGCGAATGGGCGCGACAACGTGGGAGTGTGTCGCGCCCATTCATTTTCGTGGTTACTGTCCTCACCCCAGCAACCACTTGAGACGGAGGATTCACCAACCGTCTCTCTTGCCCCACAATATACATCGCAACACCCGTGCCGCGCAAGAAATAATTTTGAGCAATTGCACCGCCGTAAATTCGTTTGAAATTCGGCGAAGTTGGACTTAGAACCAGTCGGATGGACCTATCAAAAACTACCAGAGCGGGTAACCTTTACTCTTATGATCGCGTAAAACTTTCTCTTTGTGGGCCATCCTACGGAGTTCCCATAACGGTCTCTATAACTTTCGCCAGCGAGTGAGCGTATGCATTAATTTCTGTCTGATTCGCGCCTTCGATCATCACTCGTGCGAGGGATTCAGTACCCGAATATCGCAGGAGCAACCGTCCACTGTCGCCTAATAATTCTTCGGTTCGACGTGCTAAGTCCGCGATCTCCGGCATTTGTTCAAAGGGACGCTTTTCACGCACAGGCACGTTAATAAGGACTTGAGGGTAGGCCTGAAACCCCGCCGTTAATTCTTCAAGCGGGGTGTTAGAATCCCGTACGGCGCGCAGTAAGCAGACAGTGGTAATCATTCCATCACCAGCAAGACTAAGGAGCGGAAAAATTATGTGACCTGATTGTTCTCCCCCGATGCTCGCCCCGGTTCGCGTTAACTCTTCCAAGACGTACTTGTCGCCAACGTCGGTTCGCACCAGACTGATATCCAGTTTGCGCAAAGCAATCTCTAAACCAATGTTGCTCATCACAGTTGCCACCACAGTGTTGTCGTTTAAGAGAGCGTGCTGGTGGAGATACTTGGCCAAAACCCACAGTGTCCCATCACCGTCTACCAAACGACCCGTGCGGTCAACAAACAAAGCGCGGTCGGCATCACCGTCGAAGGCAACGCCGAGGTTGGCTTTCTCCCGCACAGTTCGCTGACGAAGGCCTTCGATGTAAAGCGAACCACAATCGCGATTAATGTTGCGGCCGTCGGGCATATTATTAATCGCGATTACGCGTGCGCCGAGCTTCGTGAATAACGCCGGCGCAAAATAGGAGGCGGCCCCGTTGGCGCAATCTATCACCAGCGACAAACCTTCGAGCGAGAGATCCCGGGCGATTACTTCAGCAAGATAGCCTCGATAAAGGTCCCTGAGTTCTGACTCTTTTTGTTTGTTATTAAATAGTTCCTGGGAAAGTGACAAAGGCTCTTTTGCATTCTTGTTCCCTCCCTGAAGAATCTCGGCTTCGATGAGGCGCTCGCTCGCATCGTCCAGCTTTTTGCCTGATGGTTCGAAGATCTTAATGCCGTTATCCTGGTAAGGATTGTGCGAAGCGCTAATCACAATCCCAGCGTCTGCGGGTAGAGAACGCGTCAGAAAAGCGACGCCCGGTGTGGTGATGATTCCGGCGGATTTGCACCGGGCTCCCGCTGCGGAGGCTCCCGCAATCAAGGCGTGCTCGATCCATTCCCCAGACTCGCGAGGGTCACGACCAGTGACAATCAAAGGCGAACGATCCTGAATATGTTTCCCCAAATGACTCGCCAGCGAATAACCGATATTTCGCACAGTGGTCGCGTCTAGTGGGAAATTGCCGGCTTTGCCACGAATGCCGTCCGTACCGAAGAGTCTGGGCATAGGGTTGGGAGTTAGGACAGGTGCGGGGCTATTTCAGTTTGTCGGGCGCTATTTCAACAAAGATGTCTACTACGGCGTGGAGCACTACAACTTTTTGATCCGGGATGTCGATAGCTATCTGCTGTGTGTTGAAGCTCTCTTTTCGTCCATCCAGCGAAATTGTTTCAGTTGACGCCTTCGTTAGTGCGTTGACATGGCTGGCGGGGCCACGCACACGTATCTTCGGAGGATTCACGGTCACTTTCTGCAATGCGTAACCCTCTGGCAGCTTGCCCTCGAGCTTCGCTTCAACTTCGAGTTCGCGCTCCAGGGTTGGTTCCAGGCGCAACTGGATTGCGCCGGGTTCAATTCTTTCCAGCCGCACTCCATTGGGCAAATCCATTTTCAAGCGGCCCGGAGTAAGTTGCACTACGCGCTCGCCCGATCTTCTGTCGGTAATGTCTATCATGGCGGTGAGGTCACGCGCATTAATCAAATCGAGGTCGCGTTCTGCACCTGTCAGCGTTAAATCGATCTCGGCAAGAGAATCATTACTGATCTCCATATTGTCTGGCAGTTGAAAGTTGAGCTGCACGCCCCGAAAGCGCCGAGTGACTGGGGTCCGCTGACCCGTCACGGCAAACCACAGCCCCAGCGTGATTGCCAGCGCCAGCAGCTTCAGGTTCCAGTCTTTGAGGAAGAGCCGGCGCAGCAACCTTTCGGTCGCGTTAGGCACTTTAAGTAACCGGATTGGACTGCCGGTATCGCGAATAGCCATGGTCGGTCTCTGGATTCAGTGTTAGTCGATTCGGCGCTCTTAGATCGTGAACGAAAATGAAAGTCACACTGACGCAACCTCTTCTTCAGCTTCGGATTCGGGCAAAGGCTTTGCTCGCTTATTTTCTGACGGTCCTTCGATGGCCTGCAAAATCGCAGCGCGCAGCTTAGTCGCGTCCAGACCACGGCGGATCTCTCCAGCCTGCACGAAGGAAATCAATCCGGTTTCTTCCGACACGACAATAACCACGGCATCGGAATCTTCAGTAATGCCGATGGCGGCACGGTGCCGAGTACCAAGGTCCTTGGAAAGACGCGGATTTAACGTGAGTGGGAGAAAGCACGAGGCGGCGGCAACGCGGTGACGTCGCACTACGATCGCGCCGTCGTGCAGCGGCGATTCAGGATTGAAAATTGTCACCAGCAGATCGTAGCTTAATTCAGCGTCCAGCTTTACGCCGCCTTCCGTCACATTCTTCAAGCCCACGTTGCGCTCAATAACGATGAGCGCGCCGGTTTTGGTCGAGGCAAGCGTCGTCGCAGCCAGCACAATCTCGTCGTAGACGCCTTCACCGAATTGACCGCCGTGGCGATGCGCGAAAGGCAGCCGAAAGCGGTTTCCAAAAGTTATCAGTGCCTGCCGGATCTCGGATTGAAAGAGGACGACAATGGCGACGCCGATGTAAGGCAGCACGCCGCGCAGAACAAATTCCAGCGTCGCCAGATTCTGTTTGACCGCCAGCCAGTAGAGCAAAGCGAAAGCTGCAATGCCGGCTGCCATTGGCGCGGCGCGCGTGCCACGCATCAGCTTCAACACGCCGTACACGAGCAAAAAGACCAACGCGATGTCCGCCAGACCGCGCGGACCGCCGAGCCTTCCCAGGTAGTCGTTTAGTGGCAGTAAGAAAAGCATGACCTTGTTCTGGTTTCGTGATTCGCATTCCTGACTAGTGACTATCGCGTATCGATCGCAAATCAAAAATCAAGAACCTGCTCAAACTGCGCGCCCCATAGGCTCCATCAAATTCTGACTTGTAGTCTCTCGCGCAGCCTCTAAAAAGATTTCGTGAACCTTGGGCTCCGCCCGTTTGATGGCGCTCTCAACCTCGGCAATCGTTTCTTCGATTTCATCAGTGCTGAGATCGTTGCGCAGGTTGATATGGGCGTTCACCAGGATTTGCTTCGGCGCCAAATGCATTGTCAGAAGTTCCACGATTTCGATGACGTTGGGATGATCGATAATCGCTTTATGGATGCGGGCTACGGTCTTCGGCGTAGCTGCCTCTCCCAACAGAAGAGCGCGCGACGATCTTGCCAGTGCGAAGGCCACAACGGCGAGCACAATGCCGATGGCCATTGATGCCAGCCCGTCCCAGTAGCCGCCACCATGTGGACCGACGTGATGGTCAGTAAGGTAAATGCCGGTCCCGGCGATAACAATGCCCAGCAATGCCGCCCCATCTTCAAAGATCACCGTCTTCGCCGTCGGATCTTTCGACTCGCGCAGGTGTTCGCTAAAGCTCAAGCCTTCGTGTCGTGCTTCCTTGCGCTCCTCCCAGAGCGCCAGGCAAATCGACGCCGACTCCAGCACAAAGGAGATGCCAAGCACCCAATACGCCCAGGCGAGACGTTCAGGGCCGTGCGGGTGCGACAGTTTCAAATAGCCTTCGTAAACCGCGTACGTGGCGCCCACCCCGAAGATGAAGACCGCCGCAATGAACGACCAGAAAAACCGGTCTTTGCCATATCCAAAAGGGTGTTTCCTCGTTGGCGGACGCTTGTAAGAACGCAGTCCCAGCAATAGAAAGATCTGATTAGCCGTGTCGGCTGATGAATGTAGCGCCTCAGCCATCATTCCCGAAGAGCCGGTAATAATCGCGGCCACGAACTTCAGAATCGCGATCAGCCCGTTTGCAAAGAGCGCGCCGAGCACTGTCAGCATCAACAGTATCCCTCACCTATGAAATGATAGCTCCGCTCGGATTATCGTGCAAAAAACGGCGCGAGGCAATGTCGGTTGAGAAAAACGGTGAACGATGGGAAGTGAACCTGGAACAAAGACCGAGGTTGCATCCGTGTGGAGTTAAACGGGTGTCTTATGAGTTCTCTACGACGGTCCGCTCGCCGTGTCACGTCGCTGGAGGTTTCTGGCGGCGCTTAAGCTTGCCGCGTTGCAGGAAACCAACCAGCTCTCCGGCATCATCCACCACCGCCAAAGATCCTGCGCCGTTACGTTCCATCAGGTTATTTGCCTGGGCCATCGTTGCGGAAGGATGCACAAAAAGGGAAGAGTTCACCGGCCGCATTACGTCACACGCGCGCCTCTCGCGCCACTGTGCGCGCGGAAGTGCCTTCAAATCTTCAAGTGAAAGAATGCCAAGCAGACGCTTATGTTGGACTACCGGAAAGCTTGTCTGCCGATGAAGAGGTAGTGTCTCGTCGATGAAGCGACTGATGAGAAGACCGGGTTCGATTGCAATTGGCAGTGACATTGCCTCAGCAACGATAACCTCGGCTGGACTACGTTCGGCGCGAACGATGCTGGCCGCTGCGCTCATCAGAAATATTCCTACCAGTACAGCCCAGGCGCCCATGAAATAAGCATGGAAACTGGGAGCGATGGCCATGTACACGCCAAAAATGATCAGAGTTGCAGCCACCAACATTCCACAAATACCCGACATCCGGGTGGCCACGCTGATGCTTCCGGTCCGACGCCAGAGAATCGCGCGCAACACCCTGCCGCCATCGAGAGGATAGCCGGGGAAGAGATTGAACACAGCGAGGAGCAGATTTCCCCAGGCGACAAAAAAGAAAACGACCAGCGCAGAATGAAACTCGAAGATGGCCGCTAACTTGACTGCTGCAAAGCCGACGATTGAAAACATGAAACTTGCCGCCGGACCGGCAATAGCAATGCGAAACTCAGCGCTGGGACTTTGCGGCTGAGTACGCATGCGCGCCAGCCCGCCAAAGGGATGCAGCACAATCTCGTCGATCTCAATTCCTTCGGCGCGTCCCATAAGGGCGTGCGAAAGTTCATGGCCGAACACGGAAACAAAAAGCGCGACGGTGGTGATCACTCCCAACGTCCACGCCGTTAAAGTGTTCGTTGGCGGCAGTCGCAGCGAACCGAGTTGTAGTGTGTGTTTGTGTAGATTTGAAGCGATGAGCAGGACGCTTAGCGCAAAGACCACAAACCAGCGATAGTCGATGTGAACGGGAATGCCGTAAACGCGGGCCACGAGGATTTGTCGCCGGAAGAGCGCCTTGAGGTTAAGGGCCATGGAAGTAGGACAGGCATTACTGTCCGTCCGGTTCTTGTGGTTAGTGACAGGCGAAGGCCTGTCCTGCCTTGTCACGCTCCACTGGCACGCTGCCATTCAACCTCGAAGAGAGGCACCGGTTGCGCGCGATTCTTAACGGTGATTGGCTCAAGTGATTTCAACTGATAACGACTGTGCGCCGCGCGCGCCGTGGCGTCACTTATCAGGATCTGGCCGCCTTTAGCATTGGATTCCAGACGTGAAGCCGTATTTACAGTATCGCCGATTGCCGTGTATTCAGAACGCCGCTCCGATCCGATGTAACCGACGGTGGCTTCGCCAGTGTGCAAGCCCATCCCGACGCCGATTTCCGCGAAGCCCTCTTCACGCAACTCTTCGTTGATGCCAAGCATGCGTCGTTGCATAGCAACTGCTGCGCTGAGGGCGTTTCCTGCGTCCTTCGCTGTCGCCGTCGGCGCGCCAAACAAAGCCATGAGACCATCGCCGAGGTATTTATCGAGTGTGCCGCCGTGCGCGAAGATGATATCGGTCATGGCCGAAAAGTACTTGTTCAGCAGGTGCACGATCTTTTCCGGCGACGCGTGCTCGGAAATTCGTGTGAAGCCGCGTATGTCTGCGAAGAGCACGGTAATAGTTTGCATTACACCGCCGAGCTTGAAAGAGTCCGGATTCTCCAGCAACTGCTTGACGACATATTCAGGAAGGAAGCGGCCATAATTGGCGCGGGCCACTTCCTCGCGCGCGAGGCGCTCGTGCGCGCGGGCGTTTTCGACCGCGATGGCGGTCTGCGAGGCAACTGCGCTGATTAGCTCAAGATCGTCCGGCCTAAACGCGCTAAAGGGATCGAGCCTGTCCGCATAAAGAGCACCATGGACTCCCGACTCCGCAACCATGGGCGCACAAATCGTCGAGCGCACGCCCTGCGAGACGATCGAGTCCACGCCCGCGAACTGCTCGTCGGCAGCGGCGTCCTGTGACAACAGGGCAACTCTTTCCTTCATCACCTTGCGTGTTATGGTGCGTCCGATCGTCAGTTTGCGAGCGTGCGCTTCCAGTGTTTCGTCGCGGGCGCGCGTGGCAACCGGGTGAAGCTCAACGTCCTCCGCATCCCCGGAGACACTTTTGTCAGCAAGCAATGCCACCACGCGGTCTGCCGGAGTAGCGCGGAAGATAATATCGGTGGCTTTCGCGAAGATTGCGTTCAGATCAAAGACTGAGCCGAGCGTCTTGCTCATTTCATAAAGCTCGGTAAGGATGTTTGCCTTTCGTTGCAGTGCTTCCAGCACCCGGTCACGCGAAGCACTGGCGTCAGCCTTTGTGCGCAATACCGTCGTCATGACGTCGTTGGCAGAAATCAACAGTTGCGTGTGGCCGAGCGGCTTGTCATCGTAACGCACATCGGTGGTACGTTCTTCCGGCGTTTGTTCGAACCGCAAAGTGCTGGCGCCGATGGTAATGCGGTCGCCATCCTTGAGCTGTTGTTCCAGCCGAGGGTCGCCATTGACGTACACCTTGTTAGCGCTGCGGCGAAGTTGGCCGTCAACCACCATGCCATCAACGAGAGTGAACGCGGCTTCGTCTTCCGAGCGGATGTGCGCGTGATAGCGCGAGACACGGGGATCGTCCAACACGATGCAATTGTCCGGCGCGCGACCTATGGTGCAGGGGACTTGCGGCGCCAGTTGGTATTGCCATTGACGCCCGCTAGCGTCTATGATTTTGACCAAAGCCATAATTGGTTTCTGATACCTGTAGAAAAAACTGCAGTGCGATCTGTCCGATCTCAGGAGTCTTTAAGCGTGCTGGACTGTATGCTGTCTGCTGGAAACCAGGGGCGATCCTAGCAGCGTACAACGTCGCTAGCAACTCGCAAGGTAACCAATTCAGAATCGAGTGGTGAATGGCCGTCTGGCAATGGGTTCGTTGGGCAGCGATTTGCAGACGCCAACCGCGTTTCTCAGAGGACTTGTGTGATTCTACAGCGCGAACGGCAGGCAAACGCTTGTTTGTCTGGTTCACCGGGAATCAACCTTGACCGTTCGTGAGACCGCCTGTTACACTCGCGGCATATTCAGCGCAATTCCGACGCAAGCTGCGTCGCAACTAAAACCCCAGACCCGCCCAAGCGACGTAGTCTGATTTTTGTAATTCGATGGAGGTGATGAATGGTGGGCTTTAAAGTCGGCCAGAAGGTTGTTTACCCGAATCACGGGATCGGAACCATCGAGCAGATCGAACAGAAGCAAATAGGCGCGACCGCGCTCCCGTTCTACACACTTCGCCTTGCTGCTACCAATTCCCTGGTTCTTGTTCCCGTCTCAAACGCGGCCGAGGTAGGCCTGCGTTCTCCAATCTCCTCGGGCGAATGCGAAGTGCTTTTCAAGGCGCTCGCAGACGATTTCAAGTCTCCCGCAAATGATTGGAAGGATCGTTTCAAGGATTTCTCCGACAAGATGCGCTCAGGGGATATCTTCGAAGTTGCGAATGTGCTGAAGCACTTAACCTACTTGAGCCACCTCAAGCCACTTTCGTTCCGCGAACAGAGAATGGTTGAGCGGGCCCGTTACCTGGTCGTTTCCGAATTGGCTGCGGTTTGCCGCCAGCCTGAATGCAATATCGAGCCGCGCGTCGAAGAGGCCCTCGCCAAAGCCTGTGCAAAGCACGAGCACCAACCGCTTCGCGCGCACGCCGCCGCCGCTGCTGCTAATTAGTCAGATCTTCGTTACCTGGAGAACCGAAACTCAATCGTCTCGGGATCAGGGCCTTGAGCTCGAGTAACGCTGTGCCCTGAGGCGGCATTAGCGCCGGGCGTGATATAATCCACCTGTTAAGTTACTGCACACTGCGGTTTCGAACTTCCTTCCGATAAAGCAATGGACGAACCTGCGAGTTATCTCTTCACTCTATTTTTCAGCGACAGCATACCAGCGACGCCCCTGAGCATGACCGCGATAGCCCTCAAGCTGATCGCCGTATTCTTTTTGGTAGGCGCGAACGGCTTTTTTGTCGGCTCAGAGTTTGCGCTCGTCTCTGTGCGCCGACCGCGACTCGAAGCTCGGGCGGCCGCAGGAAGCAGGCGCGCACAAGCGGCCCTGCGCTTGCTCGGCAATCCCACTCTATTTATTTCCGCTACCCAACTGGGTATTACAGTTGCATCGCTTGCCCTGGGATGGATTGGCGAGCCAACTGTCGCGGCCATGTTGCAGCCGATCGCCGCAAGCATCGCGACCGAGGGTAGAGCGGGCTATGTGGCTCATCTGCTGGCAATCATAGTTGCGTTCGCCGCGATTACATTTCTGCATATCGTGTTGGGTGAGCTGATGCCGAAAATGGTCGCGCTGGAACGAGCAGAGTCGCTGGCGCTCTTCGCCTCGCGGCCGCTTGAATTGTTCGCGAAGGTGTTTCAGGCCCCGCTTTGGATCTTTAACACGACCGGCACAAAACTGGCGCGCTTAATCGGACTCAAGTCCTCGTTGGCCCACACTGCCGTCTACACGGAAACGGAGCTGCGCCAACTTGTGGATATCTCGCGCGAGACGGGACACCTGCGCGCGGAAGAACGGCGGTTGATTCATCGTGTATTTGAGTTTTCCGACACCCTGGTGCGCGAAGCAATGGTTCCACGAACGGAAATGGCGGCGATTTCCAGCAACTGTTCCCTGGAACAAATCACGCTCGCCTTTGAACAGAATCGCTATTCGCGCTTGCCCGTTTATCGCGAATCAATCGACGATGTGGTGGGATTTATTCACAGTAAGGACATAATGCCGTACCTGCTGCGCCCGGATAAGTTTCGTCTCGAAGATGTGTTGCAATCGCCACTTTATGTAGTTGACACCGCGAGATTGGAAGACGTGTTGCGCCAGATGCAAAAGGCCAAGTCTCATTTCGGCTTCGTAGTCGATGAGCACGGCGGCCTGGAAGGTATTATTACTTTAGAAGATTTGCTCGAAGAGATTGTGGGCGATATTTCTGACGAGCACGATGAGGAAGTCAACGAACAGATCACCGAGATCGGCGACCGGACTTATCTCCTGGATGGCAAACTTGCCGTGCGCGATCTCAATCGGCGCTTGAAGCTCTCTCTGCCGGAGTCGGAAGCCTACACAACCATCGGCGGATTCCTGATGACGGCGGCTGGACATGTGCTGCGCGCCGGCGAAGATGTGCGGTATAACGGACTGCTATTTCATATCGAGCGGGTCGAGCGCCGGCGGCTGGTCCAGGTAAGACTCGAATTGCCAAGGCGTACACAGGCCCAGACAGCAACTGAGACTGCCAGCGCTGCGAGGCAAGCGTAGAGAAACATCGCGCCATTCCTAATTGTCTTCGGCGTCGGCCGGGCTAATGATCCAGTCGCACCTAGCCTGAAAATCACAAACTGGAGCCAGTAAGTCTATGAGCTTGATCGAGCAAATACATGCGCGCGAGATACTGGACTCTCGCGGGAACCCAACCGTTGAGGCGGAAGTTACTCTGGTGGGTGGCGAAACCGGCCGCGCCGCCGTGCCCTCCGGAGCATCGACCGGCGAACACGAAGCAGTCGAGCTGCGTGACGGCGATAACAAACGTTATGGCGGCAAGGGTGTCTTGAAAGCCGTGCACAACGTCAATGAAGTGATTGCTCGCGAGCTGGAAGGAATGGATGCGCTCGATCAAGCTGAGATCGATCAAGTGCTGATTGAGCTGGACGGTACCCCGACAAAAGCAAAGCTCGGAGCAAATGCAATACTGGCTGTGTCGCTGGCGACGGCGCGGGCCGCCGCGAACTACACCGAAGTTCCTCTCTACAGGTATCTCGGTGGTCCCAACGGGCGCACGCTGCCCGTGCCGATGATGAATATCATCAACGGTGGTGCGCACGCCGATAACAACGTAGATTTTCAGGAGTTCATGATCGTGCCGGTCGGCGCGGAAACCTTTCGCGACGCGCTGCGCATGGGCGCAGAAATCTTTCATGTGTTAAAGGCAGTCTTGAAAAAGAAAGGTTACGCGACCAGCGTCGGCGACGAAGGCGGTTTCGCTCCTAACCTTCGATCCAACGAAGAAGCAATTGAAACTATTCTAGAGGCGATCAGTCAGTCGGGTTACTCGGCCGGCGGTGATGTTCTGTTGGCGTTGGACCCGGCAGCGAGCGAGTTTTATGACGGCAATACCTATTTCTTCAAAAAGTCAGATGGGCGAAAGCTTTCGAGCGATCAGATGGTGACGTTTTGGACAGACTGGTCTAACCAGTTTCCAATCATTTCCATCGAAGACGGCATGGCGGAAAACGATTGGGACGGTTGGAAGACTTTAACCGTAACGCTGGGCGAACGACTACAACTCGTGGGCGACGACCTCTTTGTAACTAATACAAAGTTTTTGCAGAAAGGCATCGAACGTGGCGTCGCTAACTCAATCCTGATCAAAGTCAATCAGATCGGAACGCTGACCGAGACTCTGGACTGCATCGAACTCGCAAAATCGCATGGACGCACCGCGGTTATATCGCATCGCTCAGGCGAGACGGAGGATCCATTCATCGCTGATCTTGCGGTGGCCACCAACGCGGGTCAGATCAAAACCGGCTCGTTGTCGCGCACTGACCGGGTGGCGAAATACAACCAGCTCCTGCGCATCGAAGAAGACTTGCGCGGCGCAGCACTCTTTCCCGGCCGCACTGCGTTTCCACAGACCAGACAGACCGCTCAGTCGGCAAGTAGCAAACAGTAGAAAGCACGAGTCACCAGGCGCCAAGCCGGCGATTCCCCGCACGGCCCTGGAAGTGAAGGCGCATAGGAAAGGTATATCGGCTTTGCGCCTTTCGTTTTGCCCTCATGTCTTTGCATGAAGCTCGTTTTGCGGTTGCGGACTAGTTCAAAGTAAGCTATGGGCTCATGGCCAACGAATGGTATCGGGGTGAATACACCATAAGTGACGATCGGGCAAGACTGGACATAAAAGTTATTCAGAAGTTTCTCTCGACCGAATCCTATTGGGCCACTGGCAGGTCTGTTGAGAAGGTCCAGCGCTCGATTGACAACTCTTTGTCCTTTGGTGTGTATCGAGGCGACGAACAGATTGGCTTTGCGCGTGTGGTTACCGATTACGCAACCTTCGCCTGGCTCGCCGACGTATTCGTACTCGATGAGTCTCGCGGTCGCGGACTGGCAAAGTGGTTGGTCGAAGTAATCATCTCGCATCCCCAATTGCAGGGCTTTCGTCGCTGGGTGTTGGCAACGAAAGACGCGCACGAGCTTTACCGGCGCTACGGTTTTCGCGAACTGCACCGCCCGGAACGGTGGATGGAGCGGCCCGATCCCAATATGGAAGAAAGTCCGGACTATTGGCGCGGTGACGGCTGAAACCTCGCGGGCCTCCTGATGCGAACGATCGGCGGCAACTTCTTGAGGATAACAAATTGCGAAGCAAACGAGGTCCGCTCGCGCTGATCATAATTGACGGCTGGGGCTATTCTCCAGCCCGCGAAGGTAACGCGATCGCGCTGGCGGCAAAGCCTTATTACGACGAGCTCTACCAGAAATATCCGCGCACCTTGCTGGAAGCTTCGGGGACTCAGGTCGGTTTGCCTGCGGGGGTTATGGGCAATTCGGAAGTCGGTCATTTGAACATTGGCTCAGGTCGAGTCGTACGCATGGATGTTTCGCTCATCGATCATGAGATCGCCACCGACACATTTTTTCAGAATGAAATTCTCGCTGCCGCAATGGACGGTGCAGAGGGGCGCAACCGGGCGCTGCATCTGATGGGCTTGATCTCTGATGGCCAGGTCCACTCGTCGCAGGAGCACCTTTATGCGCTGCTGCGCATGGCTAAGCAGCATGGCCTTGAACGTGTCTTTGTGCATTGCTTCCTTGATGGCCGCGACACGCCGCCCGCTTCCGCCGTCAAATATGTGGACTTACTGCGGACCAAAATCCGCCAGATTGGCTGCGGACAAATCGCAACTCTTTGTGGGCGCTACTACGCAATGGATCGCGATAAGCGGTGGGAGCGAACCAAGCGCGCCTATGACTTGCTTGTAAATGCGATCGGCGCGCGAGCAAAAGATCCTGTTGCGGCGATTAAGGAATCTTACGAAAAGGGCGTGACGGACGAGTTCGTTGAGCCGGTAGTCATAGAAGCCGGGAGCGGCGAGCCGGTCGCAACTATTCAGAATGATGATGCGGTGATCTTCTTTAACTTTCGTCCCGACCGGGCGCGACAGCTTACGCGTGCGTTGGCAATTGCCGGGTTCGATGAGTTTCCTGTTCCCAACCGACCGCGGATTGATTTCGTCTGCTTCTCGGTTTATGACGTGACGTTTCCACTGCCAGTGGCTTTCCCGCCACGGCACCATCGCAACATACTGGCGGATGTCTTTGCGAATGGTCACGTGCAAAACTTTCGTCTGGCCGAAACTGAGAAGTACGCGCATGTGACATACTTCTTCAACGGCGGAACAGAAAAGGAGTTTCCCTGCGAACGCCGTCTGCTGGTGCCCTCCGTAAAGGTGGCCACTTACGATCTGCAACCGGAAATGTCCGCATTCCAGATTACAAATAACGTACTGCGCACGATTGACGAAGGTGAAACAGAAGTATTGATCGTAAATTTTGCCAATCCTGACATGGTGGGCCATACCGGCAAACTCGACAAAACGATTGAAGCCTGCCAGTACGTTGACACTTGTCTGGGCTGGATCACGAAGGCCGTTGGCCGGGCGCGCGGCATAACCTTGATTACCGCCGATCACGGAAATGCCGAACAGATGATCGATCTGCACACCGGACAACCACACACTGCGCACACGACTAATCCGGTCCCGTTTCATCTAATTGACGAAGCCTCACGCGGGACAACTTTGCGGTCGAGCGGCGCACTGGAGGACGTCGCGCCCACCATGATTGCTCTACTTGGCATTGAACAGCCGCAGGAGATGAGCGGGCGTGACCTTAGAGAGGGATCCTATGAAACTTAGTCGGACGAGGTTCATATTATTTGCTGTTGTCGTTATGTGGTTGTCTACTGCCTGGCAGACAGCAGCCCAGAGTTTCACCCTGGAACAGGTAATGAGCGCGCCATTTCCTTCGGAGCTGGTTTTGTCCCAACGAGGCGATCGCATTGCGTGGGTTTATGACGCAGAGGGGAAACGTAACATATGGCTTGCGGAAGCCCCCACTTTTTCTGCGCGCCAATTAACGCGCTACAACGCTGATGATGGTCAGGAGTTGATCGATCTCGTTTTCTCACCAAATGGTAACGCGATCGCCTACGTGCGCGGCGGCGATAAAAATCAGGCTGGCGAGATACCAAATCCCACCAGTGATCCAAAGGGTGCCCGGCAGGAGGTTTGGGTGGTTGATGTGCGCACGGGACGTGGCCAACAGGTAGGAGAAGGCAGCGCCCCCATCTTTTCACCGGGCGGCGATCAAGTAGAATACCTTCGCGACGGACACTTATGGGCCGCGCCGCCTGTTGGCGGCAAAGAGCGCAAAATGTTTGAAATGCGGGGCAGCGTCAGCGCAGCCTTATGGTCGCCCGATGGTTCGCAATTGGCCTTTGTCTCTGCCCGTGGCGATCACAGCTTCATCTCACTTTACGACCCCCGCACCAATCGTCTGCGCTTCCTTCAGCCCAGCACCGATCGGGATATTGCCCCGCGGTGGTCGCCCGACGGAAAGCGAATCGCATTCATTCGTCTATTCAATGTGACGGACACTTTCTCAGCTGATAGGGATCGCTTGCAGCCCTGGGCGTTATGGATAGTTAACGCGCAGACTGGGAATGGAAAAGAGATCTGGCGCTCCGGCAATACAGACCGCGATTCGTTTCCCGGTCTTTCGGGCGATGAGTTCTGGCAATGGATCGCCGGCGACAGGTTGTTGTTTCCTTCAGAGAAAGACGGCTGGGCCCACCTCTATTCAATCGGAGCAGACGGCGGCGCCATTACGGCCCTTACTCCAGGCGATTACGAAGTAGAAAATGTGGCCTTGTCTCTTGATAAGTCATTCATCGTTTTTTCTTCAAACAATCGCGACATTGATCGGCGCCACCTCTGGCGCGTGCAAGCAGCTGGCGGATCACCACAGCAGGTCACGAAAGGCAGCGGCATCGAGATGTATCCGGCACTGGTAAACGGTGGACGGCAGATTGTCTTTTTTCATTCAACTGCGCGCGATCCATTTTTGCCATTCATCTCGTCAATCGATGGCTCTGCCATGCGAGCCCTCGCGCCGCAGTCTTTGCCACGCGATTTTCCTTCAACCCAGCTTGTTGTTCCTGAACAGGTAGTCTTCAATGCCGCGGATGGATTGGAGATTCATGGGCAATTATTCAAGCCCCCTGGATCGTCCGCCACTCGGCCGGCGGTTATATTTATGCATGGTGGGCCGCGTAGACAGATGTTGTTGAGCTGGCACTATCGTTACTATTATCACAACGCCTATGCGTTGAATCAATATCTCGTCAGCCGCGGCTACATCGTTTTGTCAGTTAACTTCCGCAGCGGCATCGGGTATGGACGCGCCTTCCGGCAGGCACAGCACCAGGGCGCGCGCGGAGCCTCGGAATATCAGGACATTGTCGCGGCAGGAGAGTTTCTACGCCAGCGGGACGACGTTGATAAAAAGCGCATCGGCCTGTGGGGCGGATCGTACGGTGGTTATCTGACAGCACTGGGGCTGGCGCGCAATTCGGATTTGTTTGCCGCAGGCGTAGATTTTCACGGCGTGCACGATTGGAGCGTTTCTATCTCCGGACTGCGGGTGCCGCTTGATTCTGGCGAACGCATCAGACTCGCACGCCAATCCTCCCCAATCTCTGCGGTTGATAAATGGAAATCGCCTGTCCTCTTAATTCACGGAGACGATGATCGTAATGTGGAGTTTATCCAAACTGTGAACTTGGTACGCAAGCTACGCGATAACAACGTGTACTTTGAGCAACTAATCTTTCCCGACGAGGTACACGACTTTCTGCGGCATCAGGACTGGCTGCGTGCCTATCATGCCGCCGCAGACTTTTTTGATCAGCATTTGAAATGAGTTTTGATCCCCGCAATATTCTTGTAATTGACTTTGGCCAGCTCGGCGATGTCATCATGAGTCTACCGGCTCTGGGCGCAATCCGCGAACACTTTCCGCAAGCCCGTATCACTGTGGCAGTCGGCAAGCCCGCTGCGGAAGTCATCGAGTTGTCACGCTGTGCCGATGCAACGCTCGTCGTCGATCGCGTGGCGCTGCGTGACGGGTTCAAGCCCTGGTCAATCTTGCGAATTCTTCAAATAGTCCAGGACGTGCGGAAGAGGCGGTTTGATTTCGTGATCGACCTCCACAGCCTGTCCGAGACTAATCTGCTGGGTTTTCTTTCCGGCGCGCCCAAGCGTCTTTACTCGCGGCGCCCTCGTTCTTTGGATTTTCTCGCCAACTTCAGTCCGCGTCCGGCAATCGAAGAGGATCATCGCAAGCGGCATCTGATCGATCGCTACCTTGATGTGCTACAGCCTTTGGGAATCAAGGAGGGTCCAAACGTACCGAAACTGAGGACACGAGCAGCAGACGATCAGGCGATAGAGCGGATGTTGAAGCGATCAAAAGCTGATACGGGCGCGCCGCTGGTAGGGCTTTTCCCAGGCGCCGGACACCCCAGTCGTCGCTGGCCCGTGGAAAGATTTTCCGAGTTGGCTGACTTCGTCGTGCGAAACGACGGAGCGCGTGTTCTGGTTTTTGCGGGACCTGAAGAGCGCGCTTTGCTGCCAAAGATACGAACACTATTTCCCGGGTCGACCCTTATCTTAGACAAGCTCACTATCCCGCAACTCGCAGCCGCTCAGGCACGGCTGGCCGTCTTCGTTTCCAACGATACCGGCCCGATGCATATTGCGGCGGCCGTCGGATCGCCCCTGGTTCTTTTGCTGGACACGCGTGCGCCAGAAAGCTACCTGCCGCGCGCGGCGCGCCAACGTGTGATCTACAGCTCTACTATTCCCGAGATCAGAGTCGAAGAAGTTTATGCGGCCACGCGCGAGTTACTGGCAAGCGCGCGTACCGAAACGCTATTCGCAAGTTAAGAGTAACTGGGCAGCCTCCGTCTGGTTTCCGCCAGGGTCCTTTCGAGCCAATTTAGATTAGGAATGACATGAGCATTAGAATTCGAATCGCCGCAATCCTCTTAAGCGGCCTCGCCATTGTTCTGTTTGCATTAGACATCACCCGCAATCAAACCCGCTCGTACGCAAGCGACAGAACTTCAGATAATGAATCGCAATCAAACAACGCACGGTCTGCAGGTTCAACCGGTCGGTCCACCTCAGCCCTACCCGCCGACATGGAGCTTGCCCACGAGATTGATCGGGCGATTGATGAGAGTGAATTTGCCTCGGCGCGGTGGGGTGGTTTCGTGATGTCGCTTCGTGACGGTCGTGTACTCTATTCTCGCGATGGTGACAAGCTGTTCACGCCGGCGTCGAATATGAAAATTTACACGACGGCAGTTGCTTTGGATTTGCTTGGCGCGGATTATCGCTGGCGCACTTCCGTCTACGCCCAGGCACAGCCCGATGCAAACGGGACAATCAATGGCGACCTGACACTCTACGGACGCGGAGCGCCTGATCTGGTTTCTCTGCCAAAAGAGAATCATCCTTCGTTGGCCCAACTCGCGGACGAGATTTACGCAAGAGGCGTCAGAAGGGTGCGGGGAAACATCATAGGGGATGAAAGTTATTTCCGAGGCAATTCTTTCGGCGACGGCTGGCTATGGAACGATATTCAGTGGTATTTCGGCGCCGAGGCCAGTGCCCTTTCGGTAGACTCTAATGAGATCGACTTAACCATCACTCCGGCAAGTACGACAGGAAAACCAGCTGCGGTGACCTTGAATAAGAGCGGCGATTATTTTCACATCCGTAACAATGTCGCCACGGTTGATCGGAACGTTATACCCAGTGTCGGAATCAATCGGGGCGTCTCTGACAATGAGCTGATTGTTTGGGGCGAATTTCCCGCCGGTGGAAAAGGCTTTGGCGCGCGCCTTTCGGTTCATAATCCCGCGTTGTGGACGGCGACATTATTCAAGGACGCACTTGCGGCTCGAGGAATCACCATTGACGGCGAACCGCGCAGTCGTGATTTCCGGGTTGTGGCCAGTGAAAGCTTTGATCCGCAACGATTCGTCGAGTTGGCTGCCGTGGCAAGTAAGACTCTTGGAGAAGTCGTGCTGGAGACAAATAAGAAGAGCATCAATCTCAACGCGGAACTAATTCTTCGAACTCTCGGTAAGGTGCGTGGCGCCATGGCGCCCGATCCGGATCAGCACAAGATGCGCGAGCGAGGGGACGATGAAGCTGCCTTAGCAATTATTCGGGTGTGGCTGGAACGCGCCGGAATCGCCACTAGCAATCTGGCGCTCCATGATGGTTCAGGGCTGTCTCGTCTTGATCTCGTTACCCCTCAAGTAACTGCACTGTTGTTGGCAGCTGTGTCAAAGACACCTGCCGCAAATACTTTTCGCAGTTCCTTACCTGTGGCGGGCAAGGATGGAACGCTCGCGTTCCGCATGAAAGCCGCCGGGGAACACATCTCCGCGAAGACTGGATCGCTAACGTACGACGATGCCCTTTCCGGATATGCAAGGACCACAACCGGTGAAGATCTCGCCTTCTCGATCATCTGCAACGACTCGACTCACCGCGGTGACAGCGTCTCTGTTATGGACAAAATCGGGACGATACTGGTGGGTCATGCGACCTCCAATGGGCGAAAAGCCCAGACAAAATAGGGGGGTTCCCCCATGCCGGGCTCGGTTTTCTCTGGACAAACCACGTTAAACTCGCTATTATTCAGCTTGTGATTGACGGCTATGGCTCGTAGCCTGGCCCCCAATCCGGCTTCAACGGTACCGCCCCACTTCTCACCTTTTCCAACAGCGCGCGGGTCAGCGCACACAGGAGCATTCCTAATGATAAAGCGAGTTTGCAGCATCGGCTTCAGTCTCATTGCCGCTGGTTTGGTTGGAACCGTGCAGGCTCAGGAGAATTTGTCGGCAAAGGCAAACAGTTTTCAGCCACAACCGGCCAGTGTTTCTTCCTCAGTTGCAGACAACGATCGACTCCGGGACGGTTTACTTGGACCAGTGCGGCGGATCAAAACAGAGATAGCAAAACTTACAAACTCCGGCGGGAAACTTATAGAAGACAAACGGATTATGCTCGAGTCGTCTGCTTACGATCTAAAAGGGCACAAGACCGAAAACACTTACTCTCCAGTTGCGGGAGCCACGCTTACCGGTAGAGAGGTCTACAAATACGATGACAAAGGAAACATCAGCGAGATGACTCTGCACAGTACTGATGGTTCTCTAGTAAGTAAGGAAGTTTATAATTACGAATTTGATTTCGCCGGCAACTGGACCAAAATGACGACGGCCGTGGCGGTTGTCGATGGCGGCAAGGTGAGCTTCGAGCCAACAGAGGTTACCTACCGTACGATCATGTATTACCTGGACGAGAACATGGCAAAGATGCTTCAGCCATCGCACCCAGCGTCCAGCGGATCGGGATCGGCATCACTTTCAAATAGTGCGCCCGGGTCAGAGGTGAAGCCCCAACCAGTTGGCGCGCCACCTGCAGTGAACAAGCCGGCAGAAACGAACAAGGTAGCCGGAGCTGTGCCGACCCCGGTTTCGATTGATAAATCCAAGCTGGCAATAAGCCCGACGAGTGATGCGGGGACCTCTATTGGGGTTAAGCGAGCACTAGTGGAAGCAGGCGGCGAACCGCCAGCGAATCCAGCGCCTAAACCTCTGATGAAACCAGTTTCTGGTGGGGTCTTAAACGGCTCGGCGATAAACCTGCCATCGCCTTCCTACCCGGAGGTCGCCCGACGAATGCGCGCGAGCGGCACGGTCATAGTAGAAGTGGTTATTGATGAAAACGGAAAAGTGATTTCCGCCCGCGCGGTCAATGGCAATACCTTGCTCCGCGATGTTGCGGTGCAGGCCGCGTACCGTGCGCGCTTTTCGCCGAGCAAGCTTTCCGGCCAACCGGTTAAGGTTGCCGGCGTTATCAACTACAACTTCAGCCTTCCTAAGTAAGCACGCCCTGGTCGGTGGCAGTCGCAAGGCTGGCCCAGTCCGGAATCCCCCGCGTTGTTTCGCTGAAAAAATCTAGAGGAGTAAAAGTATGGCACTGACTGGAGAGCTCAGCGATCTATCGCTGGCTGAACTGATTGAGTTTTTCTGCAATCAACGAAAGACTGGCCGCCTGAAAGTTATCTACCCGCACGGAGCGGGCTACTTTTACTTACACGCGGGCTCGGTGGTTCATGCCAGGATTGGTCCATTACGAGGCATCGATGCGGTTTACTCCGCGCTGACTTTGCCTAATGCATCATTTACCTTCAGTCCTTCGGTTGAAGCGCGCGAGCGGACCATTAACCAACCCTGGACCCAGGTCGTACTTGAAGGCTTGCGCCGCATGGATGAAGGCATCATACCGGGAGAAGCATTTCCACCTGGGTATGTCGCGGATCCGGACGAAGAGGAGTCAGAAGGGACAACGCCGTCCGAAGCTCGGTCCTCCCATCTGCCAGCTTTCCTGTCTGGTTTTGGCAGGGATTCTGATGGGGGACGGAATAAACTAGCCACGGCAGGCGTGGTCGCGATCATAGTGCTGGTCGTCGCAATTGTCGGTGTTCCAGCTGGCTGGTATAGCAGGAACAAACCTGTGCAAACAGCGAGCCAGCCGCCAACGGTGATGACTCCTTCAGAAGCATCCTCATCTACCAAGGCTACAAATGATCCAGGTGCGGCCGAATCCAGCGCACCGGACAACGCCGCTGCCAATAGTGATGCGGCCCTCCTTGCGCGACGAGAGCGCGAAGCGCGCGAACGTGCAAGGGCCAGGGAAGCTAGGATCGACGCATCTTCCGCAGCACCGAAGAGCTCGCTACAGACGCCCGATCCAAATACAGCCGCCGCAAAGAAGTTGGCCGGCGCAGTTCCAGCGCAGAAAAAAGTAACTGTGCAGGTTAGTTATGACGAGAATGGCCGAGTCACACAGGCTTCCGGAGGCGACGCAACGGCTCTTAGAATTGCCCGGCAAAAACGTTTCCCAGTAGGCAAAGCCGGATCAGCTACTGTTACTATCCCGATTAATTAGGCGCAGCGCCAGCGGGGGCCACAGATTCAATAACATCCCATTAATTCGTACCTAAAATCAAGAAAGGCGAGAGGCGGGCAACCTCCTGCCTTTTTTCTTTATTACGCAAACACACCCCGGGCATTTCATTGCGACGTGGTTTAAGCGTTTACCGTCCACTGCTAGTTTCCACAAGTCCCATCACTTCTTCTTCAGTAAGCACGCCAGAGGCCTGCTTGGCATGCTCGTAGATGCGCGCTATGCGATCCTCGCTGGCTTGGATGCCACGAGTCTCCAGCCAGTAGATAACGTTCGACTTGCCGCTCATGGGACCGATCTCGATCACCTGCTTCAAGCCGAATAGACCGGCAGGCACGCCTGAGTAAATCAAGTCAGCCAGCTGGGTATCGCCTTTGCGATAGCTTTTGATCACGGCGGCAGCATGCACGCCCGTAGCGGTGCGAAATGCGTCCCGTCCGAAGACAGGATAGTTCAGCGGTATTGTCCAGCCACACGCGTCTGCAGCTGTTTCGCAATACTCGCGCAGGCGCGATAAATCGTTCTCGATCCACCCCAAGAGTTTCAGATTCACCAACAACTGATCCATCGGCGCATTACCAACGCGCTCACCAACGCCGAGCGCTGATCCGTGAACCTGATCGGCCCCACCTTCGATTGCCGCAATCGAGTTGATCACGCCAAGGCCGCGGTCCTGATGGCCGTGCCAGTCGAGCCGTACGTCTTCGCCCTGCTCCTGAATGATGGACTTGACGAATCGGACTACCGCGCGAGCGCCGTCGGGCGTGGCATGGCCTACGGTATCGCACACACAGACGGCGCGAGCGCCACAGCGAATTGCCGTGGTGTAAAGTGCGCGAATCGTTTCCGGATCGGCGCGCGTAGTGTCTTCGGTGACGAACATTACCGGCACGCCTTCGCCGACGGCAAAGGTAACTGCGTCTTCCGTAAGTTTCAAAAGTTTGTCGAGGGTCCATTCTTCGGCGTAGAAGCGTATGGGCGAAGAGCCGATAAAAGTGCAGGCCTCAATGGGAATGCCAACGCGCTGCGAAATCTCTACGATCGGCGTGATGTCGCTGCGATGCGTGCGCGCGGCGCAGTTCGGCCGAATCTTCAGTTTCTTTTCGGCGATCTCGCGCGCCAATCGCTCGACGCCGGCGGCATGCGTCCCACCCGCGCCCGGCAGGCCGATGTCAGCCGTGTCGATCCCCAGGGCGTCCATCAAGTGCAGCAGCGCGATCTTTTTTTCGACCGGCGGCTCGCAAACGGATGGCGACTGCAACCCATCGCGCAGCGTCTCGTCATCAAAGCCGATGTGCCGATCGGGCGCATGCAAAGAAGGCTCGATGCGATTCCAGTCGTAAACCAGATCTTCGACAGACATCCCAGGTCCCAATTTAATGAGTCACTGCAAAACGAAGTATCTATAAACAATTTCGGATTACAACAACGCCGAAGATGAAAGTCAAGCAAGCAATAAACGCTTAACTTTGACGCGCAGCGCCCGCCTGTTATAGCCTCTTTCGGATTTTTGGATTCTCCCGGCTGCCGGTTCTGAAAACTTTGGCTCGTAGCGGATCTTCAGCTCCGATCACGAGAATCGCGCTCGGCTCGGATCGAGCCGCGAAGATCATGGCTGTGCGTGCGAGCATAGCCCGCATTGCCGAGATAGATTCGGGATGGAGCAAAGCGAGCGTCGTCGCCCGTCCCGTAACGACCAGCGTGCCGGCGATGCCGCTAACAGACTGGCAGTTGATGCAAGGCGCGCGTGAACGGGCGTACGCCGTACGTGACACGCTGGTTAAGCAAAACCTCGATGCTGAACTCTATGTCGGTCTTGAAGGCGGCTTTCATTCAATCTCAGTTGATGGTGAGTGGCACACCTTTCTGCGCGGCTGGGCGTTTGCGACGGACGGACGGCGAGGCAGCTTTGGCGCAGCGCCTTCGATTAGTGTCCCTGATTCAATCGTAAAAAGCGTCGTCGAAGGTGGACGGGAGTTAGGGCTGGTGATCGATGAAGTTGCCGGCGCCCGCGACGTGCGCAGCCGCCAGGGCGCCTGGGGCATTCTCTCTCGGGACTTGCTGACGCGGTCGATGAGTTTTGAAGCGGCGTTGATTGCCGCCTTCGCGCCTTTTTATAATGCGGGGTTGTATACTCAGATTTAGAGTTCAACCTTCAGGTTGTTCTCTCAGAAGGGAAGCAAGCCAAAAGCTTGAACTCTAAAGTTTCATAATGGAAGACCGCTTTGCACAAGCCGATCACGAGCCTACTCCTTATTCCCGGCCCAGCGCCGGGTGGATTGAAGTGATTGCCGGTTCAATGTTCTCAGGCAAATCAGAAGAGTTGATTCGTCGCTTGCGCCGGGCAAAGATCGCGCGCCAGAAAGTTCAGGTTTTCAAACCGAAGGTCGATACCCGCTTTTCACAGGACCACATCGTTTCGCACTCCGAGATGCGGCACGAATCATCCAACGTGAGCAGCACGGAAGATCTGCTTGCCAGACTTGATCCTGATACTGAGGTGGTGGGCATTGACGAGGGCCAGTTCTTCGACAATGAACTGGTCGCGGTGGCCAACACTCTGGCCCAGCGCGGGGTTCGGGTAATCATTGCCGGACTTGATCAAGACTACACCGGCAAGCCCTGGGAGCCCATGCCGCAGCTTCTCGCAATCGCCGAATACATCACCAAGACCCACGCCATCTGCATGAAATGCGGCCAGCCGGCAAATTATACGCAACGCACTTTTGAATCCGAAGAGCGCGTGGCCGTCGGGGGTGAGGGCATGTACGAAGCCCGCTGCCGGCGTTGCTTTGTGCCCCACGCCGACGCGCCAACGATTCATCCCGACTAGAACCGGCAACCCACCTGACTTATCCGGCGTCCAACCGCGCAAGAAGACTCCCCGGCTGCGTTCTACCTACAAGTTCCGCATCTCTCGTCTCTACGGAACCGTTCCGTCTCCCCTGGGAATCGGTGTCTCCCCTCTAATTCTATTTGGAGGAGTGAAAAAATGAGAATGAAATTTCCTGGTGCAGTCCTGGGACTGTTGGTAATGGTAATAGGAGTTCCCCTCGGCATGCTGGGGATGGCGCAGATGTACAGCCTTAGCCCGATCGGCTCGCCACCACAAGCCGGTAATTACAAAATCACGGGACCATACACGCACGACAACCTGTCCGTGTTTCTGGTTCACGGCAAAGATCGGATCAGCGGCAAGACCTTCCTGACGTTGCAGGAGGCGCTCACGCAAAAGAAGGTCATCGTTTACGAAACGCGCTCAGTCAACGAACTCGCGATCGAGAATGTTTCGAACGATGAAGTCTATGTTCAGTCCGGCGAGATCGTGAAAGGTGGCCAGCAGGATCGTGTGCTCGCCATCGATATGATCGTTCCGGCCAAGTCAGGGAAAATGCCGATATCTGCTTTCTGCGTTGAGCATGGGCGCTGGAGCCGGCGGGGCAATGAGCAGGTGGCCGTGTTCAGCAGTTCCGCCGAAGTGGTGGCAACCAGGGATCTGAAGCTGGCTGCGAAGAGTTCCAGATCGCAAGGAGCGGTCTGGGAAAACGTTACCCTGGCCCAGGACAAGCTGAGCCAGAACGTTGGCGTGCGCGTTAACGGCGCTGCTTCCGAATCCAGCCTCCAGTTGGCTTTGGAGAACAAGTCGGTGCAAAAGAGCGCGGATGAGTACATCAAAGCGCTGGCGGGTATCACTAACGGCCAGAACGATGTAATTGGCTACGCCTTTGCGATAAACGGAAAGGTGAACAGCGCCGACGTTTACGCTTCAAGCGAACTTTTCAAGAAGCTTTGGCCGAAGCTGCTCAAGGCCAGCGCAATCGAAGCAATTGCCGAGTTTCAGAAGGAAGCGAAGTTTGCTCCAGTGTCCAAAGATAACGTCATAACGTTTCTTAACGACTCTGAAACAGGAAAGGCGGCTGAGAAATCTGAGGATCTCACGAAGCGCATACAACTCGTGACACGCGAGTCGGACGCAAACATTTTCTTTGAGACTCGCGATCGAACTAAGAAGGAGGTCTGGGTCCACCGCAACTACATAAAGAAATAAGCAGGGAGACGCGGTGGTAAAAGGGGAAAGGGTAAAAGGGAAATGGGAAACCGGCATCGCCTGATTTCGCTCGTGCCATTTCCCCTTTTCACCCTTTCCCCATCGTCTTTAATGGACCACTTTCGTAGAGTACAAAACTCCGTACATCTCGTCCTGGTGTTGGGGAAAACCTTTGCCGCTGCTCGAGAGCATCACGTTAACCAATTGAACCTGACCTGCATACTTGCGGTAAGCCATCCACTGTAGTCGTCTGATGCCATCGGGCTTCTCAGGATTCGATTCACGAAACTGGAAACCTTTCACGCCGTCAAGCTCGAGCCACTTCAGTTCGTCTACCTCACCATTCTTGTAACGCGTCTTGGCTCCATCGTAAAACGCCTTGATGCTAATCTCGGTAGGAAAGCTTTCGTCCATTGGCGAGATGCTGACGATCAGATTGGCAGCGTCCCACGAACCGGGTGATCGCCAGACGAGCGACTTGGATTCGTTGGTGACCTCCTTCCAATTTGCCGGGGCGGTCCAGGACAGACCCTGCTGGATCCACGTGACTGTTTGACCGCCGGCGATCGCGGCCTGCTGTGCACTGGTCGGTGATGGCAGCTCCACCGGCTCGTCGCCCATCTTACGTGGTGAGGAACCTGAAGTTGAATTTGAGTTGCCGGCCTTCTTTAGTTTCTCGCTCAAATTGCAAAGCGAAAGAGAAAACGCGAGGGCAATTAAAAGGGGAACCTGTTTCATTCGCACGCCTCATTTTGACTTTGGAGTAGGAAAACAATGCGCCTTCTATGTCAGATCGCTCAGTTAGTCAAGGCACTTCGGGTTCATGAAGTTTGGCATTTGAGCGACCGCTCGCCCAGGGAACTGCTGAGGGCCAGAGGCCCGAAATGAAAAAGCCTGGGGCAGCGCCCCAGGAAAGGCGTGATCTTTCTTGAACCATAAAGCGCTGAAGGCGCGAAATAAGAGAGCACTAGATTGTATTTCGCGCCTTCAGCGCTTGGAATCCTTGACGTACTTAACCTGGGCCGTTGGCCCAGGCTTTTTCATTGCGCCTTTGGCGCTTTTGGTTTGGCGTCGCACGATTTTCTACAATCAAACTCCATCAGTCCGATGGAGCTTCAGCCCTTTGCGCGGCGCGTGCTGTTCCGTGCTATTCTAGGCCGCGCAACCCCCAATCGACAGCTTGATGAATGTCAGCGACGCCACTGAGTGCTTCGCTTTCACCCAGGAGAGCCCCTATGCGAACCTACGTCTTGAGACCATCTGCTTTGTTCTTATTGATTTTTGTGTTTGCGCTGCTGCTTGGAGCGAGCGCCTGTCAGACCGCTACCAACACCAATACCAACACGAATACGGCGAACATAAACGCAACGCCGGCGAATACGAACGCGAATATCGCCGGCGATGCCGGCACGGCGATAAATGCCCGAGAGCCGGACAGGTACCGGGCGACGCTTGTCTTCACAGCGCAAACCGAAGGTGGGGAGAAAACCATTGGTATCCCGACACTCTCCGCCGAAGTGGCGCGTAATGGCGACGATCGTCGTGTCTCGTTCAAGCTTCCTGATGGCTCTGATTTGATTTATATCGACCACGACAACAAGCACTACGTCATCGCCCCGGGTCGCAAGCAGTATGCGGAACTAACTCCCGAAGCTACGGGCGTGCAGATTCAGAAGCTGATGACACCGGGCCAGATTGTTGGGTGGATCGAGAAACGAAAAGGCGTCGAGCGCGTGGGTGACGAAGAAGTTAATGGGCGCAAGGCCGACAAGTACCGCTATGCAACGACCACTAATACCAACACCCAGGCCGGCCAGGTTTCGACGCAGGCTTTCGTTTACGTTGATAAGGAGACCGGGTTGCCATTGCGTTCGGAGTTGGTCGCGGAAACCAGCGGCGATGTGAAAGGCGTAAAGGGCGCTCGCTTTCTCGCCGAGTTACGCGATATCTCCACTACGGTGGATCCGTCAATGTTTGAAGTCCCTGCCGGTCTGAACAAAGTTACACCGGAACAGGTGCGCCAGCAGATCGATGCGTTGACCAGCGCTGCCAGCGCTGTTGTCAAAGCGTTATTGAGCAACATGCAGACTTCGGCGCCGGCCGCTCCCGCATCACCTTCTCCGGCGGCAACGGCATCGCCGAAGTCTTAAGGGCGAGGCGCAATTAAGAAGCGGAGCGCAACTAAGGAGCTGAACGAATGAAATATATTGTTGTATTGGTGCTGGGGGTGATTGTCGGAGGAGCGCTGGCGATCTTTCTTCTTGGCACGCCCCGCATGAGAGCGATTCCCGGCAAGGCGGTTGGACCTCCCGATCCGAATGGCGATGCCGCCGGGACCGCGCAGATCGTTTTGGACGACAAATTCTTTGACGCCTTGCTGGGAACGATTTTCAATGGACTTGGCCCGCCACAGTTCAAGCTCTCGCAAATGAATTCACCCTATGGCCTGGCCAGCATTACCCCAGCCGCATGGCAAGCCGGTTGTACGAACACATTGACCCTGTCGCCCGGGGATAGCAATGTCAGGACCGGGGTACGATTTGCCGGCGGGAAAATCACTGCCCCACTGGCCTTCAGCGGCAGCTACAACCTGTTGGGCAACTGCATGCAGTTTAAAGGCTCGGCCGACACTGCCGTGCTGCTGTCTTTCGATCAATCAAAGCAGACAGTTTATGGACAGCTGAATATCGAAGGGATGAATCTTGAAGGTGTGCCGCCGCTGGCGAACAATTTTGTGACGGTGTTCGTGCAGAATGCCATCAACGAACGGGTCAATCCATTTGAAGTTCTACGCGCGCAGCAACTGGCGCTCTCAATGCCGGTGCAAGCGAGCGGCGGGACGTTGAAAGCGCAAGTCAAGGACGTACGGGCGGAAGTGGTTGAAGGCGCGTTGCGATTGCACATCACTTATGATTTCAGTGCTGTGCGGGGAGATACTAACAAAGGATGAAGTTTTGTCAGAACCGCCTGCGGTAGCGCGGGCCCCGTTTGGTTCTATTGCCCGCCCGCTACCGCAGGCGGTTCTGACTATTCCACCGGAGTGCCGCGCTTCAGCGAAACGCCGATACCGTAGCGGTAGGCGAGGTCGCCGCCGAGATAGCCGGAGATTGAAATCAGAATCACGCCCACAAAGGAGAGCAGGAACGGAATCATCAAGTGGCGATTCACCAACTCCCCGTTGCGTCCCAGGCGAAAATAGAGACTAACGCAAAAAATAATTAGCGCCACGATGTTAAGCCGCGCATGCCAGTTGGCAACTTTCCTCGCGTCAAGATCTTTTATCGCCCACCAATCGATAATCCCGGGAATGGCCGCCGCCGCTGCTCCCAGAATCCCGGCGGCGATCAAATACTTTGAGATCAGTAACAGGCTGCTATTGCGATGAAAGTAAAAGAACACGTCAGTCGCGAACGAAGTGGTCCAGAGCGCCAGCGGAAACGGCACCAACATCGGGTGAATCGGATGTCCGAAGAAGCGGGCTTTGCTTTCCATGCAACATTCCCCTTTCGAGTTTGTCTGATCGGAATACCTTGGATCAGAGTCGACCGGGCCACCAGCGCTTCAGCTATGCTGGAGACCCAATTTGCGAGGTGATGAACTGAGCGCTGGCAATTTTGTTCCGTCGCGCTGATGCCGTCAAGCCCGAATCAGCCTGCAGAGCAGGAGTAGACCGGGCTTCAGAATTGATGACGAGCCCTTCCTTATGGTCGGGCTTCTGCTCCGCCGCCTTCGGCCAGTGCCCGCTGACGCTCGAAATGATCCGCAATTTCCTGAGCAGTCTTGGGCCCAACGAAAGGCGTCAATTCCGAAACGCTCGCCGTTGCCACTCTCTGAATCGATCCCAGGTTGCGAAGCAAACGATTCTTGCGTTTCTCCCCCACGCCGGGAATCGCCGTCAGCTCCGAAGTGAAGTCGCGCAGCTCCCGCCTCTTGCGATGGTAGGTAACAGCGTAACGATGCGTCTCGTCGCGAATCATCTGGATCAGGCGCAGGATCGGCGAATGGGAATCGAGATACACCGGCTCATGCTCGCGGCCTTTGACCAACAAGTGCGACACTTCGCTGTGCCGCAGGGGCGGCTTAACGACACCGACCATTGGCACTGCTTCCAAATCCAGTTCGCGCGTAGCCGCGGCGGCAGCGGCAAGTTGGGCTTTGCCGCCATCAATCATTATCAAGTCCGGCAAGGGCTTTCCTTCGTCCAGCAAACGTCGATAACGTCTCAGGACAACTTCCTTCATTGAGGCAACGTCATTCGCGCCCTCTACGGAGCGAATGCGAAACTTGCGGTACGCGGATCGGTTCATCTTTCCGTTTTCGCATACCACCATGCCGGCGACATTTTCGGCTCCCTGGATGTGCGAGATATCAAAGGACTCGATGCGGGCGGGAAACCGCGGCAGCTCCAGTGTTTCCTGCAGGTCTTCAAGCACCAGCTTCATGTCGGGCTTCAACACACGGAAGCGCTGCTCGAAAGCCAGCTTGGCATTCTTCTCGATGAGGTCGATGAAGTCACGCTTTTCTCCGCGCTGTGGAGCCGAGATGCGCACGCGCCTGCCTTTTCGGGCGCTGAGCGCTTTTTCCAGAAGCGCCCGGTCTTCAAAATCCACCGGCACCAGAATCTCTCGCGGCACGTAATCACTGGTGTAGTATTGCCCCAGCACCTCCGCCAGGAATTCTGCCGGCTGGAAGTTATCGACGGGCAAGTCTTCCCAGTAGAACTCTCGCCGTCCGACGATGTGGCCTTCGCGCATCGTGAATAGTTGCAGAGCCAGCAGAGGTCCTTCGCGGTAGTAGCCGAAGATGTCCACGTCGCGTTCCGGCGATGTTGCCATCTTCTGTTGTTCCGCCAGCGCGTTGACCGTCTTGCGCAGGTCGCGGTATTTCGCCGCCATCTCGAAGCGCATCGCCTCCGACGCTTGCAGCATGCGTTCTTCGAGTTTGTCTGCCAGCTCCGTGTTTCTTCCTTCGAGCAACATGCGCACGTCGCGCACAGCCTCCTGGTATTGGTCCCGCGTGCACAGTCCCTTGACGCATGGGCCCAGACAGCGTTTGATGTGATACTCCAGGCACGGCCGCGGCGCTTTGCCATCGATCTCGATATCACAGGTTCGCAGCTGGAAAGTTCGATTAATGACATCGATAGTCTTGCGCGCCAGGCTGGCCGGCAGGAAAGGTCCAAAGTACAGCGCGCCGTCGCGTTGGAGCCGCCGCGTAATGATCACTTTGGGAAACGGCTCGTTGATCGTAAGTTTCAAGTGCGGATAAGATTTGTCGTCCTTAAGATTAAAGTTGAAACGCGGCTGATGTTTCTTGACGAGAGTTGATTCGAGAATCAGTGCCTCGACTTCGTTGTCGGTGACGATGAAGTCAACGTCGGCGATGCGCTTAACCAGCTCTTCGGTCTTGAGTCCGTAGCTGTAGGGCGCCTGCCGGCCCGGCTGAAAATAGGAGCGCACACGATGGCGCAGGTTCTTCGCCTTGCCGATATAAAGCACCTTGCCCGCCGCATCTTTGTGCAGATAAACGCCGGGCGAGAGCGGGATTTCTTTGAGCTTTTCGGCTAAGGTCATTACTTTGAATTGCTGTGAACGGTGGTTTTGCTTAGTTATTTTAACTGAGAAGGTAAGCGAAGGCCACTTGCGCATTTTCGGCACTAAGGTTGCGCCTTCAGCAGTTCGCAAAGCTAAACCGTAAGGCGCAATAGAAACCAGGAGCAATAGGTGCGGTTTCCATTTCCTTTGCCGGACTCCAAACAATTCGACATGGTTGGCTTCGGTCTGAACGCGGTCGATCACCTGATAGTCGTTCCAGAGTATCCGGCCTTCGACTCGAAGACCCGCCTCACCGAATACAAGCGATCCGCCGGGGGGCAAACTGCCACCGCGATGGTGGCTTTGCAGCGACTCGGAATGAAGACTGCCTACGCCGGGCGGTTTGGCTCAGACGACGCGGGAAGTTTCGGATTGCAGGCGCTGAAAGACGAGGGAGTGAACATTGATTTCGCTGAAGTGATCGAAGGCGCCGGCAATCAGATTGCTTTTATCGTCATCGACGGGCGCAACGGCGAACGTACAATCATCTGGGATAGAGATGAACGATTGACTTACCGCGCGGATGAAGCACCAGTCGCGTTAGCTGCTCGCGGACGCGTGCTGCATTTCGACGCCCATGACCCGCCAGCCTGTGTAGTTATGGCTGAGGCTGCCCGGTCCGATCGCTCCAATCCAACGGTTGTTTCCGTTGACGTTGACAATATCTACGACGGTCTTCTCGAGCTTCTTCCGCTCATCGACATTCTTGTTTCCTCCAGGGAGTTTCCTCACCGGCTGACGGGCATTGCCGATGAACGCGCGTCACTGGTGGAACTAAAGGCTCGCTACGGCTGCGGGATTGTTGGCCTGACAAAAGGAGCCGATGGGGCCCTGGTCTACTGCGAAGGGCAATTCATTGAATCACCAGCTTACGAGGTGCCCGGCGGCTGTCGCGACACCACTGGCTCCGGAGATGCATTTCACGCCGGCTTCATTTATGGATTATTGTCTGGCGAGGATGTTGAAACAAGCCTGAAGTTTGCGAACGCAGTTGCAGCTCTTAAGTGTCGGAACCTCGGGGCGCGAACGGCGCTGCCGAGGAAAGAGGAGTTGACTGGATTTCTCGCAAACTGTTAGTTGCGCTCAACTCGTTGATGAAAGCGCACCATAGAGGATGCATCGTAGTGGATAAGTTACTTCTGCCGGTCCTGTTGGGCACGAATCGGAAGAACAGAAACAGTGTACACCCCGCAAGGTGGTTGGTGGCAGAGATGGAGAAGCGGGCCGAGATCGAAACGAGACTATTTGATGCCAGCGAGTTCACCCTGCCTCATGATGACTACGGTCAGGGAATCAAGGACCTCTTTCCCGAGTGGCGGGATACGATTATTCAGGCAGACGGTTTGGTAATAGTGACGCCGGAGTATAACCACGGCTACCCGGGCGTGCTGAAAGCCGTTCTCGATTTACTTCTGAAAGAATATATACACAAGGCGGTGGCATTTGTGGGTGTGTCGGCGGGTCCGTGGGGTGGCACCCGAGTGATCGAAGCCATGGTCCCGATGGTGCGCGAGTTAGGGTTGGCAGTTACATTCAGCGACCTCAATTTCCCGACTGTACAGAATACCTTTGACGCTGAAGGCAACCTCTTAGATCAAGCTTTTGAGAAACGGGCTAGGGATTTCCTGGATGAACTTGTTTGGATGAGCCGAACGTTGAAGTGGGGCCGTGAAAACGTGCCGTCGAAATTCCATCAGAGCTTGGGACCTTAGCGGACTAATGACAGTCAGAGACGAGAACTTGCTGGCCTCGGGCTTTGCCCTCTGATGTGCGGAAGGGCTTCGCCCTTCCGAGTAGCTCGATTTTTTCGGGGCTCCGCTCCGGTGTCTAATCGAAGGGGGGCATAGCCCCTGAGATCATTGGCGAATGCACGGAAAGGCGAAGCCCTTCCGCACATCAGGCGGCAAAGCCGCGTCGCCAGGACGAGTCACACACTGGTCGGTAGCGCCATCGGCAAATGCTTCCTGAATAGTTCGAGCACGCGTCGCCACGCATCAAAGGCCGCTTCCGCATTGTAAACTTCCGGGCGCGTGTCGTTGAAAAATGCGTGATCGGCATCGTAACTCACCACCTCCAGCGGCAGATTGTGTTTTCGCGCAGCCCCCTTCAAACCGTTCACTTTTTCCGGTGTGATCCATCCATCGCGCGCCCCGGCGATGAATAACGTTGGCACTGTCAGCTGCGCCAGAACGTCCTCTTCGGGGATGTCACCATAGAACGGCGCTGCCGCCCCAAGCTCTTCAAGCTCGCAGGCAGCACGCAGGGCAAACGTCCCGCCCATGCAAAAGCCGGTGATGCCAACCTGATCCACCGCATAGCTATGGTCGAGCTCAGCAATTGCGCAACTGATTGTGTCCATCCCGTCTGCGACAGCAAGACCATGCATCAGCTCCGAGGCTTCGTCCGCATTCTTTGCCACCTTACCGCGAAACAGATCGGGCGCGACGCAGAGGTAGCCTTCTCGCGCGTAACGACCGGCGATGTCTTTGATGTGATCATTGATACCCCACCATTCATGAATCAGAATGATGGCGCTTTCGGATTCGGCGTCGGGACGTGCGACGACAGCAGTCGTGTCTCCGTTGGCAGTGTCAATGTTCATCGTTTCGAATTTCATCGTGATCTCCGTTGGCGAGGCATACTTGCCTGGCGTTGTTGTACCAAAGACAGACAAGAATGTCTGTCCTACAGCCGCTTGCCCGAAGCAGCGCAATTGTGCCAAAGTCAGTGCGCTTTCACATATACATTTTGGAGTGATGAATTATGCCACGGATAGAAGCAGAAACCGCAAGCGGTCCGCAGGTTTTTGAAGCTGAGCAGGGGAAGAAACTCGTGCTGGCAATTGAGGATGCCGGCATCGACATTCTACATCGTTGCGGCGGCAACGCCCGTTGCACCACGTGCCGCGTCGAGGTGCTGGCCGGTAACCCCGGCGAGATGCAGGAGCTGGAGCGTAATCGTCTGGCAGTGGAGAATGATCTGGCGGAGAACATCCGCCTTTCTTGTCAGATACGCGTCAACGACGATTTGAAAGTTCACGTGATCAATCAAGCGAGCGTGCGGGGAATGGATGCTGGGCCGCGTCCGCTTGATGAGTAAGGTTGTTGCGTCCCGGGCGCTCGCGGGTGTAATCTTCGCCGCGTAATAATAAGTCAACTAGAGTAGGACAGGCATTCTTGCCTGTCGGCCGCAGAAAATAGACAGACAGGAATGTCTGTCCTACTTCAACCGGAGGACCTATGCTAATCGAGTTTCATCTCCCCATCAGTCTGTCGATGCTTGACGGTCTACTTAAAGCCCCTGACCGTGCAGAGTTTATACGAATTACCCTTCGCTGGCTCCACTTCCTCGCCGGGATTACCTGGATTGGATTGCTTTACTTCTTCAATCTGGTCAACGTCCCGCTGCAAAAGAAACTGGATCCCGATACCAAGAAGAAGGTCAATCCCGATCTTCTCTTGCCGTCGCTATGGTTTTTCCGCTGGGGCGCGTTGGTCACGGTGCTGGCAGGCTTGACCTACTTTGCGATGTACATCCTGGCACCCGATGTTAACAACGCGAATACAATCGGTGGCGGCCACGTAAATGTCTGGGTGGTCCTGCTTTCATGGCTGAGCTATCCGGTCGTGTTGTTTATTGTCGAGATGCTGATCATCAAGAAAGTTCCCGCGCTGACGAAAGACGGACGAGTCTTCGCGGTCGTGATGCTCATTCTGATCGGTATTGTGACTTACGGCCTGCTCATGTTTTTGTCGGCCAAGCTGACGATCGGCGGCTATGTGCCCAGTAACAAGACTTACTCAATCGGCGTGGGCGGCGCCTACGGCATCCTGATGCTGCTGAACGTCTGGGGCATTATCTGGCCAAACAACAAGAGGATGATCGGCGCACTGCAAGGCGGACCACCGGCCGCGCCTGAGCTGGCGCGTCAGGCATTCCTGGCTTCGCGCACCAACGCCTGGCTATCCCTGCCAATGCTACTCTTTATGGCCACGTCACACGGCGACTGGTTAATCTTCAGCGGCAAGAATGGCTGACCCTGACGACCCAGACGCACTCAGCGCCAAGTGACGTCGACGAAATCTAATTCAGGACGAAGGGCACGGTTTTCCGTGCCTTTCGTTTTTACCGGGGCCGCTGCAACATTAATAACTGAACCTCTCCATCCATTCGCCATACTTGTGGACGATGTTCGGGTGTATTCTGTGGCAAAGCAAAATCGTTTCATGGGGAAATGGTTGGCAATAATTAAGGAGGTGAGACGTGACTAATACCGGCACATACACGGCGAGAGAGTTCAACCTGAGCGGTCTGAAAGGCATCTCGGATCAGACGCTGGAGATGCATTTCAAACTCTACGAAGGATATGTCAACGAAACGAACAAGCTGAACGAAAGAATCGCTGAGTTCATAAAGGACGGCAATGTCGATCAGGAAGAGATGCCCGCCTATTCCGAGCTGACGCGGCGTCTCGGCTTTGAGTACAACGGCATGGTGCTGCACGAGTATTACTTCGAGAACATGAAGAGCCAGGCTGGCACGGGCGATCCGAATCAGGGTTCGGCCTTTCGTAAGGCGGCGGAGTCGAGTTTCGGAGACTATGGGATCTGGAAAGCCGACTTCGTCGGTATCGGCAAGATGCGGGGGGTCGGCTGGGCGATTTGCAGCGAGAACCCGGCTAACGGGCGTCTGTCAAACCACTGGGTCTCGTTACATGAGATGGGAAACGTGGCGGGCTTCATTCCCATTCTGGTGATGGATGTTTGGGAGCACGCTTACCTGCTGGATTACAAGCCAGCCGAGCGGCCAAAATATATCGAGGCGTTCTTCTCTAACATAGACTGGCCGGCTGTCGAAGGTCGTTTACAGCAAGTCAGCACGCGTTCCGCCTCGTCCTAGCGAGATCGGATTTTGGAGTTGCGGCGGCAAGTGTAACACGACGCCGCCAGGGATTTGCTTCAAGCCTCGACGGTCATAACTGCCAGGAAAGGGTTAACCAAAGCGCAGTCGTCGCTTCGCTCTGCCGGCGTACTCCATAATCGCTGTGCTTGCACCCCACTTGACGTTTCCGGGCAGGGCTTGTCCCTGCCCGCTTTTTGTGTGATATTCCGAGGCAATCCTTTAAGACCGGATCGCCAGGTTTAGAAGCGGGCTGCCGCCCGCTGGTCGGGCATTAGCCCGACTCTAAACAAGGCGCGCATCAGATCCTGAAGGTTGCCGACAACGTCTTGAATTTCTGGAGGAGATATGAAATCAGCAAAGCTTATTTTTCTTTGTTACGCCGCTTTCATTGCGACGGCGCTCTTATTTTCCGCCTGCCAGCCCGCTAACGACAACGCGAACACCACAGCAACATCCACAGTTACGCCGTCGGCCACGCAAAACCTGACGCTTGTGTCCCGCCCGGAAAAGATCGAACAGATGATGAAAGATCGCGGCGAGCAGGATCAGGCTAAGCCAGTTTTGCGGATCGTTTCGCCCGCCAGGAATGCAGCCATCAACGGCTCGACAGTCGAAGTGAAACTGGCATTGAGCGGCGATCTGAAAGGCTACATGCCACACAAAGATCCGGCGACAGGCAAGGGCAATCACATTCATGTGATCCTCGACAATCAGCCTTACGAGGCTTACTACGAATTGGACCAGCCGTTTGAATTGCGCAACGTAACTGAAGGCAAACATACGTTGCGCGTTTTTGCGTCGCGCCCCTGGCACGAGAGTTATAAGAACGAAGGTTCGTTCCAGATGGCCAGCTTCACAGTGAAAGGTGGCGGTGATGCGTCGAAGCCGACGACGACGAAGGATGGCCAGGTGATGTCCGACAACAAGTCGAAGGCGAAGAGCACACCAACACCCAACACCACCGCGAACGCGAATGCGGGCGCCAGCCCCGCGCCGGCCCGCGAAGGTAAGGACGTTGCCAAAAGCAACGCCGGGGAAGTCGATCCCGCAAAGCCCCTGCTGACCTATAGCCGTCCCAAGGGCGAGTACAAAGCGGAAGATACCGATCCCATCATGATCGATTTCTGGTTGGTGAATACAAGGCTGGCCGGTGATGGGGGCGATTTAAGGGTCCGCTATTCGGTGGACGGAGCTGCGCCACAATTCATTGATAAGTGGGAACCAATCTGGCTTACCGGCTGGATTAACGGCAAGCACACCGTCAAGCTGGAATTGGTGGACAAAGACGGCAACGTAGTCGACAACGGCGGCTACAACTCGACGACACGCGAAATCACCGTAATCAAATAACCAGTAGGACAGGCATTCCTGCCTGTCGCTTGTTCCGAGTCGTTAGACAGGCAGGAATGCCTGTCCTACTCATGCCGGCGATCAATTCCCCACCAGCTCAATTCGCGAATCTGGCTGCTGAGGCGGCCGCCTGCCGGCTCTGCCCGGCGATGTGCGAACGCACCGCCGTGTTCAGCGAGCTCAACGGGGCGGTCGATGCGCGTATCATGTTCATTGGCGAAGCCCCGGGCCGCAAGGGAGCTGATCGAACGCGGGCTCCATTCTCGGGAGATCAATCAGGCAAGAACTTCGATCGCTTCATCTCGTCAATCGGCTTGACCCGTGGCCAGATCTTTATCACCAGCGCCGCGCTGTGTAATCCGCGCTCAGCGTCGGGCGCAAATCGCCGGCCGACCGCGCGTGAAGTCGCCAACTGCTCGGATTTTCTTCGTCGTACAATCGCGCTGATCGATCCTAAGCTAATCGTCACGCTGGGAGGCGTCGCGCTTGATGCGTTGAAACTGGTTCACTATCATGAGTTGAATCTGAAGGAAGCCGCGGGAAAGATTCATCGTTGGGACCAGCGGCTGCTGGTTCCGCTTTATCATCCCAGCCCGCAGGTTTTGATCACGAGCCGCGACGAAACCGCTCAGTTGCGTGACTACAGGATTGTGGCGCAGGCTGTCAAACGGGTTGAGATCCAGCAGCCTATGCGGCTTGGCCGCCGCCCAGTGCGGTAAGGCTTCGCCTTACCGTTCCGATTGCAAACTCCTGCCGCGAGGCTAGGCCTCGCGGCAATGGTAGGGAGGCACAGCCTCCCAGGAATTCAATTAGATGCCGGCCGGAAAGGCGAAGCCTTTCCCCACCGTGCGGCGGCAGAGCCGCGAACCGAAGCCTATAAACGAAATATGAGCGAAGCAGTTGAACAAAGGTCAATTCCCGCTAACTACGGCGACACGGGGGCTGAGTATGCGGCAGTGCGCGAAGGCGGCGCTGGGCTGATCGATCTTTCTTCGCGCGGTCGCATCCTCGTCAGCGGCACTGAGGCCGTGCCGTTTCTTAACGGCCTGATCACAAACGATGTTAAGGCGCTCGAGGTGGGCGCGTGGATGCCGGCTGCGTTTCCGAACGTCCAGGGGCGTCTACTGGCTGCCATCCGCGTACTGAATCGAGGCGAAGATTACCTGATAGATACCGAAGCAATAACGCATGCGAAGGTCCTGCAGTTGGTCGGACGCTTCACTCTTGCCGGAGATTTTCGCGTCACGGATGTTACGAAAGAGATCGCGATAGTTTCGATCCAGGGCCGCGGCGCCGGCGCGGCAATCAGGGCAACGCTTGGCGAAGCCGCCACGAGTGTTGAGCGCCACCGCATCGTTCATACGCAGTTGCCGAACGTGGGTGATGTAACTGTGATTCGCGCGAGCCACACAGCCGAAGATGGATTCGACCTGTTCGTCAGCGCGGATCATGCAAGTTCTCTATGGCAGGGTTTGCTAACAGCGGGAGCGCGTCCCGTCGGATTAGATGTCTGGGAGATTCTGCGTATTGAGTCGGGACTGCCACGGTATGGTGTCGATATGGATGACACGACCATCGTCTCGGAGACGACACTTGATGATGCAGTTAGCTTCACCAAAGGCTGCTACATAGGTCAGGAGATAATCGCGCGGATCAAATATCGCGGCCATGTTGCCAAGAAACTTGCCGGGCTGGTATTCGATGGCGAAGTAAAACTTAAAGTGGGTGCGAAGATTCGGTCGGCCGAGAAAGAAATCGGCAGAATCACTTCGTTTGTTCTTTCGCCGGCTCTGAAGCGCACCGTAGCGCTGGGTTATGTGAAGTACGATTTCCTCGCGGCCGGCACAAGCGTGAAAGTAGTTTCCACAAATGAAGAGATTGGCGCGCAGGTTACTGAACTTCCTTTTGTGCGGGGAAGTTGGTACCCGGAGTAAAGTGGGCGTTTAGAGTACCGACTTTAGTCGGGTTTTTCTCAAGATAGAAAACAAAGCCCGACTGA
>DASXRU010000222.1:0-8953 GCA_036506395.1 Pyrinomonadaceae bacterium | reverse complement strand
ACTCTGCGTGATGCAAAACGAACGGACAAAGTTTGTGAGCGCGAATGGCCAACGCCCTACCTGGGCCCGGATCGATCTCGACGCGCTGGCGTCAAATTTCCGGACCATAAAAGAGCAGGTAGAGCGCGAGGTTAAGGTAATGGCCGTTGTGAAAGCTGACGGCTATGGCCACGGCGCGGCGCAGTGTGCACGACGGCTGGAAAAAGAGGGAGCAGACTGGTTCGGCGTGGCGCTGCCGGAAGAGGGAATCGAACTGCGCCAGGCGGGGATAACCAAGCCGATACTGTCTCTGGGCGGATTCTGGAAAGGTCAGGAGCAGGCCTGCATAAAACATAAACTGACTACGGTCGTTTATCGACTCGACATGGTGGAAGCGCTTGACCGTGCCGCACAGGATGCGGGGGTGACGGCGGATGTGCACGTGAAGATCGACACGGGCATGGGCCGTTTGGGAATTCGGCCCAGCACCGTACCCGATTTCTGCGAAGCTCTGCGCCGATTCAGGAATATTCGCGTTGACGGATTGATGACGCACTTTGCCGCAGCCGACGATCCGGCCCGCGATAACTTTACCGCAGAGCAGTTGAAACTTTTTCAGGAGTCTTTAGAGGTTTTCCGCGAGCGTGGTTTCAACATCGCGCACCGGCACATGGCAAATTCAGCAGCAACCTTCGCGCATCCCGAAACCCACGGAAACATGGTGCGGCCCGGCGGCACGCTTTACGGATTGCGCGACACTCTTCCTTCCGGAGTTGATGCCTCGGGCCTGCGTCCGTTGATGTCTTTGCATTCGCGCATCATGTTGCTGAAGTGGATTGACAAAGGCGAGCACCTTGGCTACGGCTGCACGTTTGAGGCTGCGCGCAAGACGCTGGTTGCGACACTTCCGATTGGCTACGAAGACGGCTATCCACGTGCGCTTTCGAACAATGGCCAGGCGATCGTGCGAGGAGCTTATGCGCCAGTGGTGGGTCGCGTCTCGATGGACCTGATGCTGATGGATGTGACCGACGTGCCCGGCGTCGCAGTAGATGACGAAGTGACGCTGCTGGGTGGGGATGGCGAACTATCCATTTCCGCTGAAGCCCTGGCCCGAAAAACAGGGACAATCTCGTATGAAATCACCTGCGGCGTCAGTGATCGGGTACCGAGGATTCATGTTTGACGAGGATTTGAGCGCAAAGGAAAGCTCGACTAATTACCGGTTCGATAAATCAAGTCTGAAGGATAAGCTAGTGTCGCGAAACTCCCGCTGGAAGTGGCCAATCATCGCCGTCGTATTCGTAGCTACGATTATCGCGGTGTTCATCGGCTCGTTAAGGCCCGCTGCAAACGTAGCCTCACTGATATCAACGACATCGACCAATTGCGCACGCGCTTTAATCAGGACAAGGGCACACCGCGTCTCTTACTTTTGCTCTCGCCTACCTGACCGACATGTCTGGCGGGCGCCCGGCGGGTGCAGAAAGAGATTCTGGAGAAGTACCCCGCGGCAAAACTTCGTGTGTACGTTGTTTGGTTTTCCATGATCGCCACCGACGCGCGCTCGCGATGGAGCTGGACTGGAGGAACCCTTGCCGGCCAAAGGGCTGTGCATTTCTGGGACGAGAAAAAGACGGTTGGACGTTGGTTTGCTCAGCAGGAGAATTCGGCAGGCGGCGATCCGGGAATTGTTTGGGATACGTACTACCTTTACGGCAGCGATGCGCAGTGGGACTCGAAACCTGAACCGCTGGTAAGCACCGGGTCCACCGTCCGCGGCGAAGCTGATAAGTTGGAGAAGGAGATCGCTCCTCTTCTCAAGTGAACGGGTAACAGCCGTTTCAGGTTAAATCATGGCAATCGAACCTGAGAAATCCAGGGTTGAGGTCAGCCCGGGCAACAGCGTCACAGCGATGCTCTACGCCGCGGCAAAACGTGACCGCGCCGGCGTCACTCTGACCCTTGGTCACGGAGCAGGATCGAATCAGTTAAGCGGCTTCATGCGCATGTTCGCCGCCGGGCTCGCCTCTCGAGGCCTTGATGTAATGACGTTCAATTTTCTCTACATGGAGCAGGGGCGGCACGCGCCTGACCAAAAGGCGAAACTCGAATCCTGTTACGCTGCTGTTATCAAGTTTGCGCTGAATCACAGAAAACTGAAGGGCAATCGTCTCATTATTGGCGGCAAGTCAATGGGCGGTCGCATCGCTTCACAGGTTGCGGCGGACTTTAATAAGGAGGAAGGCAACATCGCCGGTCTTGTGTTCCTTGGCTATCCACTGCATCCACCCGGCAATCCGGAGAAGCTTCGTGATGCCCATCTAATACACATCAAGGCGCCGATGCTTTTCATCCAGGGCGCACGCGATGCGTTTGGCACTTCTGACGAGCTGCGCCAGATAATCAAAAAGCATCGCCTGCCGGCGACGCTCCACGTCATCGAAGGCGGCGATCACTCATTCAAGGTCCCCAAGAGTTCTGGCATCCCACAGCAACAAATCTACGAGAGCGTGATGGACGAGATTGCCCACTGGCTGGAAGCTAAATGATCTCGCCCTGACTGAAACGTCTTATTTGTGCACCGGATACTTTGGCTTCTTCGGACGACCGGCCATCCAATCTTTCGGGGTGATCTCTACGTCAACGTCCGTCGGGATTGTAAGCAGCGCGGTTGGCTAGCTGTAAGTCGGTCGCCATCGATCAGTTAATTAGAGCACCGCAGTCTCTTCCAGCAGCCGGCCGGTGGCAAAGCGCTCGACGCTGAGTTGCGAGGCGTCGATCAGATCGGAATGTCCTTGAAGAATTAGATCCGCGGCGATGCGCCCGGAGGCCGGGGAGTGCATCACGCCGTGTCCGCTGAAGCCGTTCACGAAGTAAAGACCTTGCACGTCCGGCGCAGGACCGATGATGGCGTGATGATCCGGAGTCATCTCGTACAAACCGGCCCAGGCGCGTTGGGGATTCACTTCGGCATCGGCAAGACACGGCACTCTGGATGCTGCGCGCGTCAAAATCTTTTCCACGAAAGTGGGATCAAAGTCAGTTTTGAAGCCAGGCGTCTCATCCGGGTCATTCCATGCTAACAAGATTCCTTTGCCCTCGCGGCGGAAATGAAAGCCGGTGGACATGTCTATAACCATGGGAAAGCGCTTGGGTAGTCCATCGAATGGCTCGGTAGGGACGAGTTGGCGGCGCAGAGGTTCGACTGGCAATGCTGTCTGAGCCATCCTGGCAACTTCCGCTGCCCACGGGCCGGCGGCGTTTACGACGGTTCTTGTTGAAACGTGACCGCGGGAGGTTGCCACTCCGGTTATGCGGCGGGCGGAAAGCGGCGACGAGTCGCCGCACTCCAAATTTGTGGCCTCTGATCGTGGCTCCATCTCAATTCCGGTTACTTGAGTGTCGAGCCAAAGGCGCACGCCCTGCTCCCGCGCCTTCAACATGAAGCCCATCATCACACTGTGCGGATCGACGAAGCCGTCGGTAGGGCAGAATGTGCCGCCAATAATATCGTCGGCGCGAAGTTGCGGGACCATCTTCAAAATGTCTTCACGCGAAACCAGTTCGACGTTGTTAACCCCAAGCGCCATCTGGCGTTCTCGATTTGCCCTTAGATAATCGAGATGCCGTTCACTGGTGGCGCAGAAGAGATAACCGTGCGGGCGATAGTCCGCGGGATGGCCGGTGACTTCATCGAAGCGAGCGAAGAAGTCGATCGAGTAGTGCGACATCTGAATATTGACGGGCGTGGAAAACTGAGCGCGCACGCCGCCCATGCTCTTACCGGTTGACCCTTTGCCCTGATGTGCTTCGCGCTCGATGACCAGGACATTCGTGCATCCCTGCTCGGCCAGATGATAGGCCACGCTCGACCCGACAATCCCGCTGCCAATGATTACGACTTCCGCTGTTTCGGTCATGGTTATCAGCCAGCCGACCTCCTTTGTCGAATGGCCTGCCGAGAATAAGCGGAAAGATTCCCAGATACAACTGAACGGTTAAATACGGCGGGAGAGGTACCCGATTTTCATCGCGTACCTCTTTGGCTCGGAAGGTCTCTGAAGATTGTCGCCTGTTAGAGACAAGCCCAACTAAAGTCGGTACTCTAAACACCCACTTATTGAAGTATGAAATTGTAAGTGATCACGCCCGATACCTTCACTGGGGTTCCATTCAGCACTGTTGGAGTAAAGCGTGCCTGGTAAGCAGCCTCGACTGCCGCGTGCGTCAACGTGGGATGGCCCCCAACAGCGCGCGCTGAGATTACCTTGCCTGTCTCGTCCAAAAGCACTTGTACACTCACGGTGCCTTGCGCGTGAACCAGCTTCGCCATTGGCGGATAGGGCGGCTTTGGCAGACTGATGGCCTGGCTGTTCAGCAGACTCTTGTGGATTGTTCTGGGTGGTTGTTTGATCGGCGGCGGCACGACGTCTCCGTCGTTGGGCACGATTGAGACTCTGCCGCCAGTGCCATTGTTGCCCGGTCCAATCGGGCCTGCCGTGGCTGGACCACTTGAGCCCGGATCATAAACGGGACTTCTGATTGCTCCGGGGGGTGCCGGCGGAATGCTAACCGGTTGGGCGCTGACGCCGGTCGGAACTGTATGGGGATTGGCGGAGCTTTCATACAACACAGGCAGTCTTGCCGGTCTCGCTGGGCCTGTATTGTGCCTGGCAGACCTTGACGGAGAATGGGGGTTACTGACTACATTCGTAGGAGTCGTAACTGGTGGTACCCATTCGAGCAGCATCAGGTCCTGATCCTGTTTCTCGAGTTGCGCGTCGTAGGCGTAAATGCTGAGCACGCCGGCAAAAACAAAGAAGAGTGCGTAAACAGCCGTGGTGACTAGTAGAAATGATCCTCGTCGCTTGAAATCCTCCCGGTGCGACTCCGACTCGATCAGATTGGTAAACATCTTCAGACCTCCCTTTTGCCGGTGCCGTTCGGGTCGCGGGAGCTAACTCGGCTATTTAGACCCCAGAGAACGCCGGAAAGTTCCCAGATCCAGGGAGGGCATTAACATTAAAAAACTCGCAGTCAGGAAGGGGGCATGCCCCGCTCTTCATTTGTCCGAACCAAGCCTGTCAAGTCTCGTCCCCCAACTCGTCCAGCCTAACTCCTTCATTGCCTTTAACAGCTTTTCAGAGTCATCAGCCCACCACCAGTCCCTATCAATGGTAATGGGCTCCTTTGCATCAGAATAAAATGCCCCGAAGCTGGAACCAACGGTACTCTTTGGCGCTCGCTACCAAGCCGGCTTTTACGGGATTGGCATGGATGTAGTCGATTTTCTGTTTGATCATCCACCCACTCCAAAGCGGCAGTGCTTTAAAACTCTCTTGCCACACCTGGTGTATAGAACCGTCAACATCTCTTTCGCATTTCCCAAAATCAAAGGCGTGGGCGACCTCGATTATGCCTCTTGCCAGACGCCTTTAAGCATCCCTAGGAACTCTTTTACCCGACCATCACGCGGATTAACGATCATATGAAAATGGTCGGGCATCAAGACGTAGGCTATGAGTTTGCAGGGCCACTCCCTAAGGAGATCCGCAAGAACTTTGAAGAATGCTTCGCAACAGTTCTGCTCTTTGAATACTGGCTTTCTGTTAAGCACATTTCCAGTAACAAAGTGCAGAGCTCCCGGAAGATTCTGATTAGACCACTTTTGCGCTATGACAAAGTTCTAAGAGCGGGGGCATGCCCCCTTCCTGACTGCAGTTTTCCAAGAAGATAGATTGCAAGAATGTCGAGTTTGAATGGTTGTGTACATAGAAGAAGCGGGGGCATGCCCCCTTCCTGACTGCAAGTTTTCCAGCATTCAAGTTTTCGGGAGGTTGAGTTTCTTGGGACATTCAGTTTCGGAAATTGGACTTTAGACTTTGGACATCTTAGGATTGCAGCGCTCTCGCATCCCCTAATCTCCGGAGAAAAACGCATGGCAAGTAGTGCAGCTTTGAAAGAACAGCTGAATCCGTTTGAAATCGCCAAGCAGCAATTCAATCGCGCTGCTGACTATCTGGAACTGGAAGACTCAATGCGGAATGTCTTGCAGTCCGTCAAGCGCCAGCTCATCGTGTCGATCCCCGTCAAGATGGACGGCGGGGAAGTGAAGGTCTTTGAAGGCTATCGCGTGCAGCACAACATCGCGCGCGGGCCGGCCAAGGGTGGGATACGTTATCACCCGGGCGTGACATTGGATGAAGTGAAGGCATTGGCTTCATGGATGACCTGGAAATGCGCGACGGTGGGCATTCCCTACGGTGGCGGGAAGGGCGGAGTCATTTGCGATCCGAAGAGCATGTCGAAAAATGAGCTGGAGCGATTGACGCGTCGCTACGCTTTTGAGATTGCTCCGATCATTGGCCCTGACCGCGACATTCCAGCTCCTGACGTCTACACCGACGAACAGACCATGGCCTGGATTATGGATACGATCTCCATGGTCCGCGGTCATACGGAACTGGGCGTAGTGACCGGAAAGCCAGTCTCGCTCGGAGGCTCGCTTGGTCGCAGCGAAGCGACCGCGCGCGGCTGTCTCTACGCGTTACGTGAAGCTTGCAAGGTGAAGGGCATTAGTCTCAAAGGCGCGCGCGTCGCCGTGCACGGATTTGGCAACGCGGGAGCAAACATCGCGCGGTTGGTTGCAGCCGATGGCGCGCGCGTCGTGGCGGCGTGCGATTCAAAAGCCGGTCTCTACGCGGAAAATGGGATAGACGTGGCGGCCGCTTTGAAACACAAGGCAGAAACGTCGTCACTTGCGGGTTTGCCGGGCGCCAAAGAAATTGAGCCGGAAGACATCATTGGCGTCGACTGTGACATTCTGTTGCCTTCAGCTTTGGAGAACGCGATCACCCTTAGCAACGTGGGACGAGTGAAGGCGAAGATCATTGCGGAGCTGGCAAACGGTCCAACCACTCCCGGCGCTGATCAGGTGTTGGCCGATCAGGGGGTGTTTCTGGTGCCGGACATTCTGGCTAATGCGGGGGGCGTCACGGTCAGTTATTACGAATGGGTGCAGGACCAGTATTCCTTCTTCTGGTCGGAACGTCAGATTCATGAGACGTTGGAGCAAACGATGCAAACGGCATTTAAGTCGGTGCATGAAACCAGCCAGCGTTATGACACGGACATGAGGATCGCCGCCTACATTCTTGCGGTCGATCGCGTTGCGGAAGCGACGCGGGTTCGAGGGATATTTCCATAAGATTTGTCAGTGGTTAGTAATCAGTTGTCAGTTGTTGGCTGCACGCGTGTGACTGATAATTGATCTACTAACAACTGACAACTGACTACTGACCACCAAGATGTCGAGAGAAGAGAAGATTACAGTTTACGAAAAACCGACTTGAACAAAGTGCCGCGAGTTGGACAAGCTGCTCCGGGAGAGCGGCGTCGCCTTTGAGAAAGTAAACTACTACACGGCGCCTTTGAGCAGGAAGAAGCTCACGGACTTGATTCGCAAGATGGGCATCAAGCCGCGCGATCTACTCCGGAAAAGTGAACCAATTTATCGCGAGCTGGGCCTGGCTAAAGATGAGTTCAGCGACGAAGAGATTATTACTCTGATGATTGAGCATCCGGATTTGATTCAGCGTCCAATTATCGAGCGCGGCGATCGGGCGGTGCTGGGAAGACCCACTGAAAATGTGAAGGCACTGCTCTGATTTGGAGTGCGGTGGCAAGTGCAGCGCAACACCGCTTTGGATCGCAGACCCATTGGCGAAAGTTGAAGCAAACCAAAGCGCCGTCGCCGCTTCACTCTGCCGGCGCACTCCAAATTCCGGGCGCCCGGTGATGAAAAGAAACGGAATAGCGAGAACTAATTGAAGACGCCAGAAACAATCTTTATCTGCCAGAGTTGCGGCCACCAATCGCGAAAGTGGTTGGGGAAGTGTCCTGAATGCGGCGAGTGGAATTCGCTGGTCGAAGAGCGTGCGCCTGTAGCCAGGAAAGGCGGGACGCGAAGTGGTTTTCGCAGGCGAGCGGTCCAGGCCGTTTCCTACACGGCGATAGAATCGCAGGATGACGTGCGCGTTCCTTCGGGCGTGCCTGAATTTGATCGCGTACTTGGTGGAGGAATTGTTCCCGGAACTCTGGTTCTGATTGGCGGCGATCCGGGCATCGGCAAGAGCACTCTGCTGTTACAAGTCGCCGACAAGTTGAGCACTGATGACCGAACCGTGCTTTACATTTCCGGCGAAGAATCCGAACGCCAGATAAAACTCCGGGGCGAGCGGCTGAACATTTCAGCTCCTAACCTGTACCTGCTGCCCGAGACAAACCTGGAAAGCATCTTTGCCGAGATTGACCGCATCGGGCCGGGCGCAATCGTCGTCGATTCAATTCAGACGACGTTTTCGTCCAGCATCGAATCGGCTGCCGGATCGATTTCCCAGATCAGGGAAGTAGCAGCTCAGTTTCTGTCGCTGGCAAAAAATCGCGGTATTCCTGTTTTCCTTATCGGCCATGTCACCAAGGATGGATCGATTGCCGGACCAAGAGCGCTGGAACACATCGTTGACACGGTGTTGTATTTTGAGGGCGAGCGCCACCACAACCATCGCATCGTGCGCGCCACCAAAAATCGCTTTGGGCCCGCCAACGAAGTGGGCGTCTTTGAGATGACCGGGGCGGGTCTGATCGCCGTCGCCAATCCTTCGCAAATGTTTCTGCAAGAGCGTCCGGTTGACGTTGCCGGCTCAGTCGTCACGGCCTGCATGGAAGGAACGCGGCCGATGCTGGTTGAAATTCAGGCGCTGGTGTCGAGCACAAAATACGGCACCGGGCGTCGTATGACACAGGGAGTAGATCAAAGCCGGGTCGCGCTCTTGATTGCGATGCTGGAGAAGCGCGCCGGTTTTCAGCTCCTCGGCGACGATGTGTTCGTTAACATTGCCGGTGGTTTGGAAGTGGACGAACCGGCCGTCGATCTCGGCGTGGTGGCGGCAATAGCCTCGAGCTTCCGAAA
>DASXRU010000221.1:0-33917 GCA_036506395.1 Pyrinomonadaceae bacterium | reverse complement strand
TGGAAGATCAATACGGCTTCCCGAGAGGTACCATCGCGATGAAGTTCAAAATGGCGCACATGCAGGCCGCTTCTGTCATCGCTGACATTAACTCTGTAAACAGTGAGGCCGTAAACTAGGCGAAAGGTGGGATCATATGGCAACGACAGGTACAGTGAATGTTAACATCTTCGATGCGGGCCGCCAGTTATGGCACGGCCCCGAAGTACGGCTGGTTTTGATGGATCCCTTTACCAGTTCCAGCAACAAGAAGCTCGTCGATAAGACGATGAAGAAAGGCACAAATAACATTGTGCTTGAGGGCCTTCCTGCCGACGCGGGGCAGAGGTACATTTTGATGGTGGACGCGGACAAACACCGCAGCCATTCGGTCTTTCCCGTCAAGCCTATTCCCAATACGGAAACGTCCCTGAACATTATGCTTATTCCGAATGACCCGGTTCCAAACTTTGCCGCCTTTTCCTATGCCGAGTTGCAGTTGAGATCGCCGCAGTTCCACAGCGCGCTCAGCCAGAATGTTTCCGAGAGCGATTTCCTCGGACTGGCGAAGGCTGATCCGAAGTTCGGGCAGATCAGGATGGCGGCGTTATTGAATATTGAAGCGAAGTTGCGGGCAACGGCTTTGAAGCAGGGCCAGGCAGTCGATCACCTTCGGCTATTCACGAATGCGGATTCTCTGGAGCGCGACCGTATTAAGGTTCAGGTGGCGGATGACATGCCGGGAAAGGTGAGAGGACTAAAGACTTTCACCGAGCTTAACCCAGACCTCAATGAGATGAACCATAAGGGATTTCCTGTGAGTTTCAAGGAGAAGGTCGCCTTTTGCAGTCTGCAACTTTCATTCGCGAAAAAAGCCGAAAACGGCGTGCTGGCTGCGGACATTGACATCGATCTGCTAACAGACATCGGTCACTTCGGCGAAGTGATCAAGAATAAGATTACCAAGATGAAGACGGATGCCTTCAGTATTTACGTGTTGCTCTTCGATCAAGGTATCAGGCCTCTCTACACGCTGAAGGTGTAGGATTCGTGGTCTCTAACTCGACGCTTCATATAGAGAGCGTGAAGATACCTTAACTGTTAAAAGGGTCTCAGAAAGATGAGACACTCATTCAAAACTTTCTCGTACGGTGGCGACGAAAATGATTGTTCCCGCCATGCCGATCGTGCCGGCGGCAATAAAAGGTGTTTCGGGCGCGAGCTTCCATAGTAGCCCGCCGATGGCCGCGGCAGGCGTGATAGCCAGGCTGCGTATCAGGTAGTAGAGCCCTACTGTGCGGGCCCGCACTTCCGGCTCTGCCAGATCTACGATCATCGCTTTGCGCGCCGGCTCGCCGATCTCCCTGAGGCCACCAACGATAAACGCAAGCACGAGGGTGGTAAAGCCCTGCGCCAAAACAACCGCCAGGGGAAAAAGTGCAAAGAAGAAAAACGTCGCAATGACGAAGGGCTTGCGCCCGATGCGATCGGCAAACTTCGCCGCCGGAATATAGACCAGAAGCGAGGTCGTAATCTGTATGGCGACCAGAACGCCGTAGCGAGCGATGCTGACGTGCAAAATATTTGTTACGTAAAGAATAATCAGGACGTCGGCCATGCCTTCGCAGGTGCGGATGATTATGTCCGACACCAGCAGGCGCTTCAGCCCCCGATGGAATGATCGCCAGACACCAACAATGTTGGTGGGCTCGCTTGATTTGATGGAGACCCTGATGGTCATGATGATGAATGCGGTGGCGACGGCGAGCGCGAGAGTGATAATCAGGCCGATGCGTATACCTGAAGCTATGCCCACCGAAGCGATGATTGCGCCGCCGATGATTGGCGCGAAGACAATGGGAATGCGCTTCAGCAGCGACTGAAGTGTGAAACCCATTGCCCGCCGTTCTTTCGGCAGGGAATCGCCAATGACTGCGAAGATTGCCGGCGAGGCCATGCTCTGCCAGGCCATGACGAACGCCAGTCCCAGAAAGAGAAAGGGCCATGAAGGGCTGAACAGGTAAATGAGGTAACCGACTACGGCCAGCGCTACGAAGATGAGAAACGCCCGGCGCCGTCCGAAGCGATCCGCCATCCATCCTCCCGGATACTGGTAGACGGCATCGAAGAAATCTTCCGCGGTGCCGAACAAGCCTATGACGGGTGTGCTGGCGCCGAGCGCTTCGAGATACTTGGGCAGAAACTTCTTCCAAAGCTCTTCGCCCAGGCCAAGCAAAAATACCGCCGATGAGGCAGCGGTAACGTTGCGTTCAAGACTCAGAAAGTCTGAGACAGCGTCTCTCCACGATGCCGGTTGCGCTCCTACCGCGTCAGATTCTTTGGTGGATGCCATCTCCAGGTCTAAGGCGCCACCTCATAGACAAGAATCTCTGCCGTAGGGTTCGCCCGATGCGGAACAGCAACATAGAGCCGGCGCAGTTCCGGAGAGAAGAAACTTGTGCGCGCTCCCGCCGCGGTTGGGATTTGGGCAATCATCTTATAGTGATCGGCATCGCCCTGTTCGTAAACAACTACTGTTCCTTCCCCAAAACTAGCATAGAGGCGCCGGCGCGCGCTGTCGTAAAAAACATCATCACAGTCGCTATCTGTTTCGAGATTCGAAATGAGCTTTTCTGTCTCGGTATCATAGACAAGTAAATGCGGCGGCTTTCGCGTCATCACAAAGATCCTGTGATTGACCTCGTCAAGGGCCATCGGATAATTTGCGCTCGCGACACTGACGGGCCATGTGGTCGACACGCTCGAATTGTTCAGATCGATGACGGCAATCTCGCGTCGGGTGGGAATGTTGACAAAAATCTTTCCTGCCGCCATATCAAGCTGGAAGGATTCAGGGTGGCCGTTGAGAGGAACATCCGCAAGCCGCGCGCCCTTCTCATCCAAAACGCCCAGGGCGCCTGCACCGTAGCCAACGTACACGCGCCGGTGGGTCGCATCATAGCGAACGTTATCCGCATCGCTATTAAAGCGGATTTTCTTGAGCGGTTTCAACGAGCTTCCATCAAGGAAAGTCACGGCGCCGTCGCCACCGCTGGCAACGACGATCGTGTTCGATCCCGGAAGGTAGCCCACGCCTTGAGGCTCATGAAATCCGGGCACACTCTGAAGTCGAACATTTTTCTTGAGATCAACTACTTCAAGGGAGTTATTTCCCAATGCGGCCACAAACAGCCTTTGGCTGACAACATCTACAGCCAGGTGATCGATGCGTCCTTCTACCTTCGAGAGCGGGATTCTTTGCAGTAGGCGCAGTGGCTCTGTGCGCGCGCTCTGGGTAGGCGAACTTTCCGCGCCTGGAGTGCCGGCACCTGGTGGGATGTTGGCAATGGATGTCGCGGGCAATTTCCCACTTGCGCAGGCAAAGATGGCGCAAGTTAGCGCGAGAAAAAAACCTGGCAGCCTAATACTGTGCCGGGCGAGTAGGATCTTCATAATTCTCCCTTCTGTGCATTCTTCTTCTAGAGGAGGGCTCGCAAGACGGCATATCCGATGCCTATAGCGATTGCCCCAATGGCGACTTTCGCAACGTCAACCTTCATCAATGCGATCAGCAGGAATGCGACCAGCGCGATCGCAATGCTCGCTTTGTTCACAAGAGCTTCGGGGGCGAGTTCGAGCGAGACTACGAGGATCACGCCCACTACAGCGGCACTCGCGCCCGCTAAAAATGCCTGCACCGCTCGGTTGTTGCGCACCTGCTCCATGTAGCGAGCGCCGGCCAGGACGAACACGAACGATGGCAGGAAGACGAAGAAGGTGGCGATAATTGCTCCGGGAATGCCGCCAGCGACGTAACCTGCAAACGTTGTGAAGAGCATGAAAGGCCCGGGCGTGGCCACGCTTAGCGCTACTCCATCCAGAAGCTGACCCGCGGTCAGCCAGTGGTACTGATTAACCGCACCGCGCTGCAGGAACACGATTGATGCATACGCGCCGCCAAAGCTGAAAAGGCCGGTCTTCAGAAATAACCAGGACATCTGCAGCCAGCGTGAATCGGCAACCCCGATGATCAATGCCAGTGCGGCAATCGTCATCGGCATTGTCTCCGGCGCGCGACGAAGGCGAGGCAAACCTTCTTTGACTAAGAGATTCAAAACGCCGGCCGCCAGCAGAATCACCAGAAAGTTTATTCCCGCAAAGCGCATGCAGACAAAAGCGCCAACCAGCAATGCGCCGAGAAGAGCATTCTTGATTGATGCGCGGCCAAGCTTGATGACTCCGGCGGCGATAATGCCGAGCACCGCGGGCTTCAGGATGTAAAGGACGTTGTTAGCTTGCGGCAGGCTGCCATAGCGAACGTACAACCAGCTCAGAACAATCATTACTACTGCGCCGGGAATGATAAAGGTGAGACCAGCCAGGATTCCGCCCCACAACCTTCGCTTCAGATAGCCGACGTAGATTGCGAGCTGCAGCGCTTCGGGCCCGGGCAACATATGGCAGAAGGCCATGATTTTTACGAACCGGTCTTTTGACAGCCAGTGGCTTTTCTCCACCATGTGGTTGTACATCATGGTGATCTGCGCCACCGGCCCTCCGATGTTAATGAAGCCGAGCATTAGAAAGTAGAGAAACACCTCGCGCCAGGGAGGCATCCTGCCATCCTCTTCAGTCATTCCTCGTTCAAGCGGTTTTTCATCGTCCATGAGAGTCCCGTAAGGGCCGCTAGCGCTGAGCCCGATTCATCGGGCTTTCCCGAAGGGCTACTAGACCAGCGCTTTAGCGCTGGGTGCGAGCGCAAGAGGTTCGTCAGCGCGCTTCAGCGTGCTTTCAATCCAACGCTTTAGCACAGGCCGTTTTTGCACGGCTAAAGCCTCAATGAGCAAGCCCGCTGAAGCGGGCTGCGGCAAATTCCTTTTCGCTTTAACCCAGCCGTAAAAACGGCTGGTCTAATAACCCTGCGGGCAAGCCGCGTGAACGCGGCTCAAAACAGAGCCCGCATCCGATGTTAATGAAGCCCAGCATTAGAAAGTAGAGAAACACCTCGCGCGACCTGCCATCCTCTTCGATCACTTCTCGTTCAAGCGTCTCTTGATCGTCCATTCAAAATTCCTTTATCCCTGCTTGCACCCATTTGGAATCTCAAAACCGAAACTCTACCAGACTTCTGCTATATTCTCTTGGCGTTCAGATTACCCGCAACAAGCGCACTTACCTTTGAAAGGAGCACCATGTGGGCCAGGTTGGTAGGAGCCTTGCGCGCTGTGTTGCCGCGGAAGCGGTGGGGACCGCAATGTTGCTGGCGGCCGTAGTCGGCTCCGGCATCATGGCCGAACGGCTGTCCGGCGGTAACGCCGCCCTGACTCTGCTTGCCAATACCATTGCTACAGGGGCGGCGCTGGTTGCGTTGATTCTCGCTTTCGGCCCGGTCTCAGGAGCGCACTTCAATCCTGCGGTAACGCTTGCCGATGCCTGGCAGGGGGGCATCGCCTGGCGTGAAGTTCCTTTTTACCTTGCCGCTCAAGTCATCGGCGCGTTCGCCGGAGTGGCGACTGCGAATGTAATGTTCGGTTTGCCTGTCTTCTTCGCGTCCCAACACAGCCGCGCCGGCGGAGCGCAACTCTTCAGCGAATTCGTTGCGACCTTCGGCTTGCTTGCCGTTATTTGGGGCTGCGCGCGTCATCGCTCGGCGGCCGTGCCTTTCGCGGTCGGCGCCTACATAACGGCGGGTTACTGGTTCACGTCGTCAACATCTTTCGCTAATCCGGCTGTAACACTCGCCCGCTCTGCCAGCGACACGTTTACCGGTATCCGACCCGCCGATGCGCCCGGGTTCATCGTCGCGCAGCTCGCAGGAGCATTCGTCGCGACGTTGCTTTTCCGCTGGCTCTCTCCCATTACATCCGAACGTGCTGGAGCGGTTGTGGTACCGCATGATGAGTGACGCCGGAGGTCAGAGGTCAGAGGCCAGAGGTCAGAGATCACAGGTCAGCAAGAACGGGACGCCAAGCGTCATGGCCGACTTTCTGGAAGGACGGTAACGAAGAAAAAAAGATGATGGAATCACGTTTCGCCTGCGACATGAATGCGCTTAGCGCGGAACAGCGACAGCGACACGGTGAGTTACTCGCCAAGCTGAACGCTGCCCAGAAAGAGGTGCGTGAATTACCGGATGGATATTCGATTCGCTTTGACGCGGTGCCGCAACTGTTCCAGCAGTTGGCTGAGTTCGTAGTTTACGAGCGTTTATGTTGTCCCTTCTTTGACCTGGAATTAGCTCTGGAACGCGAGAACGGGCCGCTGTGGTTGCGAATGCGCGGCCGTACGGGTATCAAGGAGTTTATTCGTAGCGAGCTAAATCTCGCGCAGCTTAGGAGGGACGATGAGTAAATCAAAGGTACTGATCCTCTGCACCGGAAACTCGGCGCGGAGCCAGATGGCCGAAGGGTTGTTGCGGAATGATGCGGGTGACCGCTTTGAAGTAGAGAGCGCGGGGGTTGAACCGAATCGGGTCAGGCCGGAAGCCATCGCAGCGATGCGCGAAATTGGCATAGACATTTCGGGTCATCGCTCAAAGTCTGTTGATGAGTTCTCAGGACAAGCATTCGACTATGTCATCACCGTCTGCGACAACGCGAACCAACGATGTCCGATTTTTCCCGGCACGACCCAGCGTATCCATTGGAGCTTTGAAGACCCGGCAGCTACACATGGCGATGAGACAGAACGCCTTAACGTGTTTCGTCGTGTGCGGGACGAGATACGCGAACGACTTCATGAGTTCGCCGGTAACAAATCAACTTAACGCCCGAGGAAAGTGGTTTCTAATCCCAGGGACGTTAGGCGACGCAACGATGAATTGGAGAAATAATGAAATCGATGCCATTCTTTCTCGCATTCCTTCTTCCACCATTGGCGATAGCCTCTGTCTTTGCACAATCAGCAAATCTAATCAGTCAGAAGGGTGCTCAAGCGATGAATCATGACAAAGAATACGGAAACCCTAATCCTAAGGCACCTCCTGAGCTCTCCCAGTTCGCCTTCATCATTGGCAAATGGCGTTGTGACATAAGACTGAAGGGAGAAGATGGGACGTGGCAACCATACCAGGCAACCTGGGTCGGCCGCTACATTCTCGATGGCCACGTGATCGCTGATGAGTATCGAATGACAAATCAAAAAGGCGAACTCATTGTCCATGGAATGAACTTCCGCTCCTACAGCGTTGAAAAGAAGACTTGGGTAATGAGATGGCTCGACGCCACGGGCTCTTTCTGGGTGGAGTTGGGGCCGGAAAAACTCGGCGGCGTTCGCGTAGCCCCCAAGACCATTACTTTCAATTTGATCGATACCTTTGCTCCGGATGCCCTTACTCGAGTTACCTTTTCAAACATATCCAAAAGCCACTTTACATGGACCGAAGAAAGGTCTCTCGATCAAGGAAAGACATGGGCTGAATTCATGGTCATAGAGGCTCATCGCACCAAATGATGCCACCTAACCCACCGGCGGATGTTAGCTGCGTGAACTATATTATTACCGAAAATAAGACCATTGTTTTCCCCTTCGGTTCGCGTGATTTGGTGGATCGGTTTTTACGAAGCCATCTCAAGTTGGAAACAACCCCGAGGATAAACCTGTAGCCATGGCAATCGCGCAATCTGTTTTCCTCTTCATCCTGGCGGCCCTCTGTGAAATCGGCGGCGGCTATCTGGTCTGGCTTTGCGTTCGCGAAGGCAAGAGCATTTGGCTCGCGCTTGCCGGCGCCTTGGTGCTGGTACTTTACGGTTTAGTCCCCACCTTGCAGCCGGCAAACTTCGGGCGCGTCTATGCCGCGTACGGTGGAATGTTTGTGGTTATCTCGCTGTTGTGGGGATGGCGAGTGGATAAGATGTCGCCGGATCGATTCGACCTGCTGGGCGGGGCAATTGTCTTGCTGGGGGCTGCCGTAATCATGTACTGGCCGCGAAGTTGATCACTTGCCGGCAGTCTCCTGCTTATCAAGGGCTGCTACGGCGAGTGTGTGAAACTGCCGCCGCACGCTGTTGATGTTAACAAAGGGAAGAGAACGGCCATGAGTGCGGTTCGTTAGCAGGATGAATACGCGGCCACGATGCGGATCGATCCAACAACTCGTGCCGGTGAATCCTGTATGCCCAAAAGCATCGACGGGAAGACTGGGACCGGCGCTTGAATCTTTTGTTGCCGCGAGCTGCCAGGCGATGGAGCGGGCCTCATTCAAACCCTGGGTCAGGTTAGTGCGAAATAACCGGCACGTTTCTGCCTCGAGCAATTGTGAAAGGTTCCCCAGAAACTGATTGGCAAGGCGCAGAGTCTCTGGTGCGGTCGAGAACAATCCGGCATGGCCGGACGCGCCACCCAGGAAATGCGCGTTGCCGTCGTGCACCTCGCCCCAGATTAAGTTCTCGCGCCAGCCTGAGTATTCATGCCCGGGGCTGGAAATTTCGCACATGTCTCGCTCGTAGGCATTTCCGGTTTCGCAGGCGGCCACTCCTGTTTGAGTTGCGGCGGCCGGATTGAAGAACGTGCGCTGCAAATCCAGTGGTTCAAAAATCTCCTGCTGGGCCAGTTGGGCCAAAGGTTTTCCTGTCAGGCGTTCCAGCAGAAATCCAAGCACGATAAAGTTCAAATCGCTGTAAACCACCTGCGTGTCAGGCTGATGTTCCAGCGGTTCACTGGCAATGGCGCCGAGTGCTGCCTCTCGCTCGCCGCCCGACGTGATGTAAAGCGGTCGCCAGGCGGGAAGTCCCGACGTATGCACGAGAAGTTGGCGGACGGTGATTGCGTGCTTGTCTGCACGATCAAACTCGCCCAGATAATTTGCTAACGAGCTATCAAGGGTAAGCTCGCCCAACTCAACCAGCCGGGCGCAGAGCAGGCCTGTGACCAGCGGCTTTGTCAGGGATGCCAGATCGTAAATGGTTTCAAAGGTGGCCGGGTGCGCCGGCTCGAGCACCGCTTTGCCCAGGGCGTCGCCAAAAGCGATCCGATTATTTTTAGCAACCAGATAAACGGCGGAAGGGAAATCGCCTGCCGTTATTCGCTCAACCAGCAGGGCTGAAATTTGCTCTTGTCGTGGGATTGGAGTTGTGGGCATGCCCGGAGTGTCTATCGGTAGCTGCCGTAGCGGCAAGAATCCCGGAGCGGCAATGGCCGCTAACCCGGCGAACCCGTCGTTCAGAGTTTAGTTCGGCTTTGGCGCGGCGAACGAAGCAACGTCCAGCACGTAGGCAGTCTCATCAGCCGTAAGCACGAACAATCGCTTGCCATCGGGGCTGAAACTAATAAGCGATATGGGACTCGTAAAAGAAAAATGCCGCCGCTCCTCAAAGGATGTCAGATCGTGGAGCACCAACACGCCATCTTCTTTTTCAACGCAGAGTAAATTACTGGCCGGACTAACAGCGGCGCGTCTGCCGAAAACTTTGCCTGCTTGCTGGCCGCTTCTGAGCGAATAGACGAGGGTGCGATTCTGGTTGTCGGAAATCACTACCCAGTCGCCGCTGGTGAAAACGTCTTTGACCCGGAAAGAGCCCTTGCCTGTTTCGATCATAAGCTGGCCCAGCATTTGGCCTGTTTTGACGTCCAGCACTTTCAGCAGGTAATCGCCCTCCTTCTCTTTCAAAGCACTCATTTGCTGCTTCAGAGCGGGACTGTCCTTGATCTCGGCGTCCGCGGCTTTGGACGCTACAGGCCAAGCCAGGGTGATGGTTTCGCTACGCGGAGGTAACCAGTAGCGTGGCCTCTCCTTTGGAAACTGAGTTGACCAGAGTGGAGACAGCGTGCGGGCATCCAACACTTCCATGACGACGTTTTCCCAATAGCTGCCCCCCTTCTTGACGGGCTTCATTTGGATGACGAAAGCGCCGAGTTGTTGGGCAGAGCTGTTTTCTATAACGGGACCCGAGGCGGTTTCCTTTGTTACCAGGTTCAGGTGGGCAACGTTACGTTCCGCTTGATCCAGCTTCGGAAAATCGGCGTAAAAGATTTTGTCCTCACCCAAATAAGCCCCGCGAAAACCACGCAGATAATAAACCATCCTGGCCTGGGTAAGGTCCCAGACTGCGCCGCGCGAGTAGCCGGAGACCGCCAGCCATTTGAAGTCCGGAGTTAAGTCTGCTGCGTACAGGCGACCGAGCGGATTGGGTGGCAATATCGCGACCTGTGGGACTTCACCTTTGAGACTAAACAAAGCTAACTGGCCATTGCGCTGCTCTGAAGCCAGTACGTCGCCATAAGCATCCAATACGGGCCGCCCATTGATGGTAGTAATCTTGCGAGTGGTCAGATCCATTAGGCCACCGGAAAGTTTCGCGAAATTTCGCAGTAACACATAGTTGCCGGATGTGACTGATGTAAGCGAATTAGTGAACAGGTCGAAGTTCTCAATAACCTGCCCGGCAGGAAAACTATACAATCCGGACTTTTTCGGGTTTTGGAAATTCCTGCCGACAATTCTGTCCGGGCCGACGAAAGCAAAGCCGCTGCCGACAACGTTCTTCAGATCACCCTTGAGGGGAACGGTTGCGCGCGTTGCAAGATCGAAAGCGACTGATTGAGTTTCGGTTGCCATCGTGCCGATGCTGGTAAACGAAACCGACCTGTCGCCTGCCACGAAATAATGCCCGTCGGGAGAAAATGCCATGTTGATGAAATCGCTTTCGCCGATGTCCGCGTCCTGATCTGCGAGCAGGGCGGACAAGATAAACGAAAGAAGCTCGGAGAATCCCATCTCGGTAAAGGATTTCTTTTGGAATAACACGGCGCCCGTCGCGACTTCGAACAGATTCAACCCGAATTCACTGTCCAGACATGCCACCGTCTTGCCATCCGGAGACAAAGCGGTTTGCAAACAGGACTTGCGCACCACGACTTCGTGCGCAGTTTTCAGCTTTTGGTCTGCTATGTCCCAGGTCTCCACGCGCAGGCTCGACGTGTGTAAGACGATCTGGCGCGAGTCGGGTGTGAACTGCGCCGGCTTTGCCTCGGCTGCGCTTATGCGAAACAGAGGGGCAAGCGGTTGGCGGGACAAAACGTTAATGCCGGAGTCATCTTGTGCCAGTATGAACTTTCCGTCAGGGCTGAAACGCAGATGATTAATATCACTTCGCAGGGGCGGACTAAGAGTTTGCTTTACCACCACGCCGGCGAGAGATTCTTTGCGAACCAGGCCGGTATAATTCACCACCGCCGTCTGCCATTGACGAAACTCGGCACCGGTGGAGGTAATGCGCTCGCCCACACATTCCGGCGGCAAAGACGCGAGGCTTCTAAGCATTTCGCGCAAGCGCTTCTGCTCCGGCTTCGCTCTACCGAAGAGATCGGAGAGAAAGCCTCCTGTCTTGCCTTTCAATTCATGATAACGGTCCCACAATGCTGCCTGGGCCTGCGGGTCATAGCCGGCGCGAGACATAGCGTACAGCCCGAGCAGGTCGGCAACGTTTTGATTGCCCTCCTCGTGGTTCTCCAATTTTTCGGTGGCCCTGGGTCTGCGGGCGCTGTTTTCGATTAGTTGATTGTACTTCGCGAAAATATCGCGCCGATCTGTTACTTGCGTGGCGCCCAGGATCTCGCGAAACAGAATCGTCATATCGATTGTTGAATGGCGCGCGATGATGTGGCCTAGTTCGTGCGCGATGACGCCGGCCAGCTCGTCTTCGTTTTGCGCAAACGCCACCATTTTGCGGGAGACATAAATGCGCCCGCCCGGCAGCGTGAAGGCGTTCGCGTCATTGAGGTCGAAAAGGAAAAACTGGAAATGCAAGTTCGTCGGCGGCAGCTGTTTGGTAAGTCGTTCGCCTATGCGTCGAAGGTAGGCAGTGACTTCTGCATCGTCAATCACGCGGTAGTCACGTTGCACATGTTCGGCTACGGCGTCGCCCAGGTCTTCTTCCTGCGATTCGCTAAAAATGTTCTGGCCCGCGGTTGGAGATGGTAACGCCGGCAGCTGGCACTTCTGTTGAGCTGCGAGCGGCGCGGCGAGAACACCGGACAAGAGCACAGGGATGAGGATTTGCAGGCCGTTGTCTTTTTTCATCCTGGGCATCCGGGGCATAAGTGAGTCCCTGCCAGAGTTCAGTTTCAATGACGGGGGAAAGATAAAACCTTTGTGCGAGTTGGTAAAGACTTTGGCGTGATTTGGGATTCTCAGCCTATTCCGCCAGGTTGCGCTTTGAGGGCCCCAACCTTGGTGCTGCTGGCGTGTTCATGGATGCGCTGTTGCACTCGCAGGGCCAGGCCGAGGGCGTTCCTGCCTTCGGCGGCAGACACTGGAGACGCTCGCCTGTCTTGTGCAGCTTCGATGAAGGCTTCGGTCTCCGCCCGGAGTGGCTCAACATCAATTACGTCCAGGTTACGCACGTGAACGCCGGGCCAACCGCCATCTGCGGCGGGGGGCGCGAGACTGCTAATCGACGCGCGCTTCGCGGCGTAGTCAACAGCGACATAATCGCGAGGCTGAAAAAATCGCATCTTGCGAATCCTTTCCGTGCCGACACGCGAAGCGGTAATGTTGGCAACCGCTCCGGAAGCGAATTCCAGCCGCGCGTTCGCCGCATCAACCCGGTCCGTTAGAATCGGAATGCCCACTGCATGCAGGCTGGTAACTTCAACGTCAGCGCCGACCAGCCACTGCACGATGTCCAAATCGTGAATCATTAAATCGAGCACAACGTCTATGTCCAGGGAGCGCGCGGTGAATTCACCGACGCGGTGGATCTCAAAATACACGGGGTGGCGCACGTACGGCTTGAGCGCGACGAGCGCGGGATTGAAACGCTCGAGATGGCCCACCTGCAGCAGCGCGCCACTCTTTTCGGCCGCCGCGACCATTCGGTCGGCCTCCTCAAGCGTGCGCGAGATCGGCTTTTCAACCAATACGTGGATGCCTTGCTCGAGCAGGCCACAGGCAATCTCGCTGTGCGATTGAGTGGGCACGGCGAGGCTTACCGCATCAACTTTCCCTGCCAGCGTGCGCCAATCGGTGGTCCATCCCGTTTGTCGTTCGGCGGCAATCGAGCGAGCGGTTCCTTCGATAAGATCGCACACGGAAACAAATTGCGTCCGGCCTTCTGCGGCCAGGGCCGCATGGATCCGGGCGTGTTGCCGGCCGAGATGCCCAGCACCGATGACGGCTGTTCGTAACATGAAATCGGTAATCAGCGGTTGGTGGTCAAGTAGTTAGTTTCGTTAAGGATGTGGGCGGACAAACAGGGAAACAACAACCTACGGGGCGCCTCGGAGTGCTTTATCAAAAAACTCTATTACGCGCCGGTCGTATCCTTCACCAAGTTCGCCGGTTGCCGAAGGCAGATTGAGTCCAGTTAACGCCAGATCGGTTTTGGTTTCTATAACGGCTTGCGGTGAAAAGCAATGCTGCAGGGCAATAGTAGAAGCGCGCAGGTCGCCGGCATCTTCACCTGAAAGCAAAAGCACATGTTTGTTTTGCAGGGCTGGGGCAAACTGGCATGCCTGAGGATTTTTGTACTTTCCCAGAAAATAGATTCGCGCGCCCAGGCGCGATAATTCTCGCAAGATTCCATTGTCTATGCCCATGCGGGTTTTGGTGGCCGCGTTAAGCAAGTCGTCGGGCCCCGAAGGTACAGAATCAAGAACGAGAGCGTGCACCTCCGGGTGTGCACCCGCAGCGGCCAGCACAGCGTAAGCTCCCAACTCCACTCCGTAAAGCCCAATCGCATCGCCCACCTGCGGCCCTCCCCCAGCCGTCTTTAACGAGCGGAGATAAGCGATCGCCGCCGAGACATCATCCGCCTCGCTGGTACCAAACGAGGTCCATTTAACCGGCGGGTCTGGTCCATGTCCGCGCAGGTCGGGCCACAGCACGGTGAAGTTAGTTGTCTCGTTAAGTTTTACACTCAGATTCAGCAGCCACGAGCGATCGGCGCCGTAGCGATGATAGAGAATGACCGCGGGCGCTCCCGGTGTGCCGCGTATCAGCCAGCCCCGTGACGTCGTACCATCGCGGTTGGGCCAGGTTTCGTCCGTGGCCTTCAAATTCGGACCGCTTAATTGTGAAAACGTTTGTGGAGTAACGAGGTATTCTTGTTGAGGCGGCCGCGTGACGGTGTGAACTATCCAAATGGCAACTGCCATTATGGCCAGCAAAAGCAGCAGTGCAATCGGCAGCATCGCTTTTGCTAACCGGGTGCCAAGTATTCGTCGACGCGCCATAGTTTGTGCGAGGGATTATGAATGATGAACTGCAAAAGCGAAAGTCTTAATTTCCCTACGGCCCGGCGCTCAGAAGCGCCTGCGCCTGCGCATAGTCGTCAGGTGTATTGATGTTCCAAAAGAAGTTGCCTGCGCCATCAAGGTCATCCAGGTCGGAGGGTGTCACCCAACGAGTGTTCACCGCAGCGAGCAGAGCGCGCGGTCGCCGCTCGCCTTCCGCGATCAGGGCTGCGGCCTTCGCTAAGCACGGCTCGCAACGATAGAGCGCGCAGAGTGGCTGCGGCCGTCCGTCCCCCTGGACTGGAACTACCGCATCGAAGTTTTCTCTGAGAGTGGCAAGGCGCATGAAGAGTTCCCGGGTGACCAGGGGAATGTCGCAAGCGACGATCGCAGACCACTCCGCACTGCAGGCAGACAGCGCGGCATGAAGTCCGCCCAGCGCGCCCCAACCGGGAAAAAGATCCGGGACATTGATCAAACCTGGCGGGTTATCTTTCTTTGCTCCCACGCAACGGACGGTTTCAGCAACCGAAGACAGCGCCGCCGCAATCCTCTCGACAAAGGTGCTACCGCCCAGCTCGAGCCGCGCCTTGTCAGATCCCATGCGGCTGGAGGCGCCCCCGATCAGGATGAAGCCTTCCAGCCCATGGCCCTGGCGATTTCCCATCTTGTTGAGCGTCTGATGCTGCAGCATTGAACCAACGAGTCTTTCGCTGCGAAACTATCATGAGCTCTTTCCGCCCACAACAACGCCGGCGCAAAAGCAGGCATCTAACCCGGCGATGAAGGCGAGCATAAAGGCCTTTTGAACCTTCGGTTTAACTTTGGCTCAATCTGGGTTATATTCGCCAGGATGGTAAAAGAGAGAGACGTCGCTCTTTCAGGATTGATTCAATGAAAAAATATTTCGTTCCAGTTGTAGCTTTGGCAATAGTTGTAATGGTTCAATCGGCCCCTGCATGGGCGCAGAAGAAAGCCCCCACCGCAATGGCCGCCGACCCACGCTTGTTCGCGGTCGAAGACTTGCGACCGGGCATGAAGGGCGTCGCTCGCACAGTTTTTTCCGGCACTGAGCCGGAGGAGTTCGGAGTGGAAATCCTGGGCGTCCTGCCGGGATTCCCCGGACCCCGCCAATCTGCGATTATTGCGCGCCTTTCGGGAGCAAACGTTAACAAGACCAGCGTCTTTGCCGGCATGTCTGGTTCTCCCGTTTACATCGATGGGCGTTTGGCCGGGGCGATTGCCTTTAGCTTTCCCTTTTCGAAAGAGCCGGTCTGCGGCATTACTCCGATTAAGGAAATGCTCGACATTTTCGAAGGCGGTTCGGGAAGCAAGTCGAGAGAACCTCGCGCGCCGCGCTCTGTATCGTTTACCCAATTGGCCAGTGCCGAGTGGAAACCGACTCTGCCAAAGCAGGCGATAGCCGGCGCTCCCCTGATTGCCTCGGTGGCGAGTGGCTCGCCACTGGTAGCTCTAATGGGTCAGCAGATCCAGCCGATCGCTACTCCAGTAGTTTTCGGAGGCATTAGCCAGGAATCACTTTCGCTATTCTCTTCCGCGCTTATGAGCAATGGCTTGTTGCCACTTTCAGGCGTTGGCGGCGCAGCTGCTATTACGCCGATGGGTCCGGTCACCGAGAAGACGCTGGCGCCGGGAACTTCGATTAGCGTGCAGTTAGTACGCGGCGATTATTCAATCGCTGCCTCTGGTACGGTTACTTTCCGCGACGGCGATCGGATTTACGCATTTGGCCACCCCTTCCTGAGCCTTGGCTCGGCCGATATGCCGATGACTGAAAGCTCGGTGGTGACGGTCATTCCCAATACGAACAACTCTTTCAAGCTCGCCGTGCCGGGCCAGATGGTGGGTTCTATTTCACAGGATCGGGCCACGGGCGTTTTCGGAAAACTTGGCCAGGCGCCTCGCATGATTCCGGTGAAGATAAAGCTGCACACCAGTCGTGATCGCACCGAGCAGTTCTCGTATGAAGTGGCAAGCGATCCATTTTTGACCCCTCTGCTTGTGAACCTGACGGTTTACAACACTATCACCGCCAGTGAACGTGGCCTCGGTGATTCAACCATCAGCATCCGCGGCGAAGTCGGCATTACGGGACAGGAGCCGGTAACGCTGGAGCGCCGGTTCTCGTCAGGCAATGCGCCCCAAATGGCTGCCGGCTCGATCGCCGTGCCCGTGGGTGCGCTTTTGACCAGCGGCTTTGACAATGTTCAAATCAGCGGGATCTCGCTGGACATCGTCTCCTCTGACACCAAGTACGCGGCCACCCTGGAGCGCATTTCACTGGATAGAACTGAAGTGAGGCGTGGCGAACAAGTCGAGGTCCAGGCATATGTGCGGACCGACTCAGGAAAACAGTTCGTGCAGAGGATTCCAGTGCAGATACCCGCGGACGTGCCGCTCGGTCAGCTTGTAGTTTTTGTTGGCGACGGTGGGGCGCTTCAGGAGAGCTCGGCGGCAAAAGCTTTCGTGCCGCAGGATCTGGGCCAGCTCGTCAGCGCAATGAACAAGATTCGGAAGGATGACCGCCTCTACGTGAAGCTTTTTCGTGTCACGCCAGGAGTAGTCATCGGCACCAGCGAACTACCTAATCTGCCGCCTTCGGTTGTGGCCACGCTGAACAACGAGAGAAGCTCGGGCGGGTACACAGCGATGGCGCTTTCTCCGCTCTTCGAGAAAGAACTGGCTCCCGCCGAGTTCGTGATTAATGGACAGCAGTTAATCGGGATTGAGGTTGTGCGATAAGCGCCTTCGTTTGCGCATCCTGGCCGCGACGCCCACCAGGCCCGTACCAAGAAGGAATATCGTTGTCGGTTCAGGAACTGCGTTGGTGTCTTTCGGTGTGACGACGAATTGAGCCGATAGAGCGCCGAAGAAATCCCCGTTGGCGGTCCCAAATATGTCGCTGGGCAGAACAGTTGCCACCACCGAGAAGGTGTCGAAGTCGAAAGTCAGAATGTCTCCACTCAGAATGTGTACTGAGTCCTGCTCCGTTCCGATATTGATCAGGCCTGACAAATTCAAGACCTGCGTTTGGCCATTAACGGTCAGCAACTGCGACAATGAGAAAACGTAGGCCCCTTCAGATCCGAACCCGGTAAACCCCTCCGTGAACGTCAGATTGTTAAGCGTCGCAACAAAAGAACCTGTGTTGCCGGCCAGCGTCTGACTGTTGGTCACAGCAGTTCCCAGCAGGCTGTCCAGGCCATTCGGAACGCCGTTGTTACCCAAGTTGTTACGCAGAAAGCCGCTGCTTTCCGTAACGAGTGTTAAGGGGTCGGCTTTGACCGCTGGGCCGGCGATCGCAAACACGATAAAGCCGAACAGGGCCAGGCCTGCTTTTGTTAAGTGTGACAACCTGGGATTCCTCAAGTTAGACCCTTCCTGTTTAAACTGGCTCTCGATCCAGACTTCTGGCGAGTTACACCACGAAGTCAGGCAATCCAGGCCGCGGGGCAATGCGGCGTAGAACCTTTCTTTCCTGGTCCTTCGTGACCCAAAGTCACGCTGACCAATTGGAACCTGTAGATCCAAGAAATGGCGAATCGTTCGCGCTTTTCACAAAACGAGCGGATTATTGGTATGTCGCCCTCAACACTCAATCGGGTAACTGATCGTCGGCTGCCGGCCTATGCAGAATCAGCAAACGACGCCGATCGGAGCCAGGCACCTGCATACTCTCAAAAGGGAGGCCGGTGGCCTTGATTCGCGCCAGTAGTGAATCGCCGCCAAAAAGAAAGAGCGCCGAACCCGAAGGCGACCATTCAATTAATCGCGGCAGCATCTCGCTGAAGCGCTCCAGCGCCCGGCAAGTAATCACGTCCGCATGGAGTGGTGCCAGGTCTTCAAAGCGTTTCGCTACAACTGTGGCGCGATCGTCCAGATTCAAATGCTTTAGAGCTTCGCGCAGGAAAACCGTTTTCTTCGGTGACGATTCAATGAGGGTGACGTGAAGGTCCGACCGCGCAACCAGACAGGGAATCACTGGCAGTCCGGCGCCTGAGCCAACATCTACCATCCGCGCGTTGTTTGGCAGGTGCGGCAGCAGGAGTAGAGACTCCAGAACATGGCGCGTGGCAAACTCAACCGGCGAGCAGGGAGCTACGAGATGCAGTCGTGGATTCCAACGGAGCAGAAGTTCATAATACGAAGCTAATTGCGAGACACTGGATCCGCTTAGCTCGACGCCGAAAGACGATGCGTTGTGCTCAAGAGCGTCTGTGAACTCGGCGGTGATGCGTTTATTCATTCAGGCAGTGGAAAGCAATAGGATCAACTAAGCTGTTGGGCCGTCACAAAAATAACATGACTGAATCATTAAGCCAGCAACATCGACTCCTGGGCAATGCCGTCACGAGAATAATCGCAGAGTACACGCGCCAGTTAGATAACCTGCCGGTAACCTCCAAAGCTTCGCCCGCTGACCTGGAAAAGCTTTTCGCTGAGCCCATGCCGCTAGCCGGTATTAGTGAAGCGGAAATTCTCGAACGCTTCACGAGGGATATCGTGCCCCATGCGATGCAGATTTCCAGTCCCCGTTATTACGGCCAGTTCAATCCAGCGCCGTTGCCCATCGGCGTGTGGGCCGACACACTCTGTTCGGCCTTGAACCAGAATGCGGGCGCCTGGCGCAATGGTCCATCCGCGGCCCTGGTCGAGACACAGGTGTTACGCTGGTTGTGCGAATTGATCGGGTATGGACCCGAAAGCTTCGGCATTCTCGCCAGCGGTGGTTCGGAAGCAAATCTAATTGCGCTGAAGTGCGCCCGCGATCATGTCAATCAACAGATTCCCGGAGCCGGGTTACGCGCGACCGGCGACAACCTGGTTGTCTACGCATCCGGGCAATGCCACTTCTCGGTGGAAAAAAGTCTGGACATTCTCGGCATGGGTCGCCAGAGCTTGCGAAAGATTGATACCGATGATCGCTTCCATATTCGGATTGATTCTCTGGTCAATGCGATTGAACGCGATCGACAAGACGGCTTAATTCCCTGTTGCATAGTTGGCCTGGCCGGGGCGACTTCGACCGGCATCATAGATCCCCTGGAAGAGCTGGCCGCGATTGCGCGAGAGAATCATTGCTGGTTTCACGTCGATGCTGCATATGGCGGCGGGCTGGCGTTTTCTGACAAGCACAAGCAGCAGCTCTGCGGCATCGAGCAGGGCGACTCCATTACTTTCGACCCGCACAAATGGATGTTCGTGCCGTTCGTGTGCGGCGCCACGCTGGTGCGCGAAGGCGGGCGCGTGCTTCGCGATGCGTTCGACATCACCCCGGAGTATCTCAGCGAAGATCGCGGCGGCACCGACGTTGAATACGATCTATTTCGCTATGGGCAGATGGGCACGCGCCGGTTCAATGCTCTGAAAGTGTGGATGGCCTTCAAGTTCATGGGCAAGCGCGGTTACGGCGAAGTCGTCGAGCGGCATCTGGAGCTAACGCGGCATCTGGCCGCCCGTCTTGATGAGTTGGCCGATTTCCAGCGCGTCGGCGAAATTGAGACTGCGGTGTGCTGCTTCCGCTATCTCCCGCGGGCGGCCCAACTCTGGGACGGGGCTGAACAGGATCGATTACAGCGCGCTTTGCAGCAGCGCATTGAGCGCAGCGGCGAAGCATTCTTCCCTTCAACCGTATTGCAGGGGCGGCGAGCTTTGCGTGTGAATATCAATAGCTTCCTCACCGAACGCCGGCATGTGGATGATCTGGTAGAATTACTGCAACGCAAAGGGGCCGAGCTGTTGCAGGAGGGCTTTTAGTTATGACCAATGAAGAATTGCAGCGAAAGATGGAGTTCATTATTGAGCAGCAGGCCCAGTTTGTTGTGAACTTTCAAAAACTGGAAGAGGCGCAGACACGCGCCGGCGAGCGTACGGGAGAATTTGAAGGGGCAATGGTGTCAGTCGTTAGTCTTGTGGGCCAGTTGGCCGAGGCACAGGTGCAAACTGATGCTCGGCTGTCTCAGCTTGCAACGGAAATAGCTGAGGCCCAGAAACGTACCGAAGCCGCCTTAGCCGAGAGCAGCGAACGCCTTAACTCATTAATCATTGTGGTCGAGCGCTATTTTAGCAATGGGCGACGAAACCAATAAAGCAGGTGTGGATTGAATGTGGGAGTGATGTCCAGAGGGACTTTGGAGTTTTCGAAGCTGTTGGCGGCCGCGCTCTGCTTACTGGCCGCAAGCATAGCCGCTGCCCAAAAGCCCGCGGTCGGATCGGCCGGCGCGCCGCGCTCGCTGCCTGCAATCCACTCGCGCGCCGAGTTTGATTCGTTGGCCGTCGTTTACGACCAGAACACTCCCTACGCACTGCCGCATGTGCTCTTCGTTATCGATCGCAAGGACCACAACAAGATCTATTACGTGAATACGAAGCGCTACGCCTTTCACAAAGATTTCGTCAACGGCACGTATCTTTCGCTCGAGCGCGGCCGCGAATTCTTTGAAAACAATTACCTGAAACCGAACCGCCGCTTCATCATGGGCACGGTCGCTTACCAGACACCGGTGCGAAGCTGGACCTTCGAGTTCTGGGAAGGCGATCTGATTCCCGCTGATGAAATCAAACTGGCGTCCGACGTGATTAATAATTCCTTCTTCACGCCCGTGCGCTTCAAGCCGAATTCCATACGGCAGGACGAAATCTCGGCCCGCATTGAAGGACTACAGCGCGTGTCGCAAAGCGATATTTCCCGGGAACAGGAATATCAGGCACTGAACCTGGCGCGCGGCCTGGGCCGTATCCACATTATTCCCAAGCTCGACGACCATGTAGAGATCGGCTTCAACGAGATCCTGGTGCTGAACGAAGTCCCGGTACAGCTTCCTCCCGTAGCCGGGATTATCACGACCCAGCCTTCCACGCCGCTTTCGCACATCAACCTTTTGGCCAAGGGTTGGGGTGTGCCCAACGCCTATATCAAAAACGCGCAGCAGCTTTTGAAGCAGTACGATGGCTGGTGGGTTTCATTCGAGACGAAGCGCGATGCGTATTCCATCAAACGCGCGGATCTCGACGAGTTGAAAATATATCAGCAGCGCCTGGCCCAGCGATTGGACGTGATGAAGCCCGTCTCCGATCTATCGGAGCGGCGCATCGCCGGGCTGCGCGAGCAGCGCAAGCGATCGTCCCTGGCTTATGGAGGCAAGTCGGCGAATCTTGGTGAACTTATCAATTCCCGCTTGCGCGGGATCGTGGTTCCCAACGGCTTTACCCTTCCGTTCTTCTATTACGATCAGTTCATCAGGGAGAACAACCTCGAAAACGCGATTTACGAGATGATGAACGACCAGCGCTTCGTTCATGATCCGGCGTATCGACGCGAGCGCCTTACCGCCATGCGCGAACGAATTCAGCACGGCCGCCTTAACGAACATCTGCGTGCGGAGGTGGTGCGGCGAGCCGCGCGAGAATTCGCCGGCAAGGGATTATTTGTGCGCAGCTCTTCGAACTCGGAAGATCTGCCGAACTTCAGCGGCGCCGGGCTTTATACCACCGTGCCCAACGTGCGCGGGGACGAACAATTGGTCGAAGCAATCAAGACGGTCTGGGCCTCACTTTGGAACTTTGAAGCTTACGAAGCGCGCGAGCGGGCTGGGGTGGATCATTCGAAGATCTATATGGCCGTCCTGATCCAGGAGGGCATCAATTCGGAAAGCTCCGGCGTAATGATTACCGCCGACCCCTACGACCGCGACAACAAAGGCGCAATCTACATCAGCGCCAAGCGCGGGCTCGGGATCAAGGTAGTCGAAGGACAAAAGATCGCGGAACAGATTGTCTTTAGACCACGCAGTCAGGCTGTGCGCGTGCTGACGCGTTCCGCCGAGGATAGCCTGTTGACGTTTGACGAACGCGGCGGCGTTAAAGAGGTCCCGATTACCGGCGGGCGGGTCGTGTTGACTGACAACGTAGTGAGACGGCTGGCCGCTGCGGCTGCCGGCATTAAGCGCGTGTTCGGAGGAAAGGACCAGGATATCGAATGGGCCTACATGCGCGGGCAGATTTACATTGTGCAGTCCCGAGCCTACATTGCCGGGGCCTGAATGGCACCTCAGGTTGGAACTTTAAAGCGCTGATTTTCCATATATCATTTTCCATTTCTCATTTTTCATTTCGTTATTCTGTCGTCAGTGTTTTGTCCGGTCGAACGGTTCACGGATCTGCTGAAAAGCAATGGAAAATGGAAAATGGAAAATGATATATGGAAAATAATCAGTCCTGCCAAACGTCATGAGAATCTTCAATGAAGGATTACTGAGGGGGCAAGTGGCCTTTGTTACCGGAGGCGGCACGGGAATTACCGGCGGCGTGGCCCGGGCGCTGGCTGGAGCAGGTGCGAATGTCGCGCTGGTCAGCCGCAGCCTGGAGCACCTCGAACCCGCGGCGAAAGCGATTAACGACGCGCGGGCGGCGAAGCAAGACATGGGCGAAGCCTTCGTGGTTGCGGCCGACGTGCGCAAGCCTGAAGAAGTTGAAGAAGCGATACTCGCTACCCTGGTGCGGTTCGAAAAGATCGACATTGTTGTGAATGGCGCGGCGGGAAACTTCCTCAGTCCGGCTGAACAACTTTCCCCGAACGGCTTCGGGACAGTTGTCGATATCGATTTGAAGGGCACGTTCAATGTTTGCCGGGCTGCGTTTGCCGAATTGAAAAAGAACCGTGGCCAGATTCTGAATATCAGCACCACCTTGCACTACGGCGGGACACCCTATCAGCTCCACGTGTCAGCCGCGAAAGCCGGAGTGGATGCGCTAACACGCAATCTCGCCGTCGAATGGGGACGTTACGGCATTCGCGTGAACGCCATCGCGCCGGGACCAATCGAAGATACGGAAGGAATGAAGCGCCTGGTGCCCGAGCCAGTAAAAGAGAAACTGCTTCGCCGCATTCCGCTGGGACGGTTCGGCCGCATCCGCGACATTGAAACTGCAGCTCTGTTTCTTTGTTCAGAGGGCGCAAGTTTTATTAACGGCGCGGTACTGGTAGTTGACGGTGGGAACTGGCTGGCCGCAAACCTTTGAGGACCGCAGGTTAGTGGAATCCATATGGCCAGTCTTGCCAACTTCTTGGTAAGCTGCGCTACCTTCACATGCTCAAGCTGCAACCAGCAACCTTCGAGGAGTTCGAGCGCGAAGCCGCACGCGGCAATGTGGTGCCCGTCGTGCGCAGCGTGCTCGCCGATCTGCAAACCCCGGTGGCTGCGTTCATGCTAATCGCGCACGATGCGCCTTACGCGTTTCTCCTGGAATCAATCGAGGGCGGGGAGCGCCTGGCGCGCTATTCTTTTCTCGGCGCAAACCCGTCGATGATCGTACGCGGACGCGGAGCGCGTACCGTAATTGAGCGAGATGGCGAGAATGAGGTTCGCGAGAATCAAAATGCCGTGGAGTTTGTGCGCGATTACTTTCGCGAACAGAAGTTGGCGCGCCGCGCCGGACTGGCCCCATTGACCGGCGGAGCGGTTGGCTACCTGGCCTATGATGCGGCGCATTGGTTTGAGCCTGTTCTCTTCACTGAAGAGGATATTGACGGGGATCGCGATGGCGCGCGTGATGATGCGGTCTGGATGTTTTATCGCACGATACTCGCGTTCGACCGGGTGCGGCAGCAGATGGAAATCACCTCCGTCGTTTTTACGGACGAGAGTGATGGGAACCGCTCGCGACTACGCGACCTTTATGAGAATGCGGTGGCTGAGACGGAACGGGTTGAAGGTTTATTGAATGGCGGCTTATCGGCTTTGCCAGCGGCGGCTGGAAATGCGGTGAAATCCGATGGAGTCTTCAAGTCAAGCTGGCCACGGAAAAATTTCGAACGCGCGGTGGCCTCGGTGAAGGAGTACATCGCTGCGGGCGACTGTTATCAGGCGGTCGTGTCCCAGCGATTCACCAAGCAAACGCAGGCCGAGCCGTTGACCGTTTACCGCGCCCTGCGGGCAACCAATCCTGCGCCGTACATGTACTTCCTGCGTTTGGGGCAGGAGACAATCATCGGGGCTTCTCCGGAGATGCTGGTGCGCTGTCATGGCCAGCGGCTCGACTATCGGCCCATCGCGGGCACACGCAAGCGCGGCGCGACCGAGGCGGAGGACTGGATGCTGGGCGAGGAGATGCTGGCAGATGAAAAGGAAGTGGCCGAACACACGATGCTGGTCGATCTGGGGCGCAACGATCTGGGACGAGTTTCCGATTATGGCTCGGTGCAGGTGGAAGAACTGATGAACGTCGAGCGATATTCTCAGGTCCAGCATTTAGTCACCAGCCTGCGTTCGCGTCTGCGTGACGGATTGGATCGCTTCGACGCGCTGGCGTCATGCTTTCCAGCGGGCACCGTCACCGGCGCGCCAAAGATTCGCGCCATGGAAATAATCCGGGAGCTCGAGCCGGTGCGGCGCGGCGTTTACGCAGGGACCATTTTGTACGCGGACTATGCCGATAATCTGGATTCGTGCATCGCGATTCGCACGATAGTGATGAGCGACGGAAAAGCGAGCGTGCAAGCGGGCGCCGGGATCGTTGCTGATTCGGTGCCGGAACGCGAATACGAGGAGACTGTGAATAAAGCGGAGGCGCTATTCCGCGCGGTTGAGCTGGCTGAAAGAGGTTTGTGAAAACCAGCGGGCAGCAGGCAGTAGTCAGCGGGTAACGACGGATGCCGGGCGTTCCAGGCTCAATCTACAGAACAAAGGGAATCACAAATTGCAAATTTGAGATCTCAAAATGCTTCTGGTCATCGACAACTACGACTCGTTCACTTACAACCTCGTTCAATATCTCGGCGAGTTGGGGCAAGAGCTGGAGGTGCGTCGAAACGATCAGATTGCAGTCGAAGATATAGAAGCCCAATGCTCGCCCGACAAGATTGTGATTTCGCCGGGGCCTGGCACGCCTGATAACGCCGGCGTGTCCATGAAAGTGATTGAGCACTTTGCCGGGCGCATTCCCATTCTGGGTGTCTGCCTGGGACACCAGGCAATTGCGAGGGTTTATGGCGGACGCGTGGTGCGGGCTCCGGCGCTATTTCATGGCAAGGCGACGGAAATCTGTCACGATGGCAAGACAATCTTTGAAGGACTCGACTATCGCTTCAAAGCTGGCCGGTACCATTCGCTCGTAGTCGAGCGCGAAACGTTCCCTGCTTGTCTTGAAGTCTCTGCCACCACGCCGGACGGCGTAATCATGGGCCTGCGCCACCGCGAGTTGAAGCTCGAGGGCGTACAATTTCATCCTGAATCAATCATGACCGCCGAAGGCAAGCACCTGCTCGGAAATTTCTTGAAGCTGTGATGTAGCGCAACTCGATAAGTTGCGATCGGTTTACGCAAGTAGGCAACTTGCGCTTTCATGCTCATGACTGAGAACCCATTACGCCAATATGTCATGCGCTTTATTCGCAGCGAAGACCTTTCGCGCGCAGAAGCGGCGCAGTTTCTCGATGCGTTGCTCGACCAAAACGCAACTGACGCGCAAATCGCCGCCGGGCTCGTCGCTTTGGCCGTTAAAGGCGAAACTGTCGAAGAACTTGCGGGCATGGCCCAAGCAATGCGCGCGCGCGCCTTGCATTTGAACTCCCGTCATCATTGCTTCATCGATACGGGGGGAACGGGATCAAGCCGCGCCAAGACTTTCAATGTATCGACAGCGGCTGCGTTTGTGATCGCGGGTGCCGGCCTGCCCGTAGCGAAACACGGCAATCGCGCAGCCAGTAGCAAGAGTGGCAGCGCCGATGTGCTGACGGCGCTGGGCGTCAATGTTTCCTCGTCTTCGGACGTCTCTGAGCAATGTCTTAACGAGATCGGCATCTGTTTTATGTTTGCGCCGCTCTATCATGGGGCGACTGCGCGGGTCGCTGCCGTTCGGCGCGAGCTGGGCGTGCAAACTACTTTCAACCTGATTGGTCCGTTGACGAATCCCGCAGGCGCGCCGCGCCAAATTGTTGGTACGTCGAAGAAGGAACTGGTTGAGCCAATGGCGCGCGTGCTGGCCCTGCTGGGCACCGAACGCGCCTGGGTTGTTCACGGGGCAGACGGGTTGGATGAAATCACGCTCGCCGGAAGCACGTTCGTTGCCGAAGCAACGAGCGGCAAGGTTAAGACATTCGAAATCGAACCGAACGACTTTGGTTATGACGCGGCCCGGATCACCGAGTTACATTGCCACGATGCCGGGAGCAGCGCTCGGGTGATTCGCGATGTGCTCTCCGGTGAGCGGCGTGATGAAGCACGCTCCCTGGTAGTAATTAATGCTGCGGCGGCGCTTCACGTGGGGGATGCAGCGGAAGATTTGCGCCAGGCGGCGAAGCTGGCGGAACAAAGCATAGACGGCGGCGGGGCACTGAATAAGCTGGAACAGCTGGTGAACAGGACGAACGCCTCCTGAAAACGCCGGCTCCGGCGTTATTGCCCTGGGGACATTCACCCACGCTTAGCGGCTTGCGCGTTACGGCGCGTTTCTGAATGGACTTCTTAGCAAGGATTATTGAAACGAAGCGGGCGCGTTTGCAGGCCATTCGCGAGCAAGCGTCAATTTCGGACCTGCGCGTGCGAGCGCTCGATGCGCGCTTGCACACGAAACTGCACCGGCTGCTTGAGGCGCTTGCCAATGACGCGGGCGTAAACATTATCGCGGAGATAAAGCGTGCGTCGCCTTCACGCGGACTGATTCGCAAAGATGTAGATCCTGCTGCGCTGGGGCGCGCTTTTGAACGGGGTGGCGCTGTCGCGATTTCGATTCTGACCGAAGAAGATCACTTCCAGGGCTCGCTCGAGGATCTGCGCGCGGTGCGCCAGGCCGTGTCGCTACCGCTGCTTCGCAAAGACTTCATCGTGGACGAGTTTCAGATTTATGAAGCTGCGGTGGCCGGCGCCGACGCGATACTCCTGATCGCGGCAGCGATTGATAATGAAGTGCTGCGGCATTTGCGCTCAGTGGCCGAAGATGAATTGGGTATGGATGCGCTTATCGAGGTTCATACTGAGGAAGAGTTGCGGCGGGCTGCTGATTGCGGCGCCACGTTGATTGGAGTCAATAACCGCGATTTGCGCACGTTCGAGGTTTCGTTGGGAACATCGGCGCGACTGATTCAATATGCGCCACCTGATGTAATTTGCGTCAGCGAAAGCGGTCTTGATTCAGCGGACGATCTTCGGAGGCTTCGAGACCTCGGCTACAGTGGCTTTCTGATTGGCGAAATGCTGATGCGCGCGGCGCAGCCTGACAGAACGCTGCGCGAGTTGCTGGAGGCCGCGGACTGAGCGGGCGGCCTATTTTGGAGTGCGGTGGCAGAGCGAAGCGACGACACCGCTTTGGATTGGATAACTGTCGACAGCCAATTGGCATCCAAAGCGCCGTTGCCGCTTAGCTCTGCCGGCGCACTCCATAAGCATTCATATGGTGAAGGTAAAGATCTGCGGCATAACGAATCTCGAGGATGCTTTGTCAGCGGTTGACGCCGGGGCCGATGCGCTGGGTTTCAACTTTTATCGACCCAGCCCCAGGTTCATCAAGCCGGCAGCCGCGCGAGTTATCATCGACCAGTTACCATCTACCGTGTTGGCCGTCGGGGTATTCGTTAACGAACGCGATCCTGAAACCGTCGCCCGTATTGCCGACGAAGCCGCAGTGTTGGCCATACAGCTACACGGAGACGAGACTCCCGAGTACTGCCGCGCCCTTGATCCGCGCTACGTCATAAAGGTTCTCCGGGTCGATGAGAGTTTTCGCCCGCCGGACGCCACCGTTTATCAAACAGAGGCAATCATGCTCGATGCTTTCGATCGCGAGATGAGGGGCGGTACTGGCCGGGTAATCGATTGGTCAATCGCGGCTGATACCCGTCAGTTGGTAAAGAAACTGTTTCTATCCGGCGGCCTGTCGCCGGAGAATGTTGCCAACGCCATTGCCGCAGTTCGTCCTTATGGAGTTGACGCTTGCAGTCGCCTGGAGTCTGCGCCCGGGCGAAAGGATTCGAAACGCGTCCGTGCTTTCATAGCGGCGGCCCGCTCGCTGGAAAGTGTCTAACCTCCCGCGTATGTAACGCAATTTGTCAGATTCAGCTAACTGACAGCTTGCGTCACACAAACTTTCCGACGTACGCAGAGCATGCTGCTATAATCTAAACTCGATCTTCCCTTATGAATGGTAGAGCGGCAACGGCCAATTCCAGGACCGGAGGCGCACGCGCTCAGGGCCGCGTGCTGCTGATCACTGACCACGACGCGAGCTCGAGTCTGACTGCGGCGTTGGAGCGGGCCGGCTTGGCTATCGCCGGCGTGTCCCGAAGCACGGCGGCGCTGGTTTCGCTGCCACGCGCGCGGCCTCATCTGGTGATTGCCGCCGCCGACTTGAAAGGCATTAGCGCGCTTGAAGTAGCTCGCAAACTATCCAGCTCGGAAGAGTTCACGCCCTGCGTTTTAGTGGGAGCTGAGCCTGCAACGGACGAACGAAGGCGGGAAGCACTTACTGCCGGCGCCGGGGATTATTTTCAATTGCCGCAGCAGCTTGAGTTACTGCTGATGCGTGTCGGACACTTGATCGCGCTGCGGCAGAACATCGACCGGCTGCGGGCCGAAGCAGACCTCGATCCGCTAACTGGTCTGGCGAATAGACGTCGCTTTCGGAAGGCGCTGGGAAATGAGTTGGAAAGGTTTCGCCGTTATGGAACCCCTTGCGCCCTGATTATGCTGGACATCGATCACCTGAAGAAGATTAACGACGCGCACGGACATTCAGTAGGTGACGTCATGATTCGCCACGTGGCGGCAACGCTGGCAGAAGCTTCGCGCGGTAACGATACTGCGGCGCGGCTGGGCGGAGAAGAGTTCGCGCTGTTGCTTGCGGGCGTGAATGAAAAACAAGCCGTCACGGCCGCAGCGCGCTTGCAGCCCACCCTTTCTGCGGAACCGATCGAAGGCGCCGGCCTGGCAACCGTCAGTCTGGGCGTGGCTGCGTGCCCGGCGCATGCGACGTCGGAGCGCTCGCTCTACGCTGCCAGCGATAAGGCGCTCTATCGCGCAAAGAACGAAGGCCGAAATCGCGTGGAGGTTGCTCCCGCGATGGCACTCGTGACGCCCCCTCAATGATCAAAGCTTATCGTTTACTGCTACGAACGAGAAAAGGAGATACCCCAATGAGGCGAAACTTCACGCTATCGAGCCTGACAATCGGCGCCATATTTATTCTTGTTCTCTTTCCCGCGCTCGGGGTCGCCCGCTCGAGTGACGATTATTCCGCCTGGACGCCCGAGCTGACCATGAAACTGAAGAACGTCGGCGCGGTTCGCGTTTCACCGGACGGGAAGCGCGTAGCCTACACCGTCGCGGAAGCAGTCATGACTCCGGAGAAGAGCGAATACGTGACGCAGATCTACATGGCGAACACTGACGGCAGTGATTCTTACCAGGTGACGTTTGGGGAAAAGTCGTCCACGGATCCGCAATGGTCACCCGACGGGAAGTGGTTGGCCTTCACTTCGAGCCGCACCGGCAAGAACAATTTGTTTCTCCTGCGGATTACGGGCGGCGAGGCGGAGCAGATCACGGATGTGAAAACCGGAGTTGGCAGTTTTGCCTGGTCGCCCGATGGCACGCGCATAGCATTTACCATGCGTGATCAGCCGAGCGATGATGAAGAAAAAGCGACCAAAGGCAAAGACGATTCGCGCTGGATTGATGAGAACGTAAAGATGAGCCGGCTGTACGTCGCCAACCTGCAGAAGGATGCGAACGGCAAGCGCGAGCCGAAGAAATTGACCTCCGGTGATTACAACATCGAAGGAGATTTTGACTGGTCTCCGGATGGCCGGACGATTGCTTTCACGCGCACCAGGATGCCTAAAGCGGATTACTGGACCACCTCCGATCTGCTGACTGTTGACGCAGCCGGTGGCGAGGTGAAAACACTGGCCGCGACAGCGGCGTCAGAATCGGATCCGCTTTACTCGCCTGACGGCAAGCAGATCGCTTTTCTCGTTAGCGAAGATCCACCGCGCTGGGCCGGTTACCGTAGAATTGCGATCTCTTCTGCAAGCGGAGGCGCGCCAAAACTACTGGCGGAGACCTACGACGACCAACCGGATTTGATCGATTGGTCCGCTGACGGCCGCCAACTCTATTTTGCCGAAACCCGCGGCACGGTCACGCGCCTTGCCGCAATTGATGTGAACAACAACAAAGTTACTGAACTGAACAAAGGAAACGAAGTGATCGCCGCTTTCTCCCTCAATCGTTCACGCACAACGCTCGGATTTACGTTGCAAGCTCCCGACAAAGCCCCCGAAGCTTTTGTAAGCAGCGTAGCCAGATTTGCACCGGTGCAGGTCAGCCGTGCGAATGTGGATTTGCCGAACATTCCGGTGGGCAAGACCGAGGTAATTCGTTGGAAGAGTACCGATGGGATGGAGATTGAGGGCCTCCTGACTTATCCGGTAGGTTATCAAGCCGGTAAACGCGTGCCGTTGTTGCTGAATGTTCACGGTGGCCCAGCCGGAGTGTTCACCCAATCTTTTCTGGTCAGCAATCGTTCGCCTTATCCGCTGGCCCCATTTTCTTCCCGGGGCTATGCAATTCTCCGTGTGAATCCGCGGGGCAGCTCCGGCTATGGCCAGAAGTTTCGTTACGCGAACATCAAGGACTGGGGCGGCGGCGATTATCAGGACTTGATGACCGGAGTGGATCAGGTCATCAAGATGGGCGTGGCCGATCCTGATCGCCTGGGCGTAATGGGCTGGAGCTATGGGGGCTTTATGACCTCTTGGATTATTACGCAAACCCATCGGTTCAAAGCTGCGTCCGTCGGAGCAGGCGTTACGAATTTGATGAGCTTCATTGGCACTGCTGACATTCCCAGTTTCATTCCTGACTATTTCGGCGGCCAGCCGTGGGAGAATCTGGACATCTACCGGGCGCACTCGGCGATGTTTAATGCCAAAGGCGTGGTGACGCCCACCTTGATCCAGCACGGCGAAGCGGATGAGCGCGTTCCTATTTCGCAAGGTTATGAACTCTACAATGCGCTCAAAGTGCAGAACGTTCCGGTGCGCATGATAGTCTTGCCGCGCATGCCCCATGGACCTAATGAACCGAAGATGGTCCTGAAGGCGGCGCAGACAAATCTCGAGTGGTTCGAGAAGTATGTGGGCGGAAAATGACTCTGGGTGATGTCTGGACGGCGCTGAACTATCCGCAGATTACGCAGATAACGCAGATAACGCAGAACTGGAAGAAAACAAATGAGACTTAGAAAACTTTTGATGATGATTGGCATCGCGCTAATGGGTTGCGGCGCGTTCATCCCTGCAGTTGCGCAGGAAGATCCGCACGCAATGCACATGAATGTAGGCTGGGTGCCGCGTGAGATTCTGCAGCGGCCGGTGACCCTGCGTGAAGGCATAGGAACCATTCACGAAGTGGTAACTACATCATCGAAGGAGGCGCAGGCTTTCTATGACCAGGGCCTAGCCTATTTGCATTCGTACGTCTGGATCGAGGCGGCACGCTCCTTCAACCAGGCGTTGCGTATCGATCCGAAGCTGATGATGGCCTACATCGGGTTGAGCCGTGTCTATTCGAACCTGAACGATGATGTAGCTGCCCGGGCGGCCTTAGCCCAGGCACAAGCCTTGTCGCCGAACAGTACTGACCGCGAGCGCCGCCGTATCACCATTCGAACGAAACAACTAGACGCCATGGCTGAACCGGCGAACCGGCAAAAACATCTCGATTACAAGAAAGCGATCGATGAGGCCCTGGCAGCGGATATGAACGACGCCGAGCTCTGGCTGTTGCGGGGTAACGCCGAAGAGTCCACCGCCTGGGGGCGCGGCCAGCGCGGCGGGGCCGCCTCCATTGCGTTCTACGAAGCGGCGCTTTTCCGATCGCCGGACAATTTCGCCGCGCATCACTACCTTATTCACTCGTATGAAACAATTGGCCGGATTGAAGAGGCGCTGAAACACGGCGAAATCTACGCACGCCAGGCCTATATGATTCCGCACGCGCACCACATGTATGCGCACGACCTGCGCCGCGTTGGCCGCGTCGAGGAAGCCATCGAGCGATTCCGCAAAGCCGACGATCTCGAGAACGCCTACTATGTGACGGAGAAAATCTCGAGAGATTACGACTGGCACCATGCGCACAATTTGAACTTGTTAGCAACCTGTTATCAGTACCAGGGACAAATGAAGACTGCCGAGCGTTTGTTGCGCGAGTCCGCGAGCATGCCGGCGATGCAGCCGGGCCAGGAGTTCAATACTAAAGAAGTGGCAGAGTTCCTGCTGACTCGAGGGCGAGATGACGAAGCATTGAAAGCAGCTCAAGCACTGGCAAAAGGGAAGTGGCCCGCGGGCCGGACGGCTGGCCACGCGTTGGCGGGTAGCGCGCTGCTGGCAATGGATCGTTTGAACGACGCTAAGAATGAGTTGATGTTAGCGGAAAAGGAACTGCCAGGTCTTGATAGCGGCGGGTCAGGTCGCGAGGGGGTGGCCCCTTACGTGGATCAGTTACGCGGCGAGATCCTGCTTCGCTCCGGCCATACCGTCGAGGGCGTGACAATGCTAAAGGAATGGGAGCGAGCGATGCGTGCTGTGCCCGGTCCCGACGCGTGGATTCTCGCGCTCTTTCGACTTGAGTCCATGGCTCGCGTGGCGCGTGAAGTTGGGGAATGGGAATTTGCGGAGTACACGGCGCGGCAAATGCTCGAGCACGACGCTTCTTATGCCGGATCGCATTTCGCTTTGGCGCTGGTGGCGGAACACAAGGGCGATTCAGTAACGAAGCGGACTGAGTTTGCCACCGCGGAAAAGTTATGGGCCAGGGCCGACGCTGACCTGCCTGAGCTCCGGCAGATTCGCGCGAAGCTTGCGCTGGCGAAATAGATTCTTGGCCAGTATCCGGTCGCCATACTTCACCCGCAAGGAATATCTGCACAGCTTTGGACTACACCAAAACACAGCCTGATTCCCTGGGACACTGGGGGCCATACGGCGGCCGCTTTGTGCCTGAAACTTTGATGGCCCCGCTGGAAGAACTGTCTGCTGCGTACAAAGCGGCGCGCGCTGATCAAAGATTTCATAACGAACTCGATACGCTGTTGCGCGATTATGCCGGCAGGCCGACGCCGCTTTTCCACGCCCGGCGGTTAACCAAACGCGCCGGCGGGGCGCGTATCTATCTCAAGCGCGAAGACCTTCTGCACACCGGCGCGCACAAGATCAACAACACGCTGGGCCAGGTGCTGCTGGCAAGGCGCATGGGCAAGACCCGCATCATCGCCGAGACCGGCGCCGGCCAGCACGGCGTAGCTACGGCAACTGTCTGTGCGCTGTTCGGACTTGATTGCGTCGTCTACATGGGCGCCGAAGACATGCGCCGACAGGCCCTGAATGTCTTTCGTATGAAATTGCTCGGCGCGGAGGTTCGGGAAGTAAATGCCGGATCGCAGACTTTGAAAGATGCCATCAACGAAGCATTGCGCGATTGGGTGACGAATGTTGCGGACACTTACTATTTGCTCGGAAGTGCGCTGGGACCCCATCCTTATCCTTTGATGGTGCGCGATTTCCAAACCGTGATCGGTCACGAGATACGAGCGCAGATTCTCGCAAAGGAAAGCCGGCTGCCGGATGTTCTGGTAGCTTGTGTTGGTGGTGGATCAAATTCGATTGGCATGTTCCATCCTTTTCTCGACGACGAATCAGTGCGGATGATTGGGGTCGAGGCCGGCGGCCGCGGCAACGAACTGGGCCA
>DASXRU010000220.1:0-14598 GCA_036506395.1 Pyrinomonadaceae bacterium | reverse complement strand
TACAGACGGAGGCTGGACGCTCAACGACTTCGCCGGCGGCGATCAAGTTTGCGAGGTGGTCAGATAATACGCGGATTTTGGTCATTTCTTAATTGGTCAGTTGTTAGTTGTCAGTGGTTAGTTGTCACTGGTTCGTGATCCGTGGGCGCGGATCATGGTCTATCGGATGCAACTAACTACTGACAACTGACCACTAACCACGATTAACCACTGACATTCTCTAGAGATAAAGAACCTGATGATCGGACGACCCAAGATTTATGGCGTTGTAGATCCAATCAACGACGTAATGTCCGTGGCGCGCCAGCAATGAAGTGATGTTGATACGGCGCTCCTGCAAAGTCTTTTCCGGATAAAGCAGATCGAAGGCGCGCGCCAGTTGCCGGTGCACGGCTTCGTCCCGGGCCATCTGCGCCCGGTGAAAGCGGGTCCGCAAACCTTCGATCTGGTAGTTGATCTTTCGCCGCCCCGTCTCCAAAGCATCCGCCAAAGTCGGATCGACCTGCCGCAGTTGCTGCTGCAACGAGTCCAGCTCGTCGTTCACTTTCCCTTCAGTGCGGTTGAATGATTCCGCAGCCGCGGTGCCCAGGTGTTCTTCCACGACTCGAGCCAGAACACTATCCAGACCGGCAAAGAAGTCAGTCAACGAAAGTTGGTAGCGTTCCAGCGAACGGCCGGTATGCTTCTCCACTATCGTCATGCTGGCGCGAGGGAGAATGGGCGTCGCTGGTCTTTCGAGCACACGATAGACCTCCGCAGTCTGCGCGAAGTAAGCAATCTCAGCCGCGCCACCGTAATAGGCAATGGTGGGCAGCAGGTAATCCTGGACCACGGCTCGCAACGTCACATTGGGGCTGAATTTTTCCGGTTGGCGCGCGGCCCACTCCGCCAGCTCGTCTGCGGTGTATTCAGTCGCTTGATTGAGTCTTCCCTTCCGGTCGGGCTTCTGCTCCTTTTCCTCGCTGCCTTCTTTAGCTTGATACTTGCCGGTCTCAGTTCGCATCAACGCATGGCGCGCGCCTTTTTCGTCAAGCAGGAACAAAGGAAAAGAGTTTTCCGAAGCAACCACCTGAGCGTGGTAGCCCGCGCCTTCCAGCTCGCGGCTTCGTTTTTCCACGGCGACGGCAATCTCCTGCGACCGGCGGGCGGCTGCGGCGTAAAGAGGCGCTGCCAACTTTTTCAATTCCGGGTCGAGCGGGTCGAGAAGTATCAAGCCATGATGGCCCAATAGCCCGGTAATCATGCGCGCGAATGCATCGCCGTAACGATACCCGGGCCGCCAGGAATCGCGTAACAACTTTTCAACTGCCGTCCGAAACTCAGTATCGGGCAGCTCATTCAGAAGACGCTCGACCACCGTCTCGATCGATTCGTCGAGCACCACGTTTCCCACCGGCACGCCTTCCGTATGCATCGCGGCAGGAACACTAACGCTGGCGAGATTACAGTCGCGATTAATGAACTCCGCCTTCGCCACCTCGGCAAAGTCATGGTCCTCCGTGGCGATCCAGAAAACCGGAACGGCCTTTGTTCCCCGCTGCGAAAGACACCCGGCGAGTTTCACCGCCGACAGCGCTTTGTAGATTGTGTAAAGCGGCCCGGTAAAGAGTCCCGCCTGCTGTCCCGAGACAACCGCAACGCAATCCGGCTCCTGCAGCAGCTTGATGTTGCCCAGTGTTTGCTCGCTCGCGCCCCAGGACTGATTCATTCGTGCCAGCGCGCTGCACAACGCGTCGCGATCTGTTTTGTGGCCTGCCAGGACTTCCGGCGCTCGCGCCGGCAACTCGTGATGAAAGCGAACTGCCGCAGGATAGAATCGCCGCAGCGCGATCGGATCGCTCAGGTAGTCGAGAAACAGTTGTGACTGATGCGGGATGCGATCGAAAAGAATTGTCTCGACGCGCAGGCCGGCTTCTTCAGGCGTGCTGTAACAAGCAGTTTCCGCGGTAGTCAATTTTCGGTTTGCTCCTGCCTGAGCATTTTACGCGGGACGCTGAGGTTCCACCAGCAAGGAGTCCAACTCTATGAAATCTGGAGCCTCGCCGGTAGCAAAGGCCGGAGGAAGAGCGGGGGCATGCCGCTTCCGAGAAGGACTGTGCAACCCTTTAGAAGTCGGAGGTCAAGAAGTACGATTTTCCATATATCATTTGTCATTTCTCATTTGTCATTCGCAGATTGCGTTTAACCATGGACACCCACAAGCCATTCACCAAAACCATGGAAAATGATATATGGAAAATGATATATGGAAAATCTTGGGTTTGTCCTTTGCCGCATTACATGGTCTGCTCCATTGAAAGTTCCTGGCAGGTTTTCCCTGCAGCCTCCAGGCAGCGCCGGATCTCTTCACGCGCGTTGTCATTGGGCGCCTGCAGTGGCGCCCGCACTGAGCCACCGGCATAGCCGATCAGATCAAGCGCCGCCTTCAGACCGCCGATGCCGTAGGTTTTCGTCACGGCTCGGGCCAGCGGAGTCAAATGCTGCTGTAGCTCTGTGGCGCGCACATTGTTGTCATCCGGCGCAGCTCGAAGAATTTGCGCGCAAAGAGCAGGCGCGACACAGCCGACAGCGAGAATGGCTCCCTGAGCGCCCGCACGCAGGGCTTCATAGAGCACGGTACCGTTTCCCGTCAGCACTGCGAAGTCTTCCGGCGCTACGGAGTTGTTTTGTACAAGACTGATAGTCTTTTCCAGACCTTCGATATCGGCGGAACTGTCTTTGACGCCGATAATGTTCTTGTGCCGGCTCAGCGTTGCCACTGTTTCCGGTTCGATTACTATCCCCGTCAGGTCGGGCATGCTGTAAAGAATGACCGGAACCGGCGAGGCGTCGGCGACGTCATTGTAGTGCCCGACGAGGGCTGCCTGGGTAATCGCTGCTCGATAAAAGTGCGGCGTAATTACCAACACGGCATCGGCGCCTACAGCCACTGCCCGTTTTATTTCAGCGATCGTTCCCCGCGTGCTCTGTTGGCCCGCGCCCGCTATGAACGCAAAGCCGCCGGGCACTACTTCACGTGCTGTCTCGATCACCTGAACGTATTCGCGCTCGTCCAGATGGGCACGCTCGCCGGTTGACCCCAGCACTACGTAACCGGCGATGCCTGTCTGGTTCCACTTTTTGATGTTGGAAAGCAAGCCATCGAGATTCAGCCCGCCGTCGTTAAGGAAGGGCGTGGTGATGGGAAGAAGAAGGCCGCACAAATCTCGTGGAGAGAGGAGTGCGGCGCGGGAAGTGTGATTATTCTTATCGTTGCCGTGCGCCAAAGCGAAGCCATTATAACGGCCCATTCAGTGCGCAGGCAAAGAAGATCCACGAAGAGTAATTATGCAAGTTTGAAATACATTGATACTTCGTGGCAAGCAGCCGTCTTCAGACGGCTTTTCCGAAGGGTTAATAGACCAGCGCTTTTTAGCGCTGGGGTCAGTCGAGCACGCTGATCTTAGCGCGCTTCAGCGTGCTTGGAATCAAGCGCTTCAGCGGTTTGGCTAAAGCCTCAATGAGAAGCCCGTTGAAACGGGCTTTGGGACTCTGGTGCGGCTTGAACCGGGCGTCAAACGCCCGGTCTAGAATTCTTTTCCGGCAAAACTTGATGCGAATGAGTCAAGTTTTGGGTCAGCATCAAGTGTGGGCACACTACTACGGCTTCCTGTTCGCCACTTAGTCGGGCCAGGATAAGTTTGTGCTGGAGAACATGAGTGCCGCTCAGTTGACACCAAGGCGATTGGCTTTTCGGCCGCGTCCCGCGCTTGGCGGGATCGTAAACCCCTGAGGGTCATTGTGCCTTTTATTATTCTGTTCAGCTAAGCGTACACACACGGTCGATTGCTCGCGAATTATACAACAGCATGACTCGTAGGTCTGAGGCGCAGCCTCGCTGGGAACCTGCGGGAAAGCCGCGTGAACGCGGCTAAACAATGTTCGACTCGCCCGTCGCAGATCTCGCCGTAGTGCGGGTCGGCCCGGTAGGTCAGGTCAATCGATTCAACGAAACTTTCTACTAGTGACAGCTCGGCAGCTTGAACGAGCCGATGTGCGTGTGCCATTTATAGGCGCCGGTCTCCTTCTGATATTCAGTCGAATACCAGAACGTACAGTCGTCATTCGGATCAACCGTCAGCGTGCTGTAGTCGCCCCAGCGGCCAATCGAATCACACTTCTGACGCCCACGGGAATCGAGAACGGGATCGCCATTATCATCCGTCATGGGGCAGTCGCAGGTACCGTTTGGCAGTTTACATCGTTGCGTTCCGCTACCAGGTTTAAGCACGGTTTCCGGCCCCAGCCTCCCCAAAACGTCGCCCGGCCCGCGGCTAGCGTAACGAATGCCGGCGAAGAGTGACGTGCTCGATATGCTGTAGCCAACGGCGATGTTTCCGGCTTTGTCCATCGCCATGCTGCCCATCCAACGGTGAATCGTGCCGGGTGCATAAGTGCCCTGTTGAAATAGCGTGGGCGCCGGGCCATTGAGATTGCGCAACTCGTACCAGCGCACACCGGTGCGCGTGTTAGGTGGGCCAGTGTCAACGGAATGATTCACCACCAAAGCTTCGTGATCGCTGAAGCGACGATAGGCCAAACGAAACATCAGACGCTCGCCGAGTGTGTCGAGCTTCTCAGGATTACCGGCTCCGGGCTGCGGCACACAAGCCTGGCCGCTGCCATTGCACGAAAGCGTGAAGGGCGCTACAGCGATCGTGCTATTCGGTTGATGCGTCGTGCCCACGCCGAAAGTCGAGTTTGCGGGCGTGTTCCAATCCACATGAAACTTCCAGAAGTTCAGCGAGGTCGAATTATTGCCGAGATTCAAGAAGTAGTTCGGACTCCCCGCGGACGGCGCGGCTGGACCAGTCGCATTTCCCTGAGCATCAGCAAGCGCACTGCTGGCCCCATCGAGGTCGGCGGGAAGCAGGCTGAAGAAGCTTGAGCTTAACTGAAAGCACTGCTGTTTCGCCGGCAAGCCCTGCAACATTTTCCGGCGTTCATAAGCGCACACACGCGGGCCGATCAGCCTGTCCTGGGGCGTGTACATATTGAAGGAAACGTAATAGCCATCCGGCCAGACACCGATCTTCGGATAGTCGTCCATCGACGCGTACGTGAATTCATAAAGGTGATAGGTACCGCCGGCGTCGGAAGTAGTTGAAACCGCCACGCATTGCGAGAAGCCGTCGCTGACCCCTTCACTAACAGAAAACTGGGCCAGCACCCAGCGACGAGCAATCTTGTCGAACTGCACGACCGGATCGCCGTCGTTGTTCTTCGCGCAGTTGCCGCCCAGCGGCCGCCAAAGTTCATTACCGGGAACGCGACCAACGATTCTCGCGCCGGTCGTCTTATCAAACACCGCAAAGCCGCCATTCACCCACTGCACGTATTGTGTGTCGCCCACGGCGCCGCTGGTATCCGGAGGCTCAGAGTTGACGGCGAAGTCGCCCTGCGGACCGCTGAACCCGTTTCCGACGCCCTCAATTGATGTTCCGGCAACGGGCATTTCACCCGCGGCCCCGGATGGGCCGGAGGAAAGCGTTCTTCGAGTTGCTGACGACTGCAACACAGGATCCCGTCTTACGGGAGCCAGACTTACCAGCACGTTCGGGTTCAGGCGAATTCGTTTCGTTTCGCGCCTGCCTCCAAGAGAAACCGGAAAAGGCGGCATGCCCCGAAGTGGTCGCGTCGAGGTCGCCACCCGCGATGCCGCAATCACTTCTGCTTGTCCCTGCGGCGTAGAGCCGGCGATTGCGGTATTGGGGCGCGGCGTATAGGTCGAGATCATTAGTGAAGCGGTCATTGCGAAGAGTGCCAGAAACCAATGCTGAGAACTACGATTTCGTTTGGGGTTTGGCTCGCGATTAGTCTTTGACATTTTCACCTCAACTCAATGAAAGTGATGGACAGGTCAGTCGCTTGATAGTCTTGCGTTCGGGTCGCCGAATCCAACTTCCAACGACGGCGCCCGCAGCAGTCGCAGGTCAACTTCCAGCACCGAAGCATTGAATAGATCTCCGCCGTCGCCGGTGGCTTTCAATCTGTCGATGTGTTGCTGAAATCGGGCCAGGACTCTCTGCAAAACCTCTCCGGCAGTCAAGCCGTCGGCAAAGCCCCGATCAATCTCCGAATCGCATTCAAAGAACACCTCAGCCAGACTCGGCGGATAGGTAAAGTTATCGCTGTAGCCGAAGTAAGCTTTGCAGCCATGGGCGACAAAACTCGGCCCCAGCCCTGCGGCCGTCTTGCATGAAAGAAAATGCACGATCTTCCCCAGCGATTCTTTCTTGCTCAAGCTGCTCTTACTGAAAATCGGCTCCTGACTGTTGCCGGTATAACTGTTATTAAAGCCATGGCCGACGCCGGTTAGATAAGCAACTTCCGGTTTGCGCGCCTCCGGAGTAACTCTTGCTCGGCGTGCCATTGCGCCCTGACGACGAACAACCGTGAAGCCCTTCTGCTCGAAATAGGGATACACATTCTGCTCTCGATAATCGAAAGGGGCTTTAGTGACGGGGTCGGAATCGGCGTCGATTGCCAGCACCACCGATTTCATTCCGGCGCCGGCCGCTGACGCGCCCGGTTTCTTTCTGCCGGACTTCCCTTTCTTTCCGCCGGATTTGGCGGAACGCTTTTTCTTGCTGGCCATGATTGGCTCCCTGATTCTGTGATAAGGAGGCCCGAACGGTCTTTATGAAGCGACATCAACTCGACGAAAGGAGTTTTATTTCCGTTGTCGCTGGGGGGCGCCGCCGTATTTCGCGTCGTGCTTCTTCGCCTGCTCGATCAAATTGGCGATCATCTGGTGCTCAATCTCGATCAAGAGCTTGCCAACCTGGGTTTTCTTCTTTACTTCCTTAATGGCGCGCGTCTTGTCAATCATTCCGGCGCCGACCATTGCCAGTTCGATCGAGGGTTGCAACTCCAATCGCTTTGCCACCAATTTAGCGCGCTGCTCGAGCGTCAAATCCGTCAACTGCATCGTTGGCACATCAGGATCCAGCACGTCGCGCAACGTGGCCGGCTTTGATCCATCCGAGTGAAAGCCGGCGGGAATCTCCAATTGCTTCTGAGGCAGAGGATGGGTTGTCCTTCGTTTTGCCTTGCCAGCGATCTGCTTCACTTTTTTGTTCTTCGCCATGACTGTTTATTCCCCCGACCGCCTTCGTCACGAATCCTTGGTGTCCTGCTCGAAAGTTTGCCCAGCGTCCATTATTTCCTTAGTGGCGACTGTTATGTGAGAAGTTAAGTTAAGGCCAAAACCAACCCGATAGTAGTCCCTACTGGGTTAAGGCAGAGCGATCACCTCGGCGGTATCGGCGACGTGCGTTGGAAAGTGGGAAGAGTTCAGAACTACATGCCTCCGGCTTACCATGCGACTCAGAGGCAAAGTGACAGCCAATCCGTCTGGCTCTTATCGTCTCAATCGTTCGCCGGCAGTTTGCGAAATGGCCCGCTCTTGATGTACTTGACGCTGTGGCCTTCTATCTCATCCGGTAAGTCTTTGCCCGCTTCCGGATCGTCCGCGTTGAGATGAACTGCCAGGACATACTCGCCCGCGTCATCTTTTTCGATACCGACACCAGACACGCCCGGCTGACTGAGCAGGCGTGCCGAATGCCGTCGCTTTACTTCGCGTATTTCTTGTTCGGTAGCGATAGTTTCCTCCCCGCCAGCGTCGTCTCTAGAGTGTTAGGGTGACGCTCAAGGCCTTCAGCACTTCGCCAATGTGATTTGCGATAGTATGAGTTGGCGACCCCGCAAAAAGCAAGCCAACGGCCTTGTTCGTGCTGCGTTCGAGAATCAACGAGCCGGAGTCGCCTCCTGCGCTGAATGGTTGTGCGCTCAAGCCGACAATGATGATCTGATTATCAAACGTTGCCACGCCCCCCTCATACTGCACGCTAACATCAGTCTCAACGCTGGTAATGCGCCCTACTGTGAAGCCAGTGGTGCGCCCGAACTTGTGCACGACCATATCAATCTGCGCGGGCGTCTTCCCCGTCGGCGGGCCAATGAACAGCACCGAGTTGGTTGCCAGATTTGTCTTGGTCAACTCGGCGATAGCGCAATCTACCCTGTTCAGAACACTGCCGAATACTATCGGTACAAACTTGGTCAACCTGGCAATGGGGCCGTTGTTGGGTGGACTGCCGGCGTCCAGAAAACCGGGTTGAAAGATCGATGAGCCGAGCGGCAGTTTGTTCTCGTCGGCCAATACGTGGTTGTTGCTGAGAATAAATCGCTTCGTTCCTTTGCCGACCAGCGCGCCAAACGTTCCGGCCATGATGAATTGATTGTTTGGATCTTTGAAGCCGATCGAGCAACCCGGCTGGGCCGGTCGGATTTTCTTGCGCGGGTTGGGCATCGCCAACGCGGCAGCAGCCCCGGTTGCCGGCATGAAGCGCCGGAACGTACCAACCTGTTCTACGTCCACGGGTTGGCCGTTCACATCGGTAGGCAAGCGTTCGGAATCAGGAATCTGGTTATACGGATACTTGATGCGCACGAGAAACTTGACCGCCATGATGCCGGTCTGTTTTCCGCCGGAAATCTGTTCGCCGATGCCAACGCCGACGAGGTTGGTAGTTGGGTCGGGGCTGGTTGAAGCTGAGAACGCTGAGAACGAGGCGACCTGCTTGGACGGCAAGAGCCTTTGCGCGGCCACCTGTTTGGCTGCTCGCAGTGAGCTGACCTGTTTATCCGAGAGGCCAGTAAAGATGATTGACGAGCTCGCTGAGGTTGAGCTTTTTGTTGATTTCGGGGTTGCCATAAAATGCTCCTTTATTGTTTGGGCGAGGACGGTTTTGAAAGAGGTTGAGTTGTTACATCGCCATTTGTGACTATGAGTAAGCGTGCCCTGGTGCGTTCAGTTGCGCCATCGGCAGCGCCGCTAAGCAATCACGTTCTCTCCGGTATGGTAGGCTTCCTTAAACTCCGCCAGCCCGTGACTGCCGCCGTTGACCAACTTCCGAGCCTCCTTCAAGTCGCCGGCATTCAAAGCAGTCCTGATTGCTTGCTCCTTACTCTTGATAAAACTGGCTAAGAGTTTGGCGGCAATGCCAGGTTCGTTTGCCAGCTTCGGATTGTCAATTAGCTGATTCCCCAGACCAATCGCCGCGCCCTGTACCCGGTAGTTGGAACGTCCGGTCAGTTGAATGTAGCCACGCCCTTTAAAGTTTTCCCCATCCGGCGGGCCTTGATTACCCAGGTCGTCCCGATTGTCATACAGGGCGAACGGAACACCACCCGGCGCGGTGTTGAACTTGGATTTGAATTCACTAAGAGGTGTGAAGTTTCCGGTCTCCGCTCGAATGGTCGCCAGGGCCATAAGGACCATTTGCTTGTCTGCGAGCCCGGCGTCGGTCAAAGCTTGAAGGACAAAAGGAAGGTTCTCTTTGATGTTCGCAATAGGAACTCCCGGAAACAACTTGGAAACGGTTTCGGGAGTGACGCCCGCAATTGCCGTTGCGACGCCGGCAGTCGGCGCGGTGCCGGCCCCGGCTGCTGCGCCACCGCCGGTGCTCGTGCCGGTGCTCGTGCCGGTGTTGCTGCCGGTGGCATTGGCAGCTCCGCTTTGCAAGGCGCTCATGGTTTGCGGCCCCGCTATACCATCGGCCAGGAGTCCTTTGCTTTTCTGGAAAGCAATCAAAGCAGCCTTTGTCCCCGGGCCAAAGTTTCCGTCTACGGTGCCCGGATCAAATCCCAGCTGTTGTAGTTTCGTTTGCAGCGCTGTTACGTCCGGGCCTGCCGCCCCCTGTTTTAGTACTGACATGATGTTCTCTCCTTACTAAAAAACTAAAAAATGAATCGCCACTTCTTCTCCTGTGACTCAAGATCCTGAGCAAGCTTAAATAACAGCGCGTGCCTATTGCCCCCCGCTGCGGGCTGCCGCGTCGCTGTCGTCTCCACCCGCGTTAGTTCCCTCAACCGTGTCTTCCAGATAGGTATAACCGCCGGGCAAAGCACCTTTCTGGCCATCAGGATTAGTCACTTCAACATCAACAACGCCGGCGTCGTTCGGCGGAGTGATAGCAGTAAGGGATGTTGCTCCAGCCACGACTATTGAAGTGGCGGGAAGATCCCCAAACGCCACCACTGTTTCGTTCACGAAGCCGGCGCCGGTTATGGTGACTGCTGTCCCTCCCGATGCTGGGCCTTCATTTGGAGTGATGCCGACAATGCCGGGTGGCGGCATATCAACGAGGCTGTCCTTTCTCTTGTCGTCACCCTCGCCTTCAGCGGCCCTGAAAAGTGTCTTGAATACTTCGTTCAGCTTGTCCGTGGCCTGCTTTGAAAACATGCCCACCAGCCCCGCCAGAGCGGCGATGCCGAACGGGTTAATATCTTCTCCGCCGGCCGTGACGGAAATGAAGCCGCCGCGAACCACAAAGTAAAAAAGAAGCGCCAGCGTCATCCCCACAAAAGGCCTCAGCAAGTACCACCACATCCAGTTGCCACTGAGTTTGCGATTGCCAACATAGTCCACGAACGACGTAGCTGCATGGATGTAACTTCCCAGGGCGCCGGCCAGCAAAACCAGCAGCAGCAGCCGCACCTCGAAGGAATGCTCCAGCACTATTCCATACTGGGTTATCAGTCCCTGACAGGCGCGCAGATCCTGGCCCGACGAATCTTTAACTATCCGTCCCGAGGCATCTGTGACGGGCGCCCATTTTCCGAATAGACAAACCTTCGGAAGCATCTCTTCCGCGGCACTGGGAGTGGGAGTTGAAGGTGGAGCCGGCGTTGGGGAAGAAGTCTCCGTCTGAGGTGGTGCCGGCGCTGACTGCGCTGTCCCTGGAGTTTGTGCCGGTGCCGGCGTTGAGACGGGCGTGGGTGTCACTATCGTCGTCGCCGGCTTTTCAACCACCTGTCCTCGATTGTCTTTCCTGGGCTGAGGCGGCCAAAGGTTGTAAATCATGTACGACAGCAATATGACGAGGATAATCAGGTAGGTTCCAAGCAAGGCAGTCCAATACCAGTCCAATTGCTTCTCGTGCTTAATGCGATGTGGCCCATTGACTTTGTCCGTCATTTTTTTCTCCCGTTGGACATCTCGATAACTCAGCATCTACTAATCAGGGCTTGAAAAAACATGGTTGTCCCACTACTGCGTCTCGGTCTATTTCTTCTGTGAAAACCCCCATTTAAAAGAACTGAGCACAAATGCTTGATTACTGCCATCCGAACGCCCACTTTGTCCGCCCAAAGCCAATGAAAACCAGATGTTGTCGGCCAGTCTCTGTTCGAGACCAAGGGAGTAACGAGAAGAGTTGTCGAAAGCACCCTTGTTGCGTCTGGAACGAATGAAGTTTCCCTCAAGAGAGAATATGGACTTGGCTTCGGCTCCGGGCGCCATACGAAGCCGGCCACCGAAGAAAAGACTGTCCTGGGAAAGGAATTGCCCTGCGTTGTTCGCATCCGGCACGATTTCGTTATTGCGATAGCGTGCGTGAAGAATGAGTTGGGAGTTTTCCTTTAACGCACTCACGTTATCGAAACCGTAAGCCAGAGAGGTCCAGAAACCGCCTCCGTTCCAGGCGAAGTTACTCGTCTGGCCGGTCTTGCTAATCCAACTGGGAGCAATCCCCACAATCCAGCCCGAAGCATTCCAATTGCGTTTGCGAGCTTCATCGTTACAAGGCTTTACTAGTTCGCCCAATAGCTCCTTGCGCTTTCGCTCCCTATCTGTAGTCTGGGACGGCGTTTCGCCGAATTGTCGCTTGAGGGCGGTCAGCCTTGGGTCATTCACCGCACCGGCGTAGCAGGTATCCAGGTCCCCATCCAAACGCGGATCGCCCTTGTCCCAAAGAGTGAGGCGTAGCCCAAGACCGAGGCGGGTTGCTTTATCCTCGTCAGTTACCCCTTTTGTGGTGGCAAAGGACAACTGGCTACGCGCCAGAAATCGCTCCGTGCGATTCTGCCGGTAGCTGGACAGGGATGTCTGGCCACCAAAGAAAGTCAGAAAAGGGACGAAGTCGAGGGCAAGGCCTGTCTGTAAATTGCCATGCTGGTCCACACCGTTCAGCAGTGAGGTGCCGAATTCACGAGCGGTTGTCGGTCGCGTGACGGTTTCCGGATTAACGCCCAAGACGGTGAAAGCGGGAGACTCAGGAACCGCAAGGTCGATCTCCCTCTGAGTTATGTTATCGCCGGCGCCACCGGTCGGCTCTACTGGCGCTGAACCTGTCGTGGCCGGAGAGGTTGTCGCGGGCGCCGCCCTGACTTTTGGTCCGTCGGAAACAGCGTTAGATCGTGATGGAGTAGCGCTCTCGTTTACACCCTCGGGCCTGCTGCCGGTCTCTGCATCATTTGCATTGCTGCCGGCTTCTACACCATTTCCATTGCTGCCAGCCTCCACACTACTAACGTTGGAACTCGTGAAAGCGACCTCCAGCCGATTGGAGATTTGACTGATACTCGGACTAACTCCCGCTTCCAGACGAAATGAAAAAGCGAGATTGGTACCTCGCGCTTCTACTTTTGAATCCGTGAAACCAGTGCCCCTGACACTAATCTCCGTCAAGGCGAGCTCAGCTCCGGGAATTAGGACGAGAAAGTTGTCGCCATTCCGATAAGCGCCGTAGTCTCTGATGACCTCATTAGAGGTAATGGTAACGCGCGACCCATTTGCGGTGTTGTGGCTGCGGATTGCAGAGATATGCGTGATGTCCGATTGGCCCACGGCCGGGGCGGTACCGACGTCGGCTGTCGAATGTTGACTGCCCGGCGACTGAGCAAGGCAAAACTGAGACAACAATAACATCAGCAAACATGCGGGGAAGATTCCGCATGCAACCTTGTTCTTCATGGTGTTACCCTCAATTCTGTCTCGCCTGAGGTTACTTCCACATTGGTTATAGGGCCTTGCTCTGTCCAGGATGGATTCATCGCGGTGTTGCCGTCCTGCTTAATCTCGACAGACACGGAATACTGAAGCGGGCCACCTCCACCCGGAACTATCATGTCGATATCCCAGGTAAGCCCAAGGTCTTTGAGACTAGCCGCTGGCCCAAGGGAAAAGGTATCAGTCGGCGCGTGATTCATGTTAAAGGTCACGGCATGGATCTCTTTGTCTTGCCTACCAGTTTCCGGCCACGTTTGCCCTATCGGCTTCCACAAGGAGAAGCGACACGTATACCTCACCAGGTTAGTGCCAGTCACTGTAACCTTTGGTTCGCCACCATTGCTGGATATGTTACTGGGTGTAGCAGGCATGATTTCCTCCCGATTGTTTTCTATTTCGTTTCAGGACCGAGCACCGGTCCGTGCCGGCGCTGATTCCCATCAAACGCGATCGTGGCACCAGCACCGCGTGCGCCCCCAATTAGAGCGAGCCAATCATGAGCACCCGGGACCTTCAGATCCACAAATCTGTCAGGGCTGAGAAACGGTACCACTAAGAAAGAACTTTCAGAGCGAAGGTGAACTTTAGTCTTGGTCCATCGCGGCAACGAGGCGTGAGGCAATGGTTCCAGAGTTACGAGCAAGTACGCGGTTGTGAAGCGCGCTGTCCAAGAATGCGAGACGATGAGAACGCGCGCACAATATTCCAAGCACCTGGCGTTGTCAAGAGTTTTTTGCAAGATTCTTTGCAAGGCTTCCAGGTCCAGATATCTCCGCTTTGTTGGAAAAACTTCTCTCTTGCGCCTTAATCAGAAGCCAAAGACTTTTACACTGACAAAGCTCTGCGCTTGACCACGAACGAGCCTCGACGTGATGATGTGCAGGCTCGTAAATATCCTTTAAACAACTGTTCCACGAAAGCGAGGAAGCCTGGACCGTGACTAACCATCGCTTCATTCAACTCGACGTGTTTACCGATCAAGCCCTCGCGGGCAATCCGCTGGCGGTTTTTCCAGAAGCCGAGGAAATCCCTCCGGAACAGATGCAGCAGATCGCCCGCGAAATGAATCTGTCGGAAACGGTTTTCGTTTTGGCCCCGGACGAGAAGAGCGCGCTTAGACGCTTACGCATATTCACCCCCGGCTCGGAACTGCCATTCGCGGGCCACCCCGTTGTTGGTACATGGAACGTACTGGCGCGCGAAGGTATTGTCCCTTTACCTGAGGGAGGAACCGGCTCAACGCAGATCATTCAGGAAATCGGAATCGGTCTGCTGCCGGTGGATGTCGAGTTCAAAGACGGCGAGCCGGTGCGTGTGGTCATGACGCAGGGAGGGTTCGAGATTCGCGGCGAGATTGATGATGGCCACGAGCAAGCCGACACAGCGCGGGCGCTGGGGCTGGCTCGCGAAGATTTGGATGAAAGCCTGCCAATTCAAATCATTTCAACCGGCATCGGCATCGTCGCCGTGCCGGTGCGCGCGCTGGCTGATCTAAGTCATTGCCGCGTCAATCCGGAGTTGCTCAGCGAAATCTACAAACGGGTGAACGCCACCGGAGTCTATGCCTTTACGCGCGAGACAATCGAGATTGGCCAAGCGCGCGCACACGCTCGCTTTTTTATCGGCGATAACATCGGCGAGGATCCAGCGACCGGAAGCGCGGCAGGGGCGCTCGGTGCGTACCTGGTGCATCATGGCGTGGCCGGCGTCGAGCCGGTTGACGGCGTCCATCGTTTCGTTATCGAGCAAGGCGACTTTAT
>DASXRU010000219.1:0-3499 GCA_036506395.1 Pyrinomonadaceae bacterium | reverse complement strand
TTTACGGCGCGCGTTTGCGTTACCTCATGGCGCCTCCGCTGCAACTGCTGCTGCGTCCTCGCGGGCGACTCGCGCTTGTTTCTGCATGACTCGTGCATGCAAGCGGTAGAAACCGTAGCCGAGCAGGCAGATCGTTATGCCGGCGGCCAGGTTTATGTAACGTCCAATACCAGCGGGCTGTACTACGCTAGCTATTAAAAGAAGGAAGCCAGTGCCTCCTGTCACCCAGCCGATGATGTAAAAAGGTGAGAAGAGCTCGCCGGTAACTCGCGCATGAGTCTGACTCACGTCGATTGGCGTGGAGAGCCGCATGAAGAACTCGTCTATTTTCGCGCGTTCAGTCGCCCTTACTTTCTCTACAGCGGCCACCAATCCGATCGCGAGCAGCGTTACCGAGAAATTGGTAATGATGCTGATCGCTTCATAGTCGTAGCGCAGCCAGGTCGGATCAATACCGGTTTGCTTTGCCAGGACTAGTGTCTTGTACAAATAGAAGGAAAGCCCTGATAGCAAACCAGCTGTAATCCCTGCTGCAGCACCGCGCCAGGTGACACGTTTGCTCAGTAGACCGAGCAGCATCGGAATCAGCATCGGTCCGATGAAGATTCCAAACACCGTAACCATCACTTCAAATAAACCTTTGCGCGCCGAGGCAATTAGTGTTACGCCGATGCTAATTGTGATCGCGCCGATGACAAGAGTGGCAATCCGCCCGACGATCACCAGTCGTTTCTGGCTGGCGTCCTTATGAATAAGCCGGCGATAGATGTCTTCGGTTATGACGCTCGCGATCACATTGTAGTCCCCGCTTAGAGTGGACATGGTCGCGGAAAACATCGCAGCGATCATCAAACCCATTAGCCCGGCTGGAAGATACTTCAGCGAGAGGGCGGCATAGGTATACTGCGGCGAGTTAGGAGGCTGCATCAGCTCCGGCATTAGGCTACGTGCAGCCATCGCCGGCAAAATGAAGAGTGGTGGACCGATAATCTTCAGACCAACAGCCAGCATCCCGGCTTTTCGTGCCGCGCGTTCGTCGCTGACACTGTAAAATTTTTGCGCGAACGCCCAGTTGCCGTTGTAACTGAGAATGATCAACAGATAAAAGGCGAACACATACAGCGGAGAAAATGGAGCCCCAATTGGTGAGAGGAATCCGGCTTGAGCGCCATGCGCAAGCGCTCCGAAGCTACCCGCCTGCGCGAAGACCAGCGGAAAAAGAACGACCACGCCGAGGGTGAGAATGATGAACTGAATGTAGTCAGTGACGACAACCGCCCACAGGCCGCCCATGAACGTGTAGATGAGCATCACTGCGCCGCTAACGATGATGCTCATCTTCAGGTCGTAGCCCATACCAACGGAGACGAACACCCCCGTCGCATAGATCTTCAGTCCATCATCGACAACCCTGAGGGGAATCCCGGCCCACGCTAGAATCTGTCTGATTTGTTTGTTGTAACGAGCTTCGAGGAATTCGACCGGGCTTACTATTCGGGCGCGCCGCCAGCGGGAAGCCAAGAAAAGAGTGCCCACGGCCATAGCCACCGCTGAACTCCACGCCAGCGTCACGGCGACGAAACCGTAGCGATAAGCCATCTCAGAGTAAGCGACGAAGGAGAAAGCGCTAAAGCCTGTCAGGTAGAATGAGACGCCCGCCAGCCACCAGGGAATGGCGTTACCGCCGGTGAAGAAGTCGCGCACGTGGCGCATCCGTTTCCAAAAATAGAAGCCGATCAAGGTCAGCAACACAAAATAGCCGAGGATCACAATGTGATCGGCAGTGTGGAGACCAGTTGGCATCTAGTTTATCCCGCGTGCATTCAACGTTGAATACAGGCAGTCAGGAAGGATGGGTTGCCCCCGCTCGACCTTCCCTGGGTTCAAGATTCGCATTTGACACCGCTTCGGTCCCGCCCGATTCGAGCGAGCGCGACACCGCATCAAGCACGGCAGTTACCTGGCGGCCATCAAATGCCGTTACCTTTGGTTCGGTGTTGTTGATGATTGCATCGACAAAGTCCGAAAGGCATTCGACAAAAGCGCCTCGTAGTTTTCCGAAGATTTCATTGTTAAGGAATGTTTTGGGATAGGTGAACTGCTGCGGCGTACTCATCTCGATAGACTCGCGTTTGCGATCAAAGTGTAGATGGCCCTGGCTGCCGATCACTTCGAGAAAGGAATCAACAATCGTGGGAAAAGTGTTCGGATAAATCCAACTCGATTCAAAGGTCGCAAAAGCTTCGCTCGCAAATTTGACCTGAGCCTGAATCAAATCGTAAGTATCAATGCCGCGTTCAGTCAGCACACCTTTGGCGCCATAGGCCCGCACTTCAACCGGCTCACTGTCGAAGAACCAACGCATGAGATCAATATCATGCGCTCCCAGGAAGTGAATTGGGGTTGACTGGCTGGCCCACTTGATCATCTCCGTCGAAACATGGATGGTGTCGTTCTTGCGCGCATAACCGGCAAGGGGACGGCCTATGGCGCCGGCCCTGATCTGGGAAAATCCATGGTAGTAGGACGAGAGCCAGCGATGATTGAAAGCCACCTGAAGCCTTAATTGCGCGCGCGTCCGGCTTAAAGCAAGTAGCTCATCGGCCTCCCTCAACAGAGTCGTAAACGGTTTCTCGCAGAGCACATGCTTGTTTGCCTGGAGCGCCGCCTTCACTGGCTCGTAGTGTGCAAAATCGGGAGTAGCTACGCAGACGGCGTCAATATTTGGCTGTGAGATTAGTTCGTTGTAATCGGTGACGCGGGTCTTAATCCCGTACTTTTCTCCGACCTCATTAAGCCGGTCGCTCCCGCGAGTGCAGATGGCGGCAACCGTAGCCAGGGGGTGCGCCTGGTAGATGCGTACATACTGCTCGCCCATGATGCCGAGTCCGACTACTCCGATGCGTACCTTATCTGTCATTTGTGCTCTCGCGGGTCGAAGTATTACACAGTTGATGTCTTACCGCCGCTTACGCCGTCGCTGAACAACCGCGCGGTAAGACTGGCTACTTTTTCAACCAGGATATCCGCTGCTTCCGGCTGGCATTTTGAGGAAACTACTTCGTACCCTCCCGCCGTGTACGCCTCGCGCGTTGGCAGGTAACCTATATAGCCGTTGGCAATTCCTACCACAAATGTCATGTGCGGTAACTGACGTTTAAGAGCCAGGCCGATTTCCACAAACACCTCGCCAGGGATTGCCACAAAAGCCGCATCGCCCAGCCGAAAACCCTGAAGCTCGATGGGCAGGTGTCCGTCAGGCAGGGCCAGCGCTTCGCGGGCATAGAAATTTGTAATTGACGCATAAAGGCGTTGCGTCTTCGCCGGCATTATCTGATCCAGGGGCGCACCTTCCGCCGTTAATCTTGCCAGAAGCTCGTCGGCATCTCGCAAGGATGTGTTGGCTTCTTCCAGTGGCGGATAGTCTTTGAGCGGGAGGTTTACGGGGATCGTCAATGTATTGAGAGTTGGCGCGTCACTGGTGGCGATAGCCGGCAAC
>DASXRU010000218.1:0-16833 GCA_036506395.1 Pyrinomonadaceae bacterium | reverse complement strand
GCTTTCGCCAGCTCTTCATTGAACTTTCCCATTTCGGTAAGCATTTTCTCGCTTGGCATCACGCCTGCTTCCGAGTCTTCGTTGGCCTTTACAATAATCATGAATCGCATCGTAGTTTCTCCTTTTTATGTTTTCCCCCTTCTCCCTCTGGGAAAAATCGTAGGCTATCTCTTCACCGGCGGCAATATTCTTTCTGGACCAAATCCAAACCCGTCGACCTGAAATGATCGCCTCTGCATTCGGCTTGCATGAGTGATTGATATATCGGGCAATGTTGGTTCGCGGACTGCCGTCGATTGACCACTTCGTATTTACACCAAAAAAGTACCGGCCGCGCCTTTTGTCGACTTGTTCATTCGGGATAAGAGGCCCGGTGTATTCGACAATTCGTTTGCCCCTGGGAATGGGTTTTTTCGCGAACAATCCTAAGCCTAACTTGCTGCGCTTGATAGCGTAACGATCTTCGGACTGTTCATGTTGTCGATTTGTGAGCGACGCTAATTCAATTGTTCTTATGCAACTGCAAGGCCAGTTCCTTCACAGCGAAAAGTCTGAGACGTACTCAAAGGTACTCAAGTCATTGGTTCGGCGCTCCCGGCAAATACTGATCGTTAGTTTTGGAACTGAATGTGCCTTACATTTTTGGAGAAATGGCGAAAACAAAACTGGCACAGCCCTGGTGGTTGGAAGTCGGCACAGATGTCTGTCCGGCATGCAATCACCCGTACGCATATCAAACAGAATTCTATTGCGTGGATTGCGATGGTCCGGTCTGCGCCTTATGCGTGATCAAGACTGTTGAAGTTGGTCATCTTTGCCCGAGTTGTGTTCCCTCGCGAGATTCGAAATTGGAGGGGCGGAACTAATGGCTGCTCGCTCAATCTGGAAAGGCCAGCTAAAAATCGGCTCAACAAAAGTGCCGGTGAAGCTTTATTCAGCCGTTGCCGATAAGACGGTCCGTTTTCACATTCTGGACGACCGCGGTTTGATGCGCGTGAAGCAGCACATGGTCAACCCGGAGAGTGGCGAGGAAGTCAGTAACGACGACATTCAGAAGGGCTATGAGATCGAGCCCGGAAGATTTGTGCTGCTCACCGACGAAGAGCTGGAGGGTCTTGAGCCCAAACCTTCCCGCGATATCGAAATCACTGAGTCTGTTCCGCCGGAAGCAATCAGTCAGCAGTGGTTTGAAAGACCTTACTACCTGGGGCCCGATGGCGACGAGAAGGCCTACTTCGCGCTCGCGGAAGCTCTTGAGAAACGCAAGCGGGAAGGCTTTGCCCACTGGGTCATGCGCAACAAAGCCTATGTCGGCGCGCTCCGTGCCCAGGATGGTTACCTGATGCTCGTCACCCTGCGCAATGCCGAAGAAGTGATTTCGGCGCGGGATCTTCCTAAGCCCGCCGGGCGCGAGCCAACCCAGAATGAAATAAAGATGGCAAAGCAATTGGTGGCGGCGCTGGAAGGCGAGTTCAACCCGGCCGAATACAAAGATGAGTATCGCGATCGCGTGATGGAGTTTATCGAACGCAAAGCCAAAGGACATGCGCCTCGTTTACATGCGGTGAAATCGAAGCGCAAGACTACGTCGCTGGACGATATGCTGGCTCGTAGTCTCAAGGCCGTGAAAAAAGCGAAACGCGCTGCCTAAAAAAGATCAGCACCGCTGCGGAAGCGGGCGGAGCAGAATTAGCCACAGATTTACGCGGATGAACAGAGATCAGAGAAAAGCAGAATTCACGCAGGAGGGGCAAGTGGTTAACACGGCCAGTGGTAGCGTGCGTGGGTTTTGTCTCGACGCACACACTCGGGCTGCGGTCCCGGTGAGGTCAGTACCACCACGCGGTAGCGGGTGGGTCATGATTGAGACACCGCACCGCCCGTCGTAGCGGGTTGGTCTAACTAAGGAGAGAAAGGCTCTGCCTAAGAAAACAAGAAAATCGAAGAGCTCCGGCAATGGAGACGGCTCGGCCAGAATTCGCCCCTTCTGGTCCGGCACGCTGACCTTTGGATTGGTAAGTGTGCCGGTGAATCTGTTTCCCGCTAACCAGAGCAATCGCGCTCCGCTGCGTATGCTTGGCCCGGAAGGCGAACCGCTCGCGCGCCGGTATTACTCGCAAAAAACAGAACGCGATCTCGATGCGGATGAAATGGTGCGAGGCTTTGAGTACAAGAAGGACAAATACGTCGTCGTTACTGATGAAGAGCTCGAGCGTCTGGCGCCGGAAAAGACTCGCGACATTGATCTTACTCGCTTCGTTCCGGAAGATTCGATTCCGCCAGTTTATTTCGAGCGAGGCTATTTTCTGACGCCGGGTGAAGGATCGGAAAAAGCCTACAAGCTCCTGGCTAAAACCATGGAACAAACCGGACAGGCGGGCATCGCCACTTTCGTTATGCGCGGCAAAGAATATCTGGTGGCAATCTTTTCCGATCACGGCGTCTTACGAGCTGAGACGATGCGCTTTGCCGACGAGCTGCGCACTCCCGGCGACGTGGGTCTACCCAGGAAGAAAGACGTGCCGGCTGCCACCGTGCGCAAGTTTGAAAAACTGATCAGCAGTGAGTCCAAAAAGCAATTATCACCGAGGAAGCTCGAGGACGATCAAACCGAACGCCTGCTGAAGCTGGTCAAGAAAAAGAAATCAAAGCGCGCCAACGTGGTCGAGGTCGAAGAAGAGGCCCGAGAAGAAAGCAATGTGGTCGATATGATGGCCATGCTGAAGCGCAGTCTTGCAGGCAAACATCGATAATGGAACGACGGCAAATGAATGCCATCATCAGTAGGTTTATGAAAGGTTCACTGAGAAGCAGGAACGAGGTAGCTTCGACGCGAACGGACTTGCAAGCCTACCCGGCGCGAAACCACTTCAATACGCCGAATTGCTTCGGTTGATCCGAGCATGACCGCTTTTTTCGGTCTATAGGTAATCACATACTGGGAATCAATCTCCCGATCCAGGTCGTCCACGAGCTTCGGAAGTTCTTCGGCTGAAGCGGGCAGTGTCATGCTCCCTCCCGATTCTTCCGCGAGCCCTGCCAGCCACTGTTCATTCTTCTTCAAAGTCTTCAAATGGTCTCTATTATGTCGCCACATGGGATAGTCGGTGTCGATAACCATGTATAGCTTGTTGTGAAGTTTCGAAACCAAAGTTTCACGCTCATTCGGGTGCATTGCTTCATTAGCGGTGTCGTTGGCGTCCTTTCGCTTTTCGCTGGTTAGGGTCACAGGAATTTTGGGATGGTGCTCAGCTATCGTTTTGCGTCCCAGCAAGGTATAGCTGACTACATGGACGGTCGCTTGAGTCGCGAAGAGTTGTTTCATCGCTGTCTCCAAATCTGCGTCGTCGAGGGGGGACTCACCACCATCTGTAACCAGTACGACATGGCGATTGCCGGGCGGAGCATCTTTCAGTTGCGCGGTGGCGGCGGCGAGGGCGTCCCCCAGGCGAGTGCGACGTCCCGAGAAGAGTTTGGTCTTCAGCGAATGAATTACGACGTCCGGTTCTGTCGTCCACGTATGAATCAATTCAACTTTGCCGCCGAATTGAAGAGCTGCAACTTGATCGCCTGAGCGAAGTTGGGAAACCAGGCGAACGGAGAGATCGCGCGTGGCGTTAGTCTTCATCGCCGGATTTCTGGCGCCCCCGGTATCCAGCAATAGAAGAACGCTGGCGGGAATTCTTCGAACGCTCCGTATTGTTTGTGGCACGCCGTCTTCCAGTATTAGCAGGTCATCTGCCTCGAGGGTGGGATCAAATCTCCCATTACTATCGGTGGCTACCACCGGCAGGAGAATTTCTTCCGTGTAGATCTTGATCCGCTCTGGTTGCTGCGCCGGTGGCGAGGGTTGGGAAGAAGGAACGGGAACAGTCGTTTGGGCCACGCACGACGGGGAGCGGACGAAATAAAGGGAAACCAGCAGGCAAGCTACCAGACACCTACGAACGATTCGACCGGTGCATCTTGTGGCTGTTTGAAATCGGCGTGTTTGCATCGCTCGTGATTGGATGTGATGGATTCAAGTATGAAGTGCAACTATCATGGACAACAAGGGCTCTGGTACCGCGAAGCGGTTACGTATCAAAGCCCAGGGTTGCTTCAACCGTGGGGTGAATAGGTGTCGATCATTATCAACCCGGAACGGGTTGCGCCAGCGGACGCAACCGCGTTGCGGTTGAATCGTCCACGAACTTCGTAACCCAGGGTAGCCGAAGCGGCAACCCTGGGCTCCGAGACACAACCGCTTTGCGGTAACCCGCGGTCCTGATTCGATCAAGTGATGCCAGTATACACCTATCTAGCAGGCCTTGGGCTGGCCTGGAATCTCGCCTTGAAATTGGGGGCGTGTTTCTCCATTCTGTCCCTCATGAGTTCTCAAGAGTTTCCAAATCAGCAGCATCAAACTTTTGACCTTCAACCTCACCTGGTTGGCGATCTTATTGAGGTTCGGCCGCTTCGACCGGAAGACTGGGAAGGCTTGTTCGCAGTGGCTTCGGACCCGCTGATTTGGCAGCAACATCCTGCCCCCGATCGTTATACAGAAGAGGTCTTCAAAGATTTCTTTCGAGGGGGATTAGAGTGTGGGGGCGCCTTTATTGTCATAGACCGAAAGACTCAAGAGATAATTGGTTCGTCAAGATATGTCGGATTTGAACCGGGAAAAAATGAAATTGAGATCGGTTGGACGTTTCTTGCCCGCGCCTATTGGGGCGGAAAGTACAACGCGGAATTGAAACGCCTTATGTTGGACCATGCGTTCAAGTTTGTAGACAGCGTTGTCTTAATGGTGGGGCTAACGAATGTGCGTTCGCAAAAAGCGGTGGAAAGAATCGGCGGCGTTCTGACCGAGCGGCGGGAAAAAGCGAATCTTCATGGAAAGATTGTCGAACACCTCGTTTACCAAATCAAGAAACCGGCGATCACGGGATCGGTTTGATCTGCAGATTACGCAGATTACACAGACCATAGAAGTCCAAAACTAATTCATTTGCTCCGGTTTGAATCTGTGTAATCTGCGTAATCTGCGGATACTTCCCTCAGACTCGCGCTTTCTTATGCGCGAGCGGGCCGCTCACTTTTTCTGCAATTCCGCCAACGCCGCCAGCACCTCTTCGCTGTGGCCGGCCGGTTTCACCTTCATGAAAACTTTTGCGATCTTGCCTTTAGGGTCAATGATAAAAGTGTTGCGCGCGGAAAGCTTCATGCCCTGGTATTCCATCACATAACCGTAAGTGTCGGAAACTGTTCCGGCTGGATCCGACAAAAGCTTGAACGCGAGTCCCTCCTTGGTGCAGAAACTTTTGTGCGATTCCGCTGTGTCGACGCTGACACCTAGAATCACGGCGTGCATGGCCTTGTACTTGGCCAGATCGCTTTGGAAATTATGCGCCTCGAGAGTGCAGCCGCTCGTGAAGTCCTTCGGGTAAAAGTAGAGCACGACCCACTTACCGCGAAAGTTCTTCAGGCTGGCTTGCTTGCCCTCGTTCGTGGTTAACGTAAACTCCGGCGCCTTTGTGCCAACCGACGGCGCCTCGGCAACCGCGCCAACGGAAACTGCCGCCACCACAGCCAAGACCAAAAGGGCGGAAAGAATCAAAAACTTTTTCATATTCATAGCTCCTTTAGAGATGAAGTGTGGCTTCGCGGATAATATACACCGCTCTGCGCTCGAACCGAAGAGCGCGTAGGGCCATCAGTTTTAAACCTCAATAGTAGGGGCGAGATGATCGTGGGATCCAATGAGGTCAGTACCACCAGGCGGTAGCCGGTGGGTCTTGAATCGACGCACACACTGTTGTTAAGCCACCGCATTCGGCTTGGCCCGCCTCGTACGGCCGAAATCTCTGTCAGCGACGTGCGCGGCGAATCTTGCCGACACCCAATTGAAACTTGATTGAAGGTGCAGCATGGCTGGAAAGCGAATTGCCAACTATCGAATTCCGATGACAGCTTTGTTGCTGACTGCGCCACGCAAGCTGACGCTTACCAGGACATCCCCGGCACTAAGAAAATCGTCGGGTAATCTAATATTCACCTGTGTCAGCCAATCGAACCCAGGAACTTTACCGACATACTCTACTTTTAAAGGGTATATCCTATGCTCAACATCTTCCGCCTGTGCCGTGACGACAGAAATGTCTTCGCCGGGCATCAGTTCCAGACCAAAAGCGAAGAGCGTGACGCGCGTGCGCTGATCGAAGCTGAAATTGTAACCGGTAGCGAGAGGGAAAGGGTCGCGTACAAACGTAACCGAGTCAAAGGTGACCGAACGATTCGTATTCCACTCGGTAAGCAGCGTCGGCGCGGCTGTGCTGTTAGGGGCAATCGTGAAGTTGCTTTTCCTGGTACCCACCCTCTTTCTTTCACGCCAGATGTGATCTTCGTACTGGCCGGATTTCGCGGACGCATGACCAAAAGAAACCAGCCGGTGAAGATTCATCACCGGTAGACTTATCTTTGCCCGCTGTTTTGTTCCTCTTGCACGGCCATGACGCGAAAGTTACTCTCGAACAAGAAGCTGATGCCTGTCACACCGGAAACAAAGCACAGAAGCATCGCCAGCGGGCAGAAGATTTTGGCGCGCAAGCACACTGTGCTCTTGACCGCCTGAACAAGGCGAGTTCTATTCATTTCCTTCATACCTATTCCGCTGTACTTCGGGAACCAGAGCGTCAGGAGAGGAGACTACTGTACTCGCCTTTCCGAGAAACTACTACTCGATAACCAACCCGACCGAAATGCGCAGGCACGAAGGCCAGGCCCAGGTAGAGATTAACTCCTGTGCGGAACTACGGCTTTCTGTAGCTCTCGGGCAACTCGCAGAAACGCTCGCGCCGCATGCGACAGAGTTGCATTCTTTCGATAAACCAGATACAGCCGCCGCTCCAATTTCATTTCGCGCACCGTGAGGGCGGCGACCTGCCCGCGGGCAATTTCAGCCTGGGCGGTCAATCTTGGAATCAACGCCATACCCATGCCGCCCTCAACGAATCTCTTGATTGCTTCGAGCGTTGGCATCTCCAGGGAAATGTTCAGCGGCGTCCGATACTTTTCAAAAGTTCGCACGACTCTTTCTCGATAAGGCGAGGGAACGTTGTGCGCGATGAACGATTCCGCCCCCAGCTCGCGCACGGAAACGATCTTCTTCGCTGCAAGTGGATGATTGAGCGGAACGATCAGCGCCAGTTCATCCGTCAATACTCCCACCGAGGCAATGGCCGGGTCGCTGGGCTTGAAGGAGACGATCCCGATCTCCGTTTCGCGTGCCAGAATTTCTGACGAAATTCGACTTGCCAGGCTTCGTTTCACCTCAATCTTGATGTGTGGATGACGAGCGCGAAACACCGGCAGGAGAGGCAACAAATACATGACCGTATATTCGTTTGCACTCAGGCTCAACTTGCCGCGATGAAGACCTTTCAACTCCTTGATTGCCGCATGTGCGCTATGCCGCAGATTCAGCATCTGCTGGGCGTGACCAAAGAGCACGCGGCCCGCGGCCGTCATGGTCCCGTCCTTCGATGAGCGATCGAAGAGCGGCTCGCCGATTTCCGTTTCCAGCCGCCGAATAGCCTGGCTTATGGCCGGCTGAGTGCGGTGGAGTCGCTCCGCAGCCCGGGAAAAACTTTTTTCCTGTGCCACCGCTATGAGCACCTCAAGCTGGTTTATGTCCATCGTAGAACTACCCTGACGAATGACGATCAGTACCGCGGCCAGTAACGAGCGGGTCGATGTGCTCGGCCTTGAGTTACCCCGTCTGACAGCCAAACCCGTTCGCTTATCGAAACCAAAACCGCCGGTTATGGTATCACGAGAGCTTATGTTCTCATAGAAATTATAACTTTGACTATTCCGATGGCAGTCTCTACCATTCAGTCTTTTGCTGGAGGTGGGGAAATGGCTAAAGAACGAATTGCGCTGTTTGATACCACGTTGCGTGACGGCGAGCAGTCGCCTGGCTGCTCTATGAACCTGCCGGAAAAGGTTCGTATGGCTCGGCAATTGGAAAGTCTCGGGGTTGACGTAATCGAGGCGGGCTTTCCAATCGCCTCAGAAGGCGACTTTGCGGCAGTAAAAGCGGTGGCGAGCGAATGCCGGAATGTGACGGTAGCAGCGCTTTGCCGGACTTCGGAACAGGATGTCTTAAAAGCCGCCGCGGCGTTGGAACACGCGGCTCACCCGCGCATTCATACGTTTGTTGCCACCTCTGACCTTCATCTCGAATACAAACTGAAAAAGAGCCGCGCTGAGGTGATCGAGATGACGCGCCAGGCGGTCGCACTCGCGCGCAAATGTGTTGAGGAAGTTGAATTCTCTGCGGAGGATGCCACCAGAAGCGACGTTGACTACTTGTGTGAAGTGTTTGCCACCGCCATCGAGGCGGGCGCCACGATCGTTAATGTTCCCGATACCGTTGGCTATACGTTGCCGGTTGAATTTTCCCGGTTGGTGCGTAGGGTTCGTGAGCAAGTAGTCGGCGACCGTAACGTCACTGTCAGCGTGCATTGCCATAATGACCTGGGACTGGCCGTTGCCAATAGTCTGGCCGCTATTGATGCCGGCGCACGGCAGGTCGAATGTACGATCAATGGCATTGGTGAACGCGCCGGTAATGCCTCGCTGGAAGAGATCGCAATGGCCATGAAGGTGCGGGCCGATCAGCTACCTTTCGAAACGGCTATTCAGACTCAGGAGCTCTATTCGACCAGCCAACTGCTTTCATCGATCATTGGCTGCCCGGTGCAGCCAAATAAAGCGATCGTCGGGCGCAACGCTTTTGCACATGAAGCCGGGATACATCAACACGGGGTAATCAGCAATCCGCTCTGCTATGAAATCATGACGCCGGAATCGGTGGGTGTGCCCGCGAACAATCTCGTGTTAGGCAAACATTCAGGTCGCCACGCTCTGGCTCGGCGTTATGAGGATCTCGGCTATTCGATGCAGCCCGAGGAACTGGACGTCATTTACGAGCGCTTCACCTCGCTCGCCGACCGCAAGAAGCGCATCTATGATCAGGACCTAATTGCGCTGCTTCAAGTTGGATCAGGAGCGAGTGAAAGAATCGCTGCTGAGGACGCGACGGTAACGAGCAGATGGGTGCAGGCGTCTGGCGTTTGAAGCAACTGCAGCAGCGTCTCCCCTGCGTCCGATATCACGGCCTTTGAACATAAACGGCCCTCCCCGATCGGCTAACAAACCAAAAGACGGTATTTAACCTCGAGCTCACCCTTGGGTTGAAACAGCTTCAGACTTTTTCAGCGGTGGCTTCGCACTTTGATGCTCGTCCGAACCTGCCGTTCGTTTATCATATCCAGCTTAAGAAGCACGGCAGAGCTGGCGAATTGATGAACCCTGCACGGTATTCGGGAAAGGGGCGCATGAATGAAGGAACCAACGGATAACCCGCGAGCGAAAATAGATGCCATTGACGATGAATTGCTTCGACTGCTGAACGACCGTGCCGAGCAGGCACTAAAAGTAGGTGCGGTTAAGAAGCAGGTTGATACATCGCTTTGCGACAATCGTCGCGAGCGTGAGGTGCTGACGAGATTGTGCGAGCAGAATCCCGGCCCCCTGGACGAAAAGAATGTTGCCAACATCTTTCAGCGCATCATTGACGAGTGCTTACACGTTCAATTGCGAGCACTCCACCAACCCGCAGCAGATGCCGGCAAGGCGGATGCGACGCTCACAGACTTTGTAGGAGAAGCGCGGGTAGCGTTCCAGGGAGAGCGAGGGGCGTTCAGTGAAGAGGCTGCGATAGAGCTTTTAGGTGAAACCTGTAAACCCGTGCCGCGCCCGACATTCGAAGATCTCTTTACGGCAATTGATGCCGACGAGGCTGATTACATACTGGCTCCGCTCGAGAACAGCCTCATGGGATCGATCCACCGTTGCTACGACCTGCTTCTGGAAAGCTCACTGGGCATTGTCGCTGAAATAATCTGGCCGATCTCACACTTCTTGATTGGTTGCCGCGGAGCGTCTCTTGAGACCATCGAGACTGTGGACTCGCACCCGGTGGCGCTAGCGCAGTGCGAGCGTTTTTTCGCCGCGCACCCGCATCTCAAACGTGTGGCAACGGACGACACGGCGGGCAGTGTGCGGCGTGTCGTCGAAAGTGGCGATACGACGAAGGCGGCCATAGCCGGAAGGCGAGCGGCAAATATCTACGGTGGCACCGTGTTACGAGAGCATCTGGAAGACCATAGCGAGAACTACACTCGATTCGCACTCCTTGCTCTAAACCCGGAGGCGTCAGATCGCGGCAATAAGATCTCTCTTATAGTTAGATTGTCACATCGTCCCGGAGCGCTGCATGAGGCGCTCAGACCTTTCGTTCGGCGGGGCATTGATTTGCTGAGGATCGAGAGCCGTCCTATCAAAGGACGCCCCTGGCAATATAACTTTTATCTTGATCTCCAGGCCCCGGCCAGGGAGAGTGAGTTGCGGGGCGCGCTCGATGAGATACGCGAGCAAGCAGAAGAGGTACGCTACCTGGGTCGCTACTCTTCGATGGACATCTCAAAAAGCGAATAGGCTTAGCCCGGTTGGCTTGACGAACATGATTCTGATCCTTAAGTCCAATATAGACACGGAAGGCGCCGAGTACCAGCAACTGGTCAGCCATCTCTCGCGCCTGCAGAGCATAGAGCTGCGTATTCACCGGGAGCGCGGGGTCGAACAGACCTTAACTGAAATATATTTGATCGGTAACACGGCAGCGCTTTCTGTGGAAGACATGAGGAACCTGCCCGGAGTTGACCACGTTGTTCGCGTGTCCGAAGAGTATCGCATCCTCGGGCGACACAAGGATGACCACCGATCCAGCCATTTTGACTATCAGGGCGTGCGCTTCAGTCAGGACACGCTCCACGTGTTCGCCGGATTGTGCGCCGTGGACACGCCCGCAAATGTCGAAACGATGATGAGGGCTTTGCGCGATAACGGGCAGGTCTGCACACGCATGGGCGCGTACAAACCTCGCACCAGCCCCTACTCATTTCAGGGGCACGGCAAGAATTGCCTGCCGTACGTTTTCGAACTCGCGGGAAAGTACGGTATCAAGATCATCGCGATGGAGGTGACGCACGAGTCGCACCTCGACGAGATTCGAGAGGCCTTGGACAGCGCGGGCAACGCGACGGGAGTAATGCTGCAGATCGGCACGCGGAACACTCAGAACTTCGAGCTGCTGAAGAGTGTCGGGCGGCAACAGGAGTTTCCGGTTCTTCTCAAGCGCGGTTTCGGTATCACGTTGGACGAGTCTCTTCACGCTGCTGAATATCTAGCGAGTGAAGGCAATCATAAGGTTGTGTTTGGGCTACGCGGAATGAAGACGAATATCGCAGCCCCTCATCGAAATTTTGTGGACTTCGCCCACGTTCCGGTGGTCAAGAGGCTGACCAGAATGCCTGTCTGTATCGATCCATCTCACTCGGTCGGATCACGCAGTCGGGGTCCCGAAGGTATCCTCGACATCATGCACGTCACGGCGCAGGGTGTGATTGCGGGGGCGAATATGATCCTGGTGGATTTCCATCCGGAACCAGGTAGTGCACTTGTTGACGGGACCCAGGCGCTGCTGCTTGATGAACTGCCGGGATTTCTGGAAGACGTACGGATAGCTGCAGAAGCTTATGAACGGCGCCTCTCTCGCTTTCAGCCTGGTTTGTGCAGTTAGTCTCCTTCTGTGCCGAACCGCTTCGGCGGGCTATGGCATATAGACGAGATGAAAGGTTACCGCCCTAACTATTTGATTCTTACTGGTGCCGAGGGCGGGAGTCGAACCCGCACGTCCTTGCGGACAACGGATTTTAAGTCCGTAGCGTCTGCCATTCCGCCACCCCGGCACAGGCTGTGAAGATAGCATTTACCTCTCGGGCCATCCAAATCTTTCCACGTCAGGCGCAGGTGCTGATGGAGCTTGTTCAGCTGAAACCCAAACTTTATCGGTCGCCAATTCTACTCATTCTTTCCCACTTCCTCAGGCGCGATGCTAGAATGCTTTCTGCAGCAGATTCGGAACTAAAGATTATCTATGACCGAAGAGCAGGAAGTTTTTCTTAAGCATATCCAGAAACAGGGCTTGAAGCGTACTGCGCAGCGAGAGCTGATTCTGGATGTCTTTTTGCGCACTGAAAAGCATCTCTCCAGCGAAGATCTCTATCGCCTGGTGCGCGAACTGGATCCGAATATCGGCCAGACCACCGTCTATCGAACGCTCAAACTTTTATCGGAAGCGGGTCTGGCCAGGGAAGTCCGCTTCGGTGACGGCCGCACGCATTACGAGCATAACTACAAGCATCAGCACCATGACCATATGATCTGCTCCCGCTGCGGCAAGATCATCGAATTCTTTTCCGCCGAGCTCGAAGCGATTCAGGATGCCATGGCCGCGAAGCACAGGTTTGAAGTGACGCAGCATCTGCTGCGGATCATCGGAATATGCGCGGAATGCAGGCGGAAGGAGCGGGACGCGGAAAAGGAGACAGCGGCCAAGACTTCTCCTCGCGCCGCCACCGCGAGACATTCCCGATAAGCAAAAAGACCCAGGTTCCAGTTTGACGAGCAACTTTCATAGATGGGCATTGATACCGCGAAGCGGTTACGTCTCAAAGCCCAGGGTTGCTTCAACCCTGGGTCAAGTAAGTGACGATCATTATCAACCCGGAACGGGTTGCGCCAGCGAACGCAACTGCGTTGCGGTTGAGTCAGCCATCCAAATCCCGTAACTTCCGGAGTACTGGGAGCGCGGGCGCCCCCGCCCGCAATGAGTGCGAAGCGCGAAAAATGACAAAAGGGATCGTATTTCATATTTGGGAAACATTCGCGCTGCCCTGCAATGCGGGCGAGGGCGCCCGCGCTCCCAGTGAAACCGGGCCTCCAAGTTCGGAACTGAATTTCAAGCCGCATTCCAAATGACTCAGACCAGAATGAATAGGATAACCAGGTTCAGAGCGACCTTTGTGAATTCTGCCAGTGGGGCGCGGAGACATATCACGCTGGCGCTGTTTCTTCTTTTTCCTTTTGCTTTGGTCGGCTGCCCGGGCGGCTCCAAACAGGGGCCCGGAGCGAATTCAGCGACCACGCCACCGGCGGCTTCTCCTGCCAGTTCAGCGACCGTTGCCAATTCACCGTTCGACGGTGAACGCGCGTTGGAGTTGGTTCGCAAACAAGTTGAGTTTGGCCCACGTCCGGGCGGATCGGCTCAGCTCGAACGGACGCGCAACTTCATTATCGGGGAATTGAAATCCTATGGGTTGAACGTCACTACAGATGAATTTCATCCGAAGACTCCTCTCGGCGATAAGAAGTTGATGAACATTACAGCAGAGCTTCCCGCTTCGGCTGTTGATATCCCTTCCCGTGACGTGATCATTATTTCCAGTCATTACGACACGAAACTGTTTAAGAAATTTCGCTTTGTGGGAGCGAACGACGGGGCATCATCGACGGCCGCGCTGATGGAATTAGCTCGCGTCATGGCGACGACAAAAGCGGACCGGCGCTTCACGTACTGGTTTGTTTTCTTCGACGGCGAAGAGTCATTCTGCGAAGAATGGGACCAATGCAGCAAGCCGGGCGCGCCGGACAATACGTACGGCAGCCGCCGCTATGTCGAGCAACTTCAAAGCAGGAACGAATTGTCGCGCGTGCGGGCCATGATCCTGCTCGATATGATTGGTTATAAAGACCTCAATTTTGGGCGTGACGACCTAAGCTCGACCTGGTTGGTCGATATCGTGTGGCGAACCGCAAAGGAGCTGGGCTACGGGTCTGTGTTTCAGGATCGCATAGAAGGCGTTGGCGGCGACGACCACGAACCATTTCTGCGCGCCGGCGTCGATGCGCTCGACATAATCCAGCTCAGCAACTACAAGTCCCCCAGTGGAGAAGAGTACTGGCACACCGCCGGGGACACGCTCGATAAGATTTCCGCGAAGAGTTTGAAGATTGTCGGCGACGTTATGCTCACCAGCCTGCCGAAGATCGAGGCGCGGTTGGGAAGCAAGCGGTGATTGTCCTTAGGTCATCATCCGTAGCTTCTCTTCGACTGCGGCTCCGACCTCGCTGCAGCGTGACGCCTTCGCTTCTCCGATCAAATCATACGTTAGTGTTCTTCCTTCGCTGAGGAGTGCCGCTACTGCGGCTTCGACCGCCTGCGCGGCCCTTTGCAATCGATCGTCTGCGTGTCGTGTGCCCAACCAGTCCAGCATCATCTGCACTGACAGGATCGCTGCCAGAGGATTCGCTTTGTCGTTTCCGGCATGTTTCGGGGCGCTCCCATGAATCGGCTCAAACATCGCGTGCTCATCGCCGATATTGCCGCCAACTGCAAGGCCGAGGCCGCCTGCCGTGGTCGCACCATTATCGCTGATGATGTCGCCGACAAGATTCGGACCAACCACCACGTCGTACCATTCAGGATTGCGAATCTGCCACTGACAGAACGCATCTACATAAGCGTAGTCGAGATTGATCTCAGGGAACTCACGCGTTCCGACTTCGCGAAAAACGTCGCGGAAGAAGCGGTGTGCACCTATGATATTTGACTTGTCCACGCAGGTGACCTTGTGCTGCTTAGCGCGGCGTCGTGCCAGATTGAAGGCATAACGTACTACGCGCTCTGTTGCCTGGCGAGTGATTTTTATTGGCGTGGTCCGGCCGTCTGGAATTAGGTTGGTCTCGCCCGTGTAAGCATCCTCGGTATTCTCGCGAATCACCACGTAGTCGACCTTGTCCGGGTCCCAAACCTGTTTCAGCTCACCGTGAATCTTGTGCTTAACGCCCGGGTAAAGTTTCACGGGACGGACATTCGCGTAGAGCCCGAGCTTTTGTCTATTGAGAATTACCTGAGCGAACCCCGCTAACTGTGGCTCTGGATATGGCTTGCCTGGCTTCGTGAAAACCGTTTTGCCGTCAACCTCATGTCCAACTGCGCCCAGCAAGACCGCGTCGGCCCGCTCGCACTTTTCAAAAGAACCCTCAGGCCATTCTGTCTCGTGCTGGGCGTAGTAGTGCCCCCCACATGGAATCTCTTCCACCTGGAAATCGATTCCAAATAATTGGCCCGAAGTGCTCAAGACGTTCAGGGCGCACGCTAAGACCTCTGGCCCAATTCCATCACCGGGCAGCGCTACGATGTAATAGGATTGCTTCGGCATAATTGTGCTTGTTTGAAAAAGATTGACTATAAGCGACCTGGCAGAGAATCGACAAGAACAGCGCCTTTAAATACTGATGCAGTTTGAGGCTTGCCCTTTAGAACGACGCTCGGTCCCGGTGAGATCAGTACCACCACGCGGTAGCGGGTGGGCCGTGACATTGCCGATTGCCAATTGCCGAATGCCGATTGCCTGTGTCGTCAAAAGCCAATTGGCAATCGGAAATCGACAATGGGCAATGAAGAGACCCACCCGCTACCGCGTGGTGGTACTGACCTCATCGGGACCGCACCTATCGCTATCCAAACGGGCAAACAGCATCAGTGCCCGCCTTTACGATTTCTTCTTCTCTGGCCTCTGTGGTAAATAAATGTCCTCCATGCTGACTGCTGAAATTATCGCCATCGGCTCAGAACTGCTGGCTCCGACCCGCAGCGACACCAACAGCCTCTGGCTCACCGAACAACTTAATCGCATCGGCATCGACGTCAAACTGAAAACGATTGTCGGGGACGACGACGCACGCCTGGAGGAAGCGATCAAGGACGCGGTCAAACGTTCTCGCGTAGTGATTACCACGGGCGGCCTGGGTCCAACCGAGGATGATGTAACGCGCAAAGTGGCAGCCCGGGCGTTGGGCCGGCGGCTGGTGCTGAACGAGCGCGTGCTGCGTGAAATACGAGACCGCTTTGCTCAGTACAAGATGGCGATGCCGGAAAGAAATTCGCGGCAGGCAATGGTGATTGACGGCGCTGACGTTCTTGAAAATCCCAACGGCAGCGCGCCCGGACTTTACCTGGAGCATGAAGGATGCGCAATCGCTCTTCTTCCCGGTCCGCCGCGGGAGATGCAACCGATGTTCGAAACGTTTGTGCGGCCGCGTTTGGCGGAGAAGTCCGGGGATGTTCGTTTTGCCCGGCGCGTGTTGCGCGTCGCCGGAATGGGTGAATCCGCGATCGACGAGAAGATTGCTCCGATATACACGCGCTATCAGAATCCGCAGACGACGATTCTTTTCAATAGCAGCGAGGTTGAGATACATCTGAGCGCGCATGGCAGAAGCGAGGCAGAAGCCGAAACACTGCTCGACAACTTGTCTGAAAAGATCGAGGACAAGCTCGGCAATTCAATTTTTGCTTTTCGCGGGGAGACAATGGAGCAGGTTGTGGGGCTGAAATTGTCAGTGGGCGGATTCACCGTAGCCGTGGCCGAGAGCTGCACTGGCGGGCTGATTGCGCAGCGTCTTACGGACGTGCCTGGCTCTTCGAAGTATTTCGTGGAAGGCGTGGTCACTTATTCGAATGCCTCAAAGACCAGACTGCTGGGAGTCGATCGGAAACTAATTCTGGCGGAGGGCGCGGTCAGTGCTGCGGTGGCAGAGGCAATGGCTGAAGGAGTTCGCAATGGTGCGGGCACAGATTTTGGATTGGCGGTCACGGGCATCGCCGGGCCTGACGGTGGCACAGAGGAAAAGCCGGTGGGGTTGGTGTTCGTCGCCCTGGCCGATGACGCGCACACGGAGCATCGCCGGCTGACGTTGCCCGGCGATCGGCATCTCGTCCGCTGGCGTGCCTCGCAAGCGGCGCTCGATCTTTTGCGACGCAGATTAATCTGAGTTGATAACTAGTTAAAGTTTTGACCTTGGCTTTCTCCGCTGGCC
>DASXRU010000217.1:0-7802 GCA_036506395.1 Pyrinomonadaceae bacterium | reverse complement strand
GGTCGGAATCGCAACCCCAACGTCGAGCGCAACCTGCGCCGCCCACTTGCCGGTGCCTTTCTGTTCCGCCTGATCGAGAATTAAACCGACCAGTGGCTGGCCCGTTTGGTTGTCCTTAACGCGAAGAATCTGCGACGTAATCTCAATCAGGTATGAATCAAGAACGCCATCGTTCCATTTGGCAAAGACATCGGCGATCTCGCCGGCCGTCATGCCCAGCACGCGCCGCATAATGTCGTAAGCTTCGGCGATCAACTGCATGTCCCCATATTCGATGCCATTGTGGACCATCTTCACAAAGTGCCCGGCAGCGTCCGGACCGACATAGGTAGTGCAGGGACCGTCCTCTGTCTTCGCGGCGATTGCTTCCCAGATCGGACGGATTTCTTCATAAGCTGCGCGAGCGCCGCCCGGCATCAGCGAAGGCCCGTGCAGTGCCCCTTCTTCGCCACCGGAAACTCCCGAGCCGATAAAGCGAAAACCCTCTTGGGCGAGGGCCGCCTCCCGCCGGCGCGTATCTTCGAACCAGGAGTTCCCACCATCAATCAGGATGTCGTCCTTTTCCAGAAAGGGCTTGAACTGTTCAATGGTCCAATCCACTGGCGGGCCGGCTTTAACCATGATCATAATTTTGCGCGGCCGCTTGAGGGCGCGCACAAATTCTTCCGGTGATTTCGCCGGGCTAATGCGTTTGTCTTTGCCAACGTGGGACATTGCCTGGGCGACAAACGACGGATCGCGATCCCAGATCTTGACGGCAAAGCCATTGCGCTCCATGTTCAGGGCCAGGTTTGAGCCCATTACCCCGACGCCTGCCATGCCAATGTCCGTTTCGCCCACTCTATTCCCTCCAAATACTTCTGCAGCTTTGTTCGGGTACCCCTCTACTGCTTATGCACCTTCTACAATTTCAAGCAAGTTCTTCAATCCCGCTACAACATCGCGGCCGAGATGAATTCTGATCGCGCGGCGCCCTTTGCTCTGGAGCGACGAAAAGTCACCGAGCGCCTGCGCCTGACGCAGCACGCCAAAAGTATATGGCTCGCCGGGAATCGCCAAATCAGTTTTCGCATCGCACGTTAATTGGACGAACAGGCCACTGTCGGGACCGCCTTTATGAAGCTGTCCGGTCGAATGCAGGAAGCGGGGGCCATAGCCCGTTGTGGTCGCAACATGAAACCGGCTGCCCAGCCGCGTGCGCATCGCTTGCAACAATCGATCGTGGACCTCAGTTTCCTGAATGTAGGCGAGCAATGCGATGTAGTCGCCGGGTTTGGCTCGCGCAAAGTGATCCCTAATCACCGCGTCTGGGGGCGGCACTGGTCCCGCCGGCGATGCGGAGTCAGCTGCCGGCGGTGCGCCGTAAACTTTCAAACCATCTGCCGCGGCAACTAGATGCTGTTCGGGCAAGCTGCCCTTGCTCTTGAATTCATCGAGCAAACGATTCGTGTTGTCCTTGCTCTCCTGCACATTCGGCTGATCGAATGGATTGATTGCCAGCAGCGCGCCGGCAACTGCGGTGGCAAACTCCCAAATGAAGAACTCGGCAGCCAGGTCTAATGGAGCGCTGAGCGCCCGCCGCACGACAGGATGACCGGCGGATTCCAACGCTTGCAGCTTGATGTCGGTTTCATGGTCCAATTCACCCGCGTGCATGGCAACAAACACGCGATCATTGCCGTAGTTTTCCGGCGGGCCCAGCAACTCTCCGGCAATTGGAATAATGCCGCGGCCTTCCTTGCCTGTGCTTTCAGCGATTAGTTGTTCGATCCACAATCCCAGCGAGGAGATTTCCGCGCCTGTCACCAGCGTCAGCTTATCGCGCCCGGCGCGCGCCATCGCGCCCAGCACGCAGCCGAGTCGTAACCCCTGATTGTCCCTTATCGTCACCGAAGTGGAGCACGCATCCATTGCCGCAACTGCACGGCTCAACATCTCGCGTACGTCGAGACCCATCAACGCCGCCGGCACCGTTCCGAAGTACGAAAGCGCAGAGTAACGTCCGCCGATATCCGGCGGATTTAGAAACACGCGGCGAAAGTAAGCTTCGGTCGCGATCCGTTCCATCAAGGTGCCAGGGTCCGTGATCGCGATGAAGTTTGCGCCCGGATTTGTCGGGAAGGTCTCGGTACTCACTACCGCCCGCACGGCCTCATGAAAATATTGATAGAAGGAAAGTGGTTCTATGGTTGTGCCGGATTTTGAAGAGACAACGAAGAGTGTTCCGTCCGGATCAGCCCGCGAGCCAAGATCTGCGATCGTGTCCGGGTCCGTGGTGTCGAGGACCAGCAGCTCCGGAAAGCCTTCGCGGCGGCCAAACGTACGGCGAAAGACCTCCGGGCACAAGCTGGAGCCGCCCATGCCGAACAGCATCACATGCGTGAAGCCCGTGTCGCACACTTCCCGAGCGAACGTTTCCATTTCATCGACTCGTTGACTGCTCCATTGCGCGACCGTCAACCAACCGAGCGCATTGCGGATGATTTTTTGAGGGGCTTCCTCTGACTTCCAGAGCGTCGCGTCCTTATCCCAGATGCGGCGCACAAAGTGCTCTCGTTCGGCACGCTGCAGCGCGTCGTCGAAAAGAGATTTATGCCGGCCCAGGCTCTCGCTCTGCTGTGCCCGAAAGGTCATTTGAACTCGTCCGTAGATTCCAGACAATTCCAGGCAATTTCAGGTAGGGGGAATTCCGGACAAGAATAGCACGCTGCCGAAACTATGCGGGAAGGACCATGAACCTCGGCACCCGTAAAGACTGGTTGGAGTTGATTGTGCGACGAGCGGTAAAAGCGCCAAAGGCGCGAAATATAAAAGCCTGGGCCAACGGCCCAGGGATGGCACGTCTAAGGATTCCAAGCGCTGAAGGCGCGAAATAGACATTCCTCTGTACTTAATTTCGCGCCTTCAGCGCTCTCTATAATTTGGAAAGATGACTCTTTCCTGGGGCGCTGCCCCAGGCTTTTTCATTTCGGGCCTTTGGCCTTCAGACCTGCTACCAGTGACCGCTAGTTCAGGTAAATTCCAAACTGAATTCCCAACCAGGCCTCAAACGCGAACGGGGTGATCTTTGGCGTAGCTGTAGGCGCACCAGGCGGAGATGATGTGAAGGATCCAGCCCAGCGTGCCGGCCGAACCAATCCAGGAAACGCCGGTAATGAATAACCAGACGCCTCCGATAATGATTCGACCGTTATAGATTTGACCGATTCCGGGAACCAGAAAACTGAGCACGCCGGCAATATAAGGATCGCGCATGTAAATCAACCTCTGGGGAGGCTATACGAGCGCGTTTGAATTATTGTTCAGAAAAGAGATTGTCTGGTTCTCGGTGGGAATCAAGCAACAGAAGCGCAGTCAGGAAGGGGGCATGCCCCCGCTCTTATGTAGCAGCATCAACTAGAGCTGGAAGGACCGGCATATGAAGAAGCGGGGGCAGGCCCCCTTCCTGACTGCGCTTTGGTTGGTTGACGCTTACTGCTCACTGCTTACTGCTCACTGCTCACTGCTCACTTTCCTGACTTCGACGATTTCACCGCGGAAAGTTTTGAGTAACTGTTGGACCCCGGGATGCTGCTCGGCCATTTCGCGCAGACGCTGTTGTTCTCGGCGCTCCTGGTCTTGCGGAGTTATCGCCGCATCATTCTCTGCATCGTTGATCGCGAAACGCAGCCCTATTTCCCTGCCCATAATCTCCTGGCACACCTCGCGCAAAATCTTGGCGCTATCAGCTTTTGCCAGCGTATCGCGCAGGTGCTTCGACTCTGGGGGAAACACGGCACATAGTTCGTCGCCTTCGACTGTCACGCTGCGTGCGCCATCGAGTGCAGCTACTAATAACATCCGCCGTCTCTTCTCCAGCGCTGATCGAATGCGATCAAACAAAGGATCGGCGGCGGGTGTTTCCTCGGGCTTTGAACCTGAAGCATCCGCAGCTCCGTTTGGTTCAATTGTCTCGACTCCCGAATGCAATGTCGCGTCAGTCCCGGATGCCATCGCCGACGCGTCGTGTGCGAGCGCCGGCGCCACTGCCGCGGCCCCGGAGAAACTCGGCGGCCCGCCGGCCATTGAATGACCACCTCCGGCCGCAGATCGACCGGATGGCACGCTCTGTTTCCCAGAACCCGAAAGGGAGCCTCCGGAACCTCCGGAATTGGGCGAAGGCGTTCCCTTTGCCGCAGATGGTTTTCCCGAGCGCAGGCTTTCTTCCAGTGCTGCTACGCGTTCGACAAGCTGACTCAATGGAGCCAACCGCCGCATCTCCATCAGCTTTACCAGGCCGACCTCTACCTGATAGCGCGGGTGCGCCGCTTCCTTCAATTTGTTTTCGGTTTCCGCCAGCGAATGAAAGAAGCGCACCAGGTCGGATTCCGAGAACAGATCGGCATGACGCTTAAGCTCTGCCGAGCTGGCGGCGGATGTTTCCAGCAGTCGCGCATCGCCGGCCACTTTAACGACCAGCAGATCGCGGAAATAGGCGAGCAGGTCGCGGCAAAAGTTGCGCAGGTCATGACCGCGCATGACGATCTCGTCAACGACTGCAAGCGCCTCGGCGGAATTGTTGCCGGCAATGCCATTCACGACGCGCGCCAGGATGTCGGCGCCGGCAATGCCCAGGGCCTTTTCCACCTCTTCCGTTTTGATCTCGTTGCCGGCAAAACTGATTACCTGATCGAACGCGGATTGGGCGTCGCGCATGGATCCTTCGCCCGCCCGAGCAATCTCGCGAATCGCCTCATCCGGAATCTTTATGCCTTCGGCGTCGGCGATATAACGCAAACGCTCAGCGATCCTGGCCGTAGCAATGGTGTGAAACTCAAATAGCTGGCAGCGCGAAAGTATTGTCTCGGGGACCTTGTGCCTGTTAGTCGTCGCCATCATGAAGACGACCCGCGGTGGTGGCTCTTCTATAGTCTTCAGTAAGCCGTTAAATGCGGGCTGCGAAAGCATGTGTACTTCGTCAATGATGAAGATCTTGAAGCGGTCGCGCGCCGGAGCAAAGCCGACTGTTCCGATAATGGTATCGCGAACGTTATCAATCCCCGTGTGGGAGGCAGCATCGATCTCCTGCACGTCAATGGACCGGCTCTCGGAAATCTCTTTGCACGAGGGACAGGCATCCGGATCGTCTGTTCGGCAAGGGGTCGCCGTAGGCCCGGCAGACTTATGACAATTGAGCGCCTTGGCCAACAGGCGCGCCGTAGTTGTCTTGCCAACCCCACGGGCGCCGGAGAAAAGATACGCGTGATGCAGCCGCTTATGCTCGATCGCGTTCGTAAGCGTTTGAGTGATGACTTCCTGGCCGGTAACGTCGGCGAAGGTCTGCGGGCGCCACTTGCGTGCTATTACCTCGTAGGTCATGCCGTTATTGTAGATTGCCGATTGCCAATTACCGAGTCAACTGCGGAACCGAATACTTCTTTAAACGCTTCCACACAATGATGACGCTGCCGTCGGTGTCTTTTCGTACAACTCTGAACGCTACCAGCAGATCGCTTTCATCATAAACAATTGAACGTAGAAGATAAGTTGAGTTCTCCTGGACTGGCAGCCTCTTATGATAAAGAACTCCGTCAAGCGTTACACCCTCATAGGAGTTAAGCCGTACTTCGGCCTCGGATTTCGCCGGCTTGTAAATTAAGAGGGGCTGAACCCACGGGTCATCCAGCGTAATCAGCTCCAGCGACGTATCGCCAATATTGGTCAACAGTCCATAGTCAGCGCCAGAAAATCCCACAGACAGTTTGTTGTGGTCCAGTTCGATGTCTGAACCGTAACCAAAACGGTGGGTGAGATTGCCAAACGAATAGTAAGCTCCGCCTCCACGAATGTTCAGTTTCTTTTCTGTGTGATACGTCTGGCTGTCATAAACCTCGCGCGGCAACAAACGCATCAGCCCGGTATTCTTTTCTTGCAAGAAGGCTTCGAATGCCGCCCGGTCGTCTGCGGATGGAGCCAGTAGACCCTTTTTCAAGACGCGGTCTTCTCGTGGCACCACCCAGCGCTGGCGCTGGTTATTGTCGAGTGATGGCAGTCCGGCGATTGGTTGGGTTCCGCCAGTACCCTCTGCCCGCGAACTCGGATCCCAACCAGCGCTCCCCTGAAGGCGATCTGTCCCTTGTGTGGTCCGCGCTGTCTCCTGGGCAAAAGCAGTAATGGCGACGAACAAAAGAATGACACCAACCTGTGCCGCGGCAAGTATGCGTTTCATTGGGTTCGCTCCGTTGTCGGTGATTTCAGGCACAGACTTTAGCAGAGGAGAGTGGTGCGAGCAATCAGCACGGTCGGGCGCCAAACAAAGAGAGCGACAGGCAGTTTAACCCGTCGCTCTCTTCGTCAGATGTGGCCAGACCCCGGACTTACCCGCAACACACGCTGCCGTTGCTACCGTTGCTCCGTTCCCGGCCTGGCGGGGTTCACAAGGCGAACGTTGTGCGGAGCCCGGGATCTGATAACCCAAGAACATTTCCAATTGCCGATTGCCGATTGCCAATTTCCTTACCGTCGTCGTGACCAGGATTGCGTATCCCGCGCGCAAATCGGCAATCGGCAATCAAAAATCGGCAATGACTTATATCGCCGTCTTGCGATGCGCGATCATTCGCAGGATTCCATTGATGGCCAGATGCAGCAGGAGATACGCGATTATCGCGATGATGATCGGCATCATCAACGTATGCCCCTGATCCGTGCTCGGGCTGGCCACGATTCCCCTGAACGGAAGGTAGAACGGATTCGTTACAGTCACGATAAACTGAACGAAACCGGCCGTGCTGCGTGCTGCCAGCAAGGCCAGCAGAAACCGCATTCCCAACAGGGCATAAATCACATAGAAGATGTAATCAACGACCTGCGAAACCCTGGCGGCGCCTCGCCCGCGTTCAACCTCACGCTCCGTCTTGACTACTTCATCGACTGCCTTCGCGCGAAAATCGCCGGCGACCTGCTGGATTCTTTGTGACTCACCCGCTGCCGGAGCCTGCGCTTGATCCGCAATCTCCGCCTGCACTTCGCCTTCAACCTGCGTCTTGACCGATCCGTGCTGCACCGATCGTCTGGCTTCGTCGTTTGCTAGTTTGTCATCCATTTTGGCAGTGCCTCATTTCAAAAGTTGATTAATAAATCGCTTATCCCATTTAATCACAGGAAGAGAGCGTCAATCTGTGCGTTAAGGCACATAGCCCTGGAATCGTGCTCAACATTGAAATAACTGTAGGACAGGCATTCCTGCCTGTCTGCCTTTCAAACTTAGCCAGACTAGAAAGTCTGTCCTACTTAAGGTATTCCTGCCTGTCTGCCTTTCAAATCTAGACAGACGGGAAAGTCTGTCCTACTACGTGCCGTTAAACCCGGTGCGCATCCTGCGAATGTTGGCGCCGGGAAATTTGCCCGTGGCTTTTACTGCCTCCAGAAAACGTTTGGCTTCGGCCAGTGTTGGGCCGGCATAGACAGCCATGATTCTATGCGTCTCGCTTAGATTTGTGATTTTACGTGGCGCAGTTTCATCCATATAAAACAAGTTTTCCGGATCCACGCACCGCGAGGTGAACACTTTATGATCCGGAAACAAGCCCTGGGCCGCCAGCCGTTCGCGTTCCGGAATAAACACGTCACAATTATCGTACTCGGCCTTCGTGCTCTGCAGAATGATTGCATAGAACGATTCAGTATCCACAATCACGCCGCTCTTCGGCACGCGAAACGGCAAGTCATTAGCCGGGAAAGTCACGCTTGTCCTGCAGGCAACCATAGGATTGCCGCAGATCGCCGCTCTGCTTGAACGACGCCGCGCCTGACCCAATGTG
>DASXRU010000216.1:0-19686 GCA_036506395.1 Pyrinomonadaceae bacterium | reverse complement strand
CGCATGGGCCCGGGTGGACCGCATGGTTCCGGTAGACCGATGGGCGGACGGCCGAATGGACCGCCACCGCCGCCTGAGCCGCAGCAGTAACTCTACCCTCTTTGCGAAGTGGGTGTTTAGAGTACCGACTTTAGTCGGGCTTTTCTCAGCGCAATAAAGCCCGACTAAAGTCGGTACCCTAAACACCACTTAGGGTGGATTCTTTGCTTTCGGCGTTACGGTGGCGGTGGATGACAGTAGCCGAAAATCGGTTAGATTTTTGTTCGTGTCGATGGACGTCGAAGTACGAACCAGATCGCTGGTGGTCGTGGCCGTAAAAGTGAAGACCGATCCTTCGCGGTAGGCTGCGAATGTAGCATTGATCGCTGTAGCACTCCCCTGATAAGTCAGGCCATCCAGCCGGGCGCCGTTAAGCTCGATCTTTATTCCTCCACCCGTACCATTCAGATCGAGATTACCCGCCCCCGGATTGTAGCCGGCGTTCACTCCAAACGTTGACGCTCCATTCACAACCAGGAAGTAACCATGGGCGCCGACCACAGTAGTATTGCTACCGGCGGCGCCAGGCAGCGTGATGACACTCGGCGTATTGCCGCTGCCGCCAGGGCGGAAAGAGATAACCATTCCACTGATGTCCCTTGGCTGGTTGGTGGTGTTGTAAAGCTCCAGAAACTTGGCGCGACCGGCGCCACTGGCGAAGGAGACTAGCGCTTCATTAATGATGATCGAGTTGATAGAGGTAGTTTGCGAAGCGGAGTTATCGCTGTTGTCGGTATCCAGCGTAGCTGAGGCAACGGTAGCTACATTAGTGATCGCAGTTCCGCCTGAGACAGAGCTGTTAACAGTGGCAACCAGCGCAACGACCGCCGAGGTGCCGTTGGCGATTGACGAGAACGTAACAGTTCGATTGTTACCCGCGCCGCCGCAAACCCCGCCACCAGTTGCAGAGCAGGAGACGAAAGTTAACGTGCTCGGCAGGCTATCCGTGACGATGACTGACGGAGCTGGATCGGGACCATTGTTGGTAACGGTAAGCGCATAGGTAACGTTGTCGCCCGATGCGACAGGATTGGGAGAATCAGTCTGCGTAATTGAAAGGTTCGCCGACGGCGGCGCCGCATCGTCATTCCTGATGGTGCCCTGACCCTGATTATCAGCGATGGTGGCGTTGGTCGGACTGCTGAGATTCACGAAGAAGGTTTCGTTTGCCTCAAAAGCTGTATCACCATTCACCGCGACGGTGATCGTCTTGCTAGTATCACCAGGGCTGAATGTCAATGTTCCACCGGTGGACTCGTAATCACTACCGGCAATGGCTGAGTTATCCGCCGTCGCATGATTTGCCGTCACGGTGAGCCCGCTGACCGCGGAAAGAGTGACGGTGAACGTGGCAGTAGTCGTTCCACTGTCGCCTTCCAAGACCGAGGCATCGCTAATCGAGAGTGACGGCGGCGGATCGTTGTCGGTGATCGTCGCTTGTCCCTGAGGGTCCAGAATCACTCCGTTGGAAGCATTTGAAAGGTTAACGAAGAAAGTCTCATTTGACTCGTCCGTTGTGTCGCCGTTGATAGTTACCGTAATTGTCTTCATCAGGTCGCCCGGATTGAAGATCAAAGTGCTGCCGGTTGATTGATAGTCAGAAGACTGCGTGGCTGTGCCGTCGGCTGTCGAGTAATCGACCGCAACACTTTGCGCGCTGGTTGCGGAAAGCGTAATGGTGAAGTCAACCGTCTTCGTGCCGCTATCGCTTTCCGTCAGCGCGACATCGTTGATGGTGATGTCAGGCCTGAAGCCGGTACTGCAATCGTTAATTTGGGAGCTGCTGTTGCGCGGATTAGGCCCTGAAATCGCGAAATCGATCGCATTCTCATTCCTGTCTATGCAGCCGCCCGATCGTCTGAAATCTGCTGTGTTGCTGCCCGGCGCCGGCGCCGGACCTATTCCTTCAAAGCAGGATGCCGTACCGCCATAACCCACGAGATCATGAATACTCGTAGCGGACGGGCATGTTCCTGAGAGCGCTATAGTGCTGGAGTTAAGCGCCACCTTGCCGCTGCCTGCCGTCATCGCGATCGTGCCGGCGGCGTTTGGCGTCGGCAAATTCGTAAATCCCCCGGCGCCTTGATCTTCCTGCACCAGGAAATAGTGGCCGGGTAGAACCAGACATGGACCGCTGGAGCAGAGCGGTGTGACTGCCCAGGTCGAACTGGTCGCCGAACTGTATTGCACCGACCAGCCGGCCAGGTCAACGGTCGTAGTGCCGCGGTTGAATAATTCGACGAAGTCATTCTTATAAACAGCTCCGCTATTTCCCCCTCCTCCGTAAAGTTGGCTTATGACCATCAGCGCTGTGTCGTCATTTTGAATCGTCCCCTGGCCCTGGCCGTCCGCAACTTCCGCGTTGGAAACGTTCGTGACGTTTACAAGAAACGTTTCGTTCGGCTCGACCAGCGTATCGCCGTTCACCGTCACCTCGAACAGATATTTGTTTGATCCGGCAAGGATGGTTTGCCCGGTCAGGCTGCGGGCTACATAGTCGTTGCCGGCAGCAATCGCCGTATGGTCCTGCGGGCCGATGTCGAAAGTGATGCCACCCGCCGGCGCAGGCGATGAGGAGGTAACGGTGAAGGTGAATATGGTTGTGCCATTGTTGCCTTCGTTCATCGTGACATCGTTGATGCTGAGCAACGGACTGTCGTCGTTTTGAATGGTGCCTACCGCCCGGCCATCCGTCACAATTGCGCCCGTCACATTCATGACGTTGACGAAGAACGTTTCATTCGCTTCAACATTGAGGTCGCCATTGACCGTCACATCAAATGTGGAGGTCTGACTTCCTGCGGGGATCGTTTGTGCTGTCACATTCGTGGCAAGATAGTCGCTGTCAGCAACGGTAGCCGTGTTGTCCTGGGTCTTAATGTCAAATGTGACACCACCGGTTGGCGCCGGAGCTGACAGGGTTGTGGTAAACGTGAAGGTCGTCGCGCCGTGGTTGCCTTCCTTCAAGGCGACATCATTGACTGAAAGTGCCGGCAGATCGTCATTTCGGATTATTCCTGCACCCTGGGCATCCGCAATGGTTGCGCCGGTAACGTTTGTCACGTTAACGAAGAAGGTCTCGTCGAATTCGACGGCCGTATCGCCATTGACGGTCACGTCAAATGTATATCGCTGCTGTCCTGCGGGAATGATCTGGCCCGTCAGCGTCTTCGCGACATAGTCGTTGCTGGCAGTGGTAGCCGTGTGATTCTGCGTGGCAATGTCAAAGGTGACGTCCGTTGAGGGCGCAGGCACCGACAAACTGACTGTGAAACTTGCAGTGACAGTTCCCGAGTTGCCCTCCGCGATCGTCACATCGTCTATCGTAAGGTTGGGAGTGGTGCTCGAGACACAGTTGTTGGTTGGCGAACTTGTGTTGCGCGGGATCGGCGCATGGACAAAGAAGTCAGCGGCGTTATTGTTCGTGTCGGCGCAGCCGCCAGACTTTCTCAGGTCGGCACTGGTGGCGCTGGGCGCTGATGCCGGCCCGATCCCCTCGAAGCAAAAGTTCGCAGTCGCAGCAGTGCCGCCATAGCCAATCACGTCAACGATGCTCGCGGTGACTGGACACGCTCCGGAAAGCGAGGCTGTACTGGAAACCAGTGCGACCTTGCCTGTGGTTGCAGCCATCGTGATTGTCCCGGTGGCGTTGGGCAGGGGAAGGTTCTGAGTTCCGCCGGACCCGGAGGCTTCCTGCACCAGGAAATACTTTCCTGGAGCGAGGGGACAAGAACCCGTTAGGCAAAGCGGCGTGACTGACCAGGCGTCTGTGTCACTCGCAGTATTGTATTGCAAAGACCAGCCGGCGAGATCAGCGGTGGTCGCGCCGCGATTGAAGATTTCAATAAAATCATTTCTGAACGTGGCGCCACTGTTTCCGCCACCACCGTAGAGCTGGCTGATAACCAGATGGGCCGTGTCATCGTTTTGAATTGTTCCCAGGCCCTGAGCTTCGCCAACCGTCGCCCCTGAAACATTTGTGACGTTCACAAAGAAAGTCTCGTTGGGTTCGACTAATGTGTCGCCGTTGACCGTCACCTCAAAAGCGTAGGTTTGCTGACCCGCCGGGATTGTCTGTCCCGTCAGATGTCGAGTGATGTAATCGGTATTCGCGACCGTAGCTAAGCCGTCTGCAGTGGCAATGTCGAAGGTGACGCCGACCGCTGGAGCTGTTCGAGAAAGGCTAACGAAGAAAGTGAATATAGTTGTTCCATTGTCGCCCTCGTTCAAGGAGATATCGTTGATGGTGAGGGCCGGTGGCGGCGCCTGAACGAGAGTGATCGCGGTGGCAGAGTTGTTGACCAGGTTTGGATCGGATATGCGCGAAGCGACTGTCGCAGTATTGGTAATCGTCGTCCCCGCGGCGCTGTTGACTATGGCGACCAGAGTAACAATGGCTGACGCACCGGCGGCAAGCGAAGGAAATGTAATCGTGCGGTTATTGTTTGCGCCGCCGCAGACGCCCCCTTCGGTTGCTGAGCACGAGATATAGGTCACCGTGACGGGCAAGGTGTCAGTTACCAAGGCGGATTCAGCAATGGCTGCCCCGTTGTTGGTGACAGAGATGGTATAGGTCACCTCAGAACCTGTTATGGCCGGATCCGGCGAGTCTGAATTGGTGATCGCGAGGTCGGCCGTCGTTAGGTCGAGACAACCCGAAGCTGAATTCTGGGGATTGCTGCTGCCGGAATTCAAGAAGAAGTCTTTCGAATTATTATTGGTGTCTGTGCCATTGCCGAACGCGGCGCCGGTTTTCCTCTCGTAACTCTGGTTGATGTTGTTGCCAAGAGACGGAAGCGTAGTGCCTTCCTTATAGATCGAACCACTTCCCATTCCCACCGCGTCGATTATGGTCGTGCCATCTGATCGGGTAATGGCGATACCGCCATCGTCCGCTATTCCTGTGGTGTAGGTTTGATCTGCTGCCACCGAGCCGTTGTAGCCGCCGGTAGAATTGTTCGCCAGCAGGTAATGACAACCTGATCCAAGCGTTGTGCCCACGGGTACTGTTATTCGATCGCTGGCGGCGCCGCTGTTATTCGAAGCGCGGATCTTGAGCCCGCCGATAGTCACCGGGGAAGTAGTTGGATTGTAGATTTCCATAAACTCATCCGCTGCACCGTTAGCCCCGCGGGTGCGAAACTCGCTAATGAGTACCTGTCCGGCGCCGGGCTCGACCGTTAGCGGTGCAGCATGGCTGGCGACCGTAGTGCCGCCGCTGTTTGCCGTTGCGATGATCTGCGCCGAGCCACTAGCACGCGCCGTGACAGTTGCCCTGCCAGAGCCTGTAGCTGGGGTCACCAGTTGGAAATCAACCGTGGCGACGGTGGTGTTGCTTGAAACGAAGTTGATCGTGCCTTGATCAATGTCCCGCCCGAACTGATCTTTTGCCTGGGCGGTGAACTGCTGGGTATCGCCGACGCCGACAATTGCCGCGGCCGGAGAGATGGTTACGCTGGTTAGAATTGGAGCTGGAGGATTGACCGTTAGAGTAGCGGGCGCAGACTGCACACCACGACCTGACGCGCGAATCTCCGTCAGGCCCGCCGATATTCCTGTTGCCCGACCGTTCTGGTCAATCATTGCTGCCGACGGATTGCTGGATTGCCAGGAGAAGATTACGCCCGAGACTTCATTCCCGCCGGCGTCATAAGCGCTCGCGATGAATTGCTGGTGGACGTTCAGACCAATGCTCGCCGAAGAAGGCGAAACATCGATGTACGCTGCCGGCCCACAGAAAGCGAATCCCGCGCCGTTCAATTTGGTGCCCGGGCTGAAGAGTTGACTGCCGGCAAATCCGTGCAAGATGAAGTTGCCAGTGATGTCAGGCGATCTCGTTAGCGATTGGTTCACATCTGCGTTTAAGCCGGTCGAGCCACCGTAAGACAGGAAGTTTGCGATTGTGCCTGCCGGATCGCGGATCGTAATAACACCACCCGAATTGATCAGGCTAAGACTGCCGGAAGAAGATTTCAAAACCTGAGAGTCGCCGAAGGCGGAATTGTTTTCTGTTAGATTGCCCCCTCCGAATACGACTATTGCAGTGCACGCCGGCAGTATCGTTCCGGGAGCAAAAGTATGACGAACGGTATCGTTCGTTTCGCTTCCGGCCCGCGTAAGAATCTGATAACCGCTGAGGTCAATGTCGAATCCATTAGCTTTGTTGTTGAGCAACTCGATAAATTCATCATCGCTGGAATTGCGAACGCCGTCATGATTAGCGTCACCTGAGGCGCCGTCGGGAGGATCGGCCAGGAACTCGTTGATGACTATGTCGCGACTGGAATCTCCGGCAAATTCAACTGCCACAGAATTACTGTCACGCGCGCCAGCGCGCACGACGAGATCGACAGTGCCGGCGCCGCGCAAGTCAGATGGCACCAGCACGTGGACTTCATCCATGCCCGGCATCTCAGGCGAAGCCAACACCGAGCCGACCGTTAATGCGCGGCCGCCCGCAGTAACGGAGATCTGCGATCCATGAAACACTCCGGTTGCGAATACGATTAAGCGCAGGTCGCCGTTGCCTGGATCAAACGGGCCGCGCGTTAGTGTGTCGGCATTCAGAATCACACCTTCGCCCAGGCCATCGCCTGTGAATGTGAAGATTCCGGGAGCGGCAGGCAATGTGGGAATAGCGCCATGGCTGGGAAATCCGTCTCCGTTCGTGACGACGACTTCTGCTGTGCCTATTTCAGTTGCTGGTGGCAAATGGAAATCTACTTCGGTGGGCGAGACAAAAAAGATCTGCGCCGGGCGGCCATTCACCGTGACCTTCGTGCCGCCCAGCGTAAATGGAAACGTGCCGTCAGGAAGCCGTCGGGATTGTTCAGTCGTGTTTGCCAGGGCGCTGCCGCGGGCCACTGCAATGCTGTCGGACGCAACAGCTTTTGTTGAGGACGGCTCGTGGCCGAAAGACGCGCCATTGAAAATTGCCAGACTTCCAAAAGCCGGACGCGCGGCTGTTCCCGTTAAGTAGATTTCCGAATTATTAGAAAAGTCGCTGTCAGCGACTGGGCCGGAGAGAACTCTAGGGAAGTTGAAAGCGACTAGCGAGCCGTCGTCGTTCAAAGAAGAGACGACTTCGGCGGTTGCGGTCGATGGCCCGCTGGTAACTCGCGCAAACGTCGCGGTGGGAATATCGAACGTGTAGAGATCGACTCCGGCGTCGGAAGTCGGGGGAATAACTAAGCGCCGCGTGGAAAAAGCTATGCGCGAACCGTCTCCGCTGATCGTGGCGTTGAGCGCGACATCTGCAGCGCGGACTCCCAGCGACGTAACCTGCCGCGTGATGTCGTTTCGTCCGTCAAACAGGAAGACCTGACTTGAGCCGGTTTCTGATTCCATCGCATAAACCACGCGCAAGCCGTCGTCGCTGATGGCCCGGCCATAAGTCATCGCCAATGACGGAACATCTGTGGCAAGCACACGAACTGGCGATGGGCCCGTGCGACTCTGAAGCAGAAGATCGCGGGCCCCACCCGGAGTCGCGCCGGTATCGCGGATATAAGCGACGCTCGCCCCATTGCCACTGATCTTCGCGTCGCTGCAGCCGGTGATGCCGGACGTATTTGTAAGCTGAGTGAAGCGGAGTGTTATGGTATCGAACACGAATATCTCGAGGTTGCCGTCCGCGTTTTGGTTTACAAGATCGCGGTTAGACGAGAAAGCGATGAATCGTCCGTCGTCGGAAATCGAAGACAAGAAGTTTCCGTTGACGACCCGGTCGGCAATATCACCAGGGGAAGTGTTGGTAACCTGAATCAGCCGGGCGCCGTCGTAAAGAAAGATTTCGGAGTTTCCGTCGTTGTTGGTCCCCAGCGGATTGTCCTTCGACGCAAAAGCTATGCGCGATCCGTCCTGCGACAGAGCCGGGAAAGACGCGCGGGTTGCGCCCATTTGAAACCAGGTGGGCGGGTCGCTGGAGACATTCGCGACAATAGCGCGAAAACTTTCGCTGCCTCCGGCGCCGGCAATGTCTGCGGTGGATTCAAACGCGACCATGCGGCCATCGCCGCTAATCGATGGATTGATGTTGATGGCTTCTTTACTCGTGCTGGTGATGAGCCGCAGAGGGGATTGCGTTCGCGCGTTCTGCCACATAAGAAAGAAGAGCGACGTGGCAGTCAGCAGAACGAATAGAATGCGTTTAAGGCGAAGCACCGAGGATTTGCTCCGTTAAGTTGTGGTCACGCTGATGCAGTTTGAACGCTTGGCCTTGGCACAACCAGCGGTCCCATGAGGTCAGTACCACCACGCGGTAGCGGGTGGGTTCTTGAAACGAATCGAGGCTGATTGGGCATTAATGCAACTTGGACCCACCCGCTACCGCTTAGTGGTACTGACCTCATGGGACCGCACCTTCAGCAATTAGAAATCAACGACGGCAGGTCTGGTAGAATAAGATAACTGACGAAGGCAATCTTTAGTGACCCGGAGCTCGAAAGGACCTTTCCGAAAGATTACAAACATTCTGGCAACGACAACGTAAGCTGCCGGTCTTGAAGAGTGGAAAATCAAAAACGATCATTCGTAGTCAGAGAAAGGAAGCGCGCGTTTATGAAAGTGTTGATTGCGGGAGCCACCGGGCTGGTCGGCACGGCGCTGAAGCGCTCGTTCAGCAAGAAGGGAATTGACGTCACGGATCTTGTGCGAACCGCTCCCAAAGTCGGGTTGCCGGAAGTGGAATGGCATCCGAATAAAGGCGAGATAGACCGAGCGGCCCTGGAAGGCTTCGATGCGGTGATCAACCTTGCGGGCGAGAGCATCGCCGAAGGCCGTTGGACGGAAGAGAAGAAGAAGCGAATTCGGGATAGCAGGATCCAGGGTACGAAGCTGTTGAGCGAAACTCTGGCAACACTATCGACCCCGCCGAGAGTTTTTCTATGCGCCTCGGCAACAGGATTCTATGGCAGTCGTGGTGACGAAATTCTCGACGAAGATAGCGCCCCCGGCAAAGGATTTCTTGCCGACGTGTGCCGCGAGTGGGAAGAAGCAACACGCGCAGCGAGCGACGCCGGAATTCGAGTGGTGAATCTTCGCTTCGGCCCAATCTTCAGCGCGGAAGGCGGAATGCTTTCGAAGGTACTGACTCCGTTTAAGCTCGGAGTCGGCGGCAAGGTGGGATCAGGGAAGCAGTACGTAAGCTGGGTCGCGATGGATGACGTAGTCGGCGCGGTCAACTTTGCGCTGGACCACGAAGAGCTGAGCGGCCCGGTTAATGTGGTGGCGCCGGAAGCGGTCACCAACCAAGAGTTCACCAAGACGCTGGGAAAGGTGCTTTCGCGGCCAACATTTTTCGCCGTGCCCGAGTTTGCCGCGCGATTAGCGTTTGGCGAGATGGCGGACGAGATGTTGCTGGCAAGCCAGCGCGTTGTGCCGAAGCGGCTGAAAGACGCCGTCTACCAATTCCGGTATCCGGAGCTTGAACGTGCTCTGCATCATGTCATTGAAGAGAATGACTGATCTACCAGGCAAAAAAAGTATTGTGATCGTGCGCCCTTGCATTAATAAGGCCCCCTGGGCGCCTCAAGGAAGGTGACAGCCACACGCGCTATTTGATACGTAGGTCCCCAAGATTCCCCCAAGATTTCGTTGACACTTTCGAGCAGCGGGAGTATGTTTGCGCCGCTTGAGAACTTAGTTAACGCTTGACTCACACCGCGCATGCCTCGCGTGAACTATCTCCTGGCAAGTTACTAGCCATGGCAGCGTCTCACGTCTGCTCATCGCTTGTTTTCACCAACCCTAGCACGCAGTACGCAACATCAGTGAGCTGCGCTGTGTGCCACGACGATGAAATGATCAGCTAAAAGCAAAAGCTCCGCAGTCACTGACATGACAACGGAGCTACTCAATAACACAACCTCCGCCGCAATTTGGGCAAAGGATGCGTTCTGGGCAGGGCCCATCTTAGCGCAGGTAGCGGCTGAGTCTCAACCCTGACTCGAGGGGCCATGAAGCCGGCTACCCCCTGCGGATTTGAACTGACCTCATCAGTTCATTCACGTCATTTCCATCCTGGTAAACGGCTGCACGATGTAGCCTCTCTTTTTGCGGAAGGCCCCAGGAACAGGTCACGTCGGTGCCGCTCTTGTAGCAGTCCGCCCTCACGTCCAACGCTTACTAACCAAACTCCTCCCACGCAATTTCTATTGAAAGGAGTCCCGACATGAATACAACTGATAGTCAATCTTCAACTAAACCCACTGCTTCCCCTTCGAGACGGAAATTCCTCGGTCATATGGGTGGAGCGACGGCTGCCACCTTAGCAGTCGGCGCTATTGGTTTGGAACCGCTCTTAGGGGTGAAAAGCTCCATAGCGGAAGCCGTGGAAATTTCGCCAACAACATGCGACCTGCGCGTACAGCAAGCGTTCGATAATCGGACCAACGCAGCGCTTAATGAAAAGAACCTGGGCTGCTTTGCGCATCCCACCAATGGTGACGAAGAGAGGTATGCGAACAAGAATTACTTTGCAAACTTCACGAAGACGTTGCCCCATAATAATCTGGGAGAAGTTGACCCTGTAGCTTATCAGGCGCTACTGCACGCTCTGAGCACGGGTGATTTCATGGACTTCGAAAATGTCCCTCAGGGCGGCACCCAGGCCTATCTGAATCCGATGGGCGGACTCGCCTTCAACATGGAAGGGCCGGATTCGCCTGCTACCAGCTTAGTGGATCTGAACGGCAATCCACTTGTACCACCTGCTTTCGCAAGCGCGGAAATGGCTGCCGCGATGGTCGAAATATATTGGGAGGCGGTGTGCCGCGACGTACCTTTCGCGAATTACGGTACTGACCCCCTGATTGCGAAGGCAGTCGCTGACATGAACAACTTGATGAGGTTCCAGGGACCAAAGCCGGTTACGGTAAACAACTTGTTCCGTTACAGTTACCCAGGCGCTCTGGTCGGTCCCATAGTCTCGCAGTTCCTGCTAAAGCCATTCCTCTTTGACGGAGTCCTGCTCGACGGAAGAACACGAGTACCCGCGCCGGTTAACGGCGGCAACGGGATTGACTTCCTGACCTTCTACGATGAATGGCTGTGTGCCCAGCGAGGATTCCCTGCTGCCGGTAATCCCTTTGGGTACCCCGTGTGTCCGATTGGAACTCAGGTCTTTGATCCTGTGGCACGCTGGCCCCGCAGCGTCCGTGATTTGGGCCAAGTCGCCAGCCAGGATGCCATTTATTCAACTTATTTCAGAGCCGCCCTCATTCTCTTGGGCCTCGGAAACGCGGCGCTGGACAATGGCAACCCATACAAGACCAGCACACGGCAAGGCGGTTTTTCGACGCTTGGATTCGCCGATCTGCTGCGGCTTATCGGCAGTGTCCATAAGGCCGAGCGCCACACCTGGTATGACAAATGGAATGTGCATCGCTATCTGCGACCGGAAGCAATGAGTGGACGCGTGCACAACCAGATGGTTAAGGCCGCGAACTATCCCATCCACCCGGACGTGATGAAGTCGAGCGTCCTTACCGAAGTGTTCAACTACAATGCGCTGGTCAACCAGAGAAGAGGCGTTGGAGGCGGCCAGGGAACGTTCCTGCTGCCACAACTGAATCCCGCGGGAGTGCCGACGCATCCTTCCGCACCGGCAGGTCACGCCGTCAGCGCCGGTGCTTGCTGCACCATCCTGAAGGCGTGGTTTGACGAGAACCTGGCCGTACCTGGTCCAAAAGTGCCTGACGCCACGGGCACTGTGTTAAATGACCACACCGGTCCGACCCTCACTATTGGTGGGGAGCTGAACAAGCTCACTCACAACATGACTGAGGGCCGCAATATGTTCGGCGTGCATTGGCGACAGGCGGACAACCTATCGGGTAACCTCCAGGGCGAGGAGATAGCCATCCGCATTCTTCGAGAGGCGAAGGCGACTTATCCTGAATCCTTCAGCTTCTCTCTCACAAAGTTCAACGGCACGACCATCACCATTTGAGGTCGTTAATCGGAGCGCGCCGGAGCAGTAAGGCCCCGGCGCGCTTCGCGAACAATTTTAGAGTCAGGGATGATCGAAATCGCGCCACATGCGCATCGGCAACAGGATTCTATGGCAGTCGTGGTGATGAAATCCTCGACGAAGATAGCGCAGCGGGTGTGGGAAGCACGCTGAAGCGCGCTGCTCCGGCGAATGCGCGCGCGGACCCAGCGCTCAAAAGCGCTGGGCTAGTAACCCTTCGGGAAAGCCGTCTGAAGACGGCTGTTTAAGGCTTTCCTCCCTAACCAATCAATGGCGCACTTGCTTGCTTCTGGTTCGCGAACTCGTCCAGCGCCTCGAACACTTCCAGCGCGTACTTCACATTATTAAAAGGCGCGGAAACCTGCACGCCCTGGATTAACTCGCGCACTTCCAAAAGAGACTCGCGCGCTATCTGCAGGCCTTCGATTCTTCCTGCTTCCTTGCTGATGGCCGAAGCCGCGCGCATCCGTTCCATGATCGACGGCGTCACGCGCACACCCGGCACTTCGTTATGCAGAAACTCCGCATTGCGGAATGAAACCAGCGGCCAAATACCGGCCACAATGGGAACGCGCACGTGCTCAATCCGTTTCAGAAAGTCGCGCAGTTGATCGGTGTCGAAGACGGGCTGCGTGATGGCATATTGCGCGCCGGCTTCTACTTTGAATTCGAAGCGCTTGATCTCTTCATCAAGATTGATGGCCCCAGGGTTCACGCCCACGCCGATACAAAACGCGGTGGGTTGGCCGATTGGATTGTTTCCGATGTCCAGGCCGTGATTCAGTTTGCTGACCATGTTGGTCAGTCCGATGGCATCGATGTCAAAGACGGCAGTCGCGTCCGGGTACGGGCCCATCTTGGGCGGGTCGCCGGTAATCAAAAGCAGGTTGCGCAGGCCCAGCGCGGCCGCCCCCAGCAGGTCGGACATCATGCCCAGCAGGTTGCGATCGCGGCAGCAGTAGTGCAGCACCGCCTCGATGCCGATGTTGCGCTCGACGAGTACTGCGGTGGCCATTGCGCTCATGCGCGACTGCGCGCGCGCGCCATCGGGAATGTTCACGCCATCGACACCCGCGTCTTTCAATAACCTGATCGCTTCGAGCGTCTTCAGTGAATCGCAGCCTTTCGGCGGCAATACTTCCACCGAAGTAACGAACTCGCCCAGCGTGATCTTGCGCGACCAGTTGGACCGTTCTTCCGGCGGCACAACCTTGATGTCTTCGGGAACCAACTCCTCTACGCGCACCAGCGGGCCTGAGATTACTGTCGAGCGTTGCATTCGGGGCGAGGCTGCGCGCACGGCATCGGAAATGAACTTGATGTGCGCCGGCGTGGTGCCACAACAGCCGCCGATGAACTTCGCGCCGGCTTGAATGAAACGCTTGGCGAATTTTGACATGTACTCCGGAGAGCACATGTAGAATTGCCGTCCCTGCACATCGCGAGGCAATCCGGCATTTGGCTGTGCGGACAGTTTCCGCTTGGTGACGGCGCGCATCTTTTCCAGTCCCGTCAAAACAATCGCGGGACCAACGCCGCAGTTCAGGCCGATCACATCAGCGCCCGACTGGTCCAGGGTCGCGGTGAAAAGCTCAGGCGTGGTGCCGTATGCAGTGTTGCCGTCAACCTGTATCGTCATTTGCGCGATCAGGGGCAAGTCGCACAACTCGCGCACCGCGCGAATCGCCTGCTGCATTTCCGTAACGTCGGAAAAAGTTTCCAGCACGAACAGATCGACTCCACCTTCCAACAGTGCCGCTACCTGCTCTTTGAATAGATCCCTGGCTTCGTCGTAGGACGTTGGACCCAGGGGCTCAATACGCAAACCCAGCGGTCCTACCGCTCCGGCTACGTAACAATCGTCGCCGGCGGCTTCACGAGCGATGCGCGCGGCCGCGATGTTGATGGCGCGCAGGCTGCCTTCCAGGCCGTACTGTTGCAGCTTGGGGGCAGTCGCTCCGAAGGTATTGGTCTCAAGTATGTCGGCGCCCGCGCGACAGTATTCGGCGTGCACCTCGCGCACCAGGTCGGGATTGCTCAGATTCAGCTCGTCGTACGAACGGTTGATGTAAACACCCTTGGCGTAGAGCATGGTGCCCATCGCGCCGTCAAAGACGTAGATGCCGTCGGATTCGATTAATTCTCTAAAGTTACGCATGTTGCCAAAATAAAAACGTCCCGCGCTAAACAACGCGGGACTTCTTGAATCTTAGAAGTTGCGGGACGTCCTTTGCGGACTCACCGATGCTGTTTAGCGGATTGTTTTACGTGGCCGCAAGTCGCCTTAACTCACCACGTTTTTCAACTGCTGCTTATACGCCCCTGCCGCCGCAGGTGTCAAGCGGTGTGGAGTGCGCCGGCAGAGCGAAGCGGCGACGGCGCTTTGGATTTCTATAAACGCGAAGCTTCTATTAGCCAGAGTGCCGGGGCGTATTATCCAAAGCGGTGTCGCGCTACGCTTGCCACCGCACTCCAAAAAGGCGCAGGCCATACGCCTCATCCTGAACCTTGACACGTTTGCGTTAATTTGGCTGAATGCTCCCGTCTTCCTTATTATCTCGGTTCGTTCTGATTCCCGTAGGATTCATGGCGCAAGCTTTCCCGTAATTCGGCATCAAGCAATTCCCGATTTCAGGTTTCGAATCTCAATAAGGAAAAACCGTTCATGAGCACACCAATTGATGGCACTGGCGCGAGTCCTGTGTCACCCGCAGATAGTCGCGGGTTCTTCGGTCATCCGCGCGGACTCTCGACTCTGTTTTTTACCGAGATGTGGGAGCGGTTCTCTTTCTATGGACTGCGACCATTGCTCGTCCTCTTCATGTCGGCGGCGATCCTCGATGGCGGCTTCGGCATTGATCGCGATCAGGCGTCAGCAATAGTTGGCATTTACGCCGCCAGCGTTTACCTGGCGTCACTGCCCGGCGGATGGATCGCCGATCGCTTGCTTGGCTTGCGGCGCGCCATCATGACGGGCGCAGTGCTGATCTCAGCGGGACATATCTCAATTAGCCTTTCATCGTTTGCCCATACCCGCGTGCCGTTCTTTATGGGATTGATCCTGATCGTCTTGGGCACTGGCCTGCTCAAGCCGAATATTTCGGCCATCGTCGGCGACCTCTATCCTGAAGGTGGTTCACGTCGCGATGCGGGCTTTTCGATCTTCTACATGGGAATAAACACCGGCGCTTTCCTGGGGCAAATTGTGACCGGTTTCCTCGGGGAGAAAGTGGGCTGGCACTTTGGTTTCGGTGCGGCTGGCGTGGGTATGCTGATCGGCCTGGCGACTTTTGCAATTCGATCCCGCAACACGCTTGGCAATCTGGGCCTGGAGCCGACTCGCCATCCAGATGCCGCGAAACAAACGCGGCAGGAGCGTACGATCAAAATTGCGTTGGCTATTGGGCTCGGTCTGCTTGCGCTGGTAGTTGTGCTCGCCGCCACCGGTGTGTTTATTGTCAACCCGCAGGCGGTCGGCAACGTCATGACGTATGTTCTGGTCGGCGTGGCCGTACTTTACTTCGCTTATATTTTCATTGCGGGCGGCCTCAACGGTGATGAAAAGAAACGGGTCGGCGTGATTTTCATTCTGTTTGTCTTTGCGGCGATCTTCTGGGCGGCTTTCGAGCAGGCGCCGACTTCGCTCAATTTGTTTGCCAAGGATTTTACGAATCGACGGATTGGCGGCTGGGAAATTCCGGCGGTATGGTTTCAGTCCGTGAACTCGGTTTTCATTATCCTGCTCGCGCCGTTTTTTGCTGCGCTCTGGTTGCGACTGGGAAAGCGGGGCAAAGATCTCTCGAGCCCGGGCAAGTTTTCCCTGGGACTGCTCTTCGCCGCGGTTGGGTTTGCCATCATGATCTTCGCCGCCAACATCGTGGTTAATAGTGGAGGTTTGATGAAAGTCTCCGCGCTCTGGCTCGTTTCCAGTTACTTTCTTCAGACGCTGGGCGAGCTTTGTCTAAGTCCCGTCGGTCTCTCGTCGATGACCAAGCTCTCTCCGCGAAAATATGTGGGCCAGATGATGGGTATCTGGTTTCTTGCATCTTCCCTGGGAAATCTGATCGCCGGATTGGTTGGCGGCCGCGTTGATCCAAAAAAGCTCGACCAGATGCCGATACTCTTCATCGGCACGACCGTGGCGCTGGTTTTGGCTGGCCTGCTGCTATTGGCGCTGACGCCGCTAATCAGGAAATTGATACCGCGCGAAGCAAAGTGAAGCCCAACTCAATCCAGAGGAGATTGTTGTGCGCAAACAGTTATATGGACTCTTCCTTCTGGCGTTCGCTCTGTTCCAGAGTGCCGCCGTACTGGCCCAGGACAAGCTCCTAACCATCGACGACATCTTCGATCCCGTAAAGCGAGTCAACTTCAGCGGCACACCGGCGAACCCACGATGGTTGAAGGATGGCGTTCACTACATCGTCGTGAATCCGGCCAAGGACGCGTCGCCGAAATTACTGAAGGTTGATGCGGTCACAGGAGAAGCGAAACCCTTTTACGATGCGGCGAAGATGCAGGCGGCGCTGGCGGAGCTTTCCGGCATTAGCAAGGAAGACGCACGCAGGCTGGCTAACCAGAATTCATACGAGCTGAATCCGGGCGACACGGGCGTGCTGTTGAATCATGCGAACGATCTTTTCTATTACGAATTCAGCAGCGACAAAGCCCTACGGCTGACGAACAATCCGGATGAAGAAGTCGGCGAATCCTTTAGTCCTGACGGCCGCATGATCAGCTATGTGCGTGGTAACAATCTCTACGTCGCCGACATCGCCACGCAACGGGAACATGCGCTGACGAAAGACGGCGGACCGAAGATTCTGAACGGCCGGCTGGACTGGGTTTATCAGGAAGAACTTTACGGCCGCGGCAGTTTTGGCGCGTATTGGTGGAGTCCGGATTCGACAAAGCTGGCTTACCTGCGGCTTGATGAGAACCCGGTGCACGAATTCACAGTCGTCGATCACATTCCTTATCACCAGACGGTCGAGGTTACGCCTTATCCGAAAGCGGGAGATCCGAATCCCTTGGTGCAACTGGGAGTGGTGAGCGCTGCCGGGGGACCAACGCGCTGGATTGATATTTACAAATACCAGCCGAGCGACTTTTTGATTGTGCGTGTCATGTGGACGCCTGATGGCAGGAAGGTCGTCTATCAGGCACAGAACCGGGAGCAAACATTTCTCGATCTGAATTTCGCGGATGCCGGTGACGGCAAATCAAACACCCTCGTGCATGAGACATCAAAAGCCTGGGTGGGGATAAACGATAATCCCAACTTTCTAAAGGATGGCTCTTTTCTGTGGCAGAGCGAGCGTAGCGGTTGGGACCATTTTTATCACTACAGTGCGGACGGAAAGTTGTTGCAGCAGATAACAGACGGCCGGTGGGAAGTAAGTTCATTCGAGGGCCTTGATGAAGACAAGGGTTTTCTTTACTTCACCGGTACCGAACACAGCTCCATTGCGCCACAAGCGTATCGCGTCAAGCTCGACGGCACCGGTCTGACCCGGGTAACAACCGGCGAAGGCTCCCACAGAGTGGCAGTAAGTCCCAATTCCAAACTTTTCATCGACAACTGGAGCGATGGGAACACGCCAACGCAAACGCGTCTCTACGATGCTGATGGCAAGCTGGTACGGGTCATCGATGCGAATAAGGTCGAAGCGTTGAAGCAATACAAGCTCGGCACGACCGAGTTTCTTCAAGTGAAGACGCGTGACGGTTTTCCCATGGAAGCGATGATGATCAAGCCGCCCGATTTCGATGCCAGTAGGAAATATCCCGTACTCGAGTACACCTATAGCGGGCCACATGCGCCGCAGGTGCGAAATGCCTGGGGCGGACCGGTTTACATGTGGCACCAGATGCTGGCGCAGAAGGGCTACATCATATGGATCTGCGATAACCGGACGGCGAGTGGGAAAGGACTCGAATCAACCTGGCCGGTTTACAGGAACTTTGGTGAGCTGGAATTGAGAGATCTGGAGGACGGCCTTGCCTGGCTCAAGAGCCAGCCTTACGTTGACGCCTCCCGCATTGGCATCTGGGGCTGGAGCTACGGTGGTTTCATGACCAGCTATGCGCTGACGCATAGCCAGAGCTTCAAGGCGGGAATTGCGGGCGGCACAGTTTCTGACTGGCGCGACTATGACACGATCTACACGGAGCGCTATATGGGAACGCCACAGAACAATCCCGAAGGCTACAAGAAAAGTTCACCGGTAAATGCGGCGAAGGATCTTCACGGAAAGCTGCTCCTGATCCACGGCGCGATTGACGACAACGTGCACATGCAGAACACGGTGCAATTTGTTTACGAGCTGGAGAAGGCAGGGAAGCAGTTTCAGTTAATGATCTATCCGAAGTCGCGCCACGGCGTTACCGACCCGCTGCTGGTGAAACACATGCGCGTTATGATGACGGAGTTCATTCTAGGGAATCTGTAGAAGATAAAAGAAGATTTTCCATTTGTCATTTGTCATTTTTCATTGATAAGTACAACGATGAACCTAAATGACAAATGGAAAATCTTAATTCGTGATTGGATTAAGAAACCGCAGAAGCGCCTGTCCTACCGCTGGCACTTCGGACAAAAGTAAGTCGAACGCCCACCATGGACCACGCGCCTGATTCGACTGCCGCAGTTCACGCAGGGCTCGCCTTCACGCTCGTAAACTCGCCAGAACTTTTCCGATGTCCCGATATAAGAGCTAGCATCATCATCCAGATCGATCCTGAGCGTTGAGCCGCCGGCAATCGCTTCCTTTAACACCGTGCGAATCGCTTCGTACAAACGTTCAATGCGCTTCTTAGATAACTGCGAGGCGGGAGTGAAGGGGCTAATGCGCGCCAGGAAAAGAGCCTCACCGGCATAAATGTTTCCCAGGCCCAAAACCTTTGTTTGATCCAGCAGGAGTTGCTTGATGCTGCGACGCGAACGTGCCAGCGTTTGACGCAGATACTCGAGCGTGAATTCCTTGCCCAGCGGCTCCGGCGCCAGAACACTTAACTGAGCCATGCTCTCTAAATCGGAGGCAGCAACGATCCACAGCCTGCCGAACTGGCGCTGATCACAGAACACCAAACGCCGCTCATCGTCGAGATAGAAAACGATATGGGCGTGCTTGGGAAGCGTTGCTTCCAGGGGCAAGGAAACAAACTTGCCGGTCATGCGCAGGTGCACCGCCAGCACCCGCGAGGAATCAAGTTCGATCAGAATATATTTACCGCGGCGGCGGATGCGTTGGATAAGGGCGCCGCGCAACTTTCGTGAGAATGCGAGCGAAGAAACCGGCGCAGCCAGGCGCGGCAACTTTAGTTCAGCGGCGACAATGCGGCGGCCCGTGACTGCACGGCGCAGCGCGCGCACGACATGTTCGACTTCTGGCAGCTCAGGCATCGGTAACGCAATCTGTTAGATTGCGCGCAAACTAACAGAACGCGTTACCCCGCGCAAACTAACAGTTTGCGTTACGCCAGTCGACCGGAGGCTAGATATACTTCAGCAGAACCAGGATGAGCACAATGATCAGGATCAATCCCAGGCCGCCGCTTGGTCCATAACCCCAGCTTCGGCTGTGTGGCCATGATGGGATTGCCCCAAGCAACAGCAAGATTAGGATGATGATTAGAATCAGCCCCATGATCGTCCTCCTGTGTAGGTTGGCGGC
>DASXRU010000215.1:0-6680 GCA_036506395.1 Pyrinomonadaceae bacterium | reverse complement strand
GAGGCTAGAGGCTAGAGACCAGAGACTAGAGGCTGGAAACTAGAAGCTTCCCGCGTGAAGGGCTTCCTGCCTGAGTCTTGGGACCGCAATCCCTACTCTCTACTGTCTAGTCTCTACTGTCTAGTCGCTAGTGTCCGGTCGCTAGTGCCGGTCTCTAGTCGCCAATTCCTAGCCTCTAGTCTCTTGCCTCTAGCCTCTCGCCTCAATCAGCGGGGACGCTATCTATCAAATTCTGTAGCCGGGTGATTTCGTCGTCGGTGAGATCGGTAAAGCGCAACGCGAAGCCAATCTCCGGAACCGGGTACGCTACCTCGCCCCACTGAAATGCCCACTCGCCATTGGGAAATAGTATCTCCAGACGAATGAGCTCGCCGGTTGTCACGTCGCCGCCGGAAAGAACCATGCAGCCAGTAGTGCTGATATCGCAAATCGTCGCCTCGTTCTGCTCCATCAGGCCCTCCCAGCGTGCGGGGAAGTTGACGCGGACGCGCTTTGCTTGTCTCCGATCTTCATTCATTCGTTTGAGCCCTACTTGTAACGAAGATTCTCATTTCGCAACTTAACAACTTCACAACTTCACAAGGGGAGATTAACAACTTGCCTAGCTCCGGCGAAGCCTACTCAGGTTGAGGAGTTGTTTCAAGTCCAACCTGCAAACGGACTCGAGAAACTCCAAACGCCAGAATTCGTGGGGGCAGATCGCGGAGCAGAGGAATCCCGAGCAACAGACGAATGAACCATGGCACTCGAAGTGAATTCGAAGATTGCAGGGCGGCAGCAATCACGCGCCGCTGAATCACACTTTGTATGGCCTGAATGATTCGTGTGGGCCATTCGCGCTGGCGTTGTACTTCGCTTAATTCCTCCGTATTTACCCGGCCCTGTTTCAACGAAGCGCTGAGAACATTCGCGGCGACCACAGCATCCTGCACCGCGTAGTTAATTCCCACGCCCCCAATCGGCGACATTACATGCGCGGCGTCACCAATCAACAGCAGACGCGGTCGATACCAACGTCGCACGCGAGTGGACTCGACCGCAAGTATCGCAATTTGTTTCCAATCCTGCACATACGCGGCGCGCTCAGGAAACTCTACCATTAACTTGGCGATTGAGCGCCGCAACGATTCCAAACCAGCGGCTTGAATCTCGCGGAAGCTGCCCTTGAGAATAACGTAAGCGACCTGCCACTGATCCAGACGGTCAAGCAAAACCAACACGTGACCGCGGCCGAAGTGTCCCAGTAAACCTTCCGGATCGTCAGGCTTTCGCGGAACGCGAAACCATAGAACATCCATTGGCGGCGAAGATTTGATTGACTGAAATCCGCCCAGCCGCCGTATTCGCGAGGAACGTCCATCAGCGCCGATGGTCAGAACTGAGCGGATCGCATGCCAGCTGTCGCGACTGCGATAGCGAACGCCTTTTACCTCACCATTCTCCTCGATCAATTCCTGAACGCTGGCGCCCATCATTAAATGAAAGTTCGGATATTGCTTCGCCTCATTTGTGATGAACTCGAGGAAGTCTACTTGTGGCAGCAGAGCTATGAAAGGAAACCGCGTATTGAGTCGTCTGAAATCAGCAATCGTCACCGGTCCGTCGGGCGTGACAAATGTGGCGATGTGGATTTTGCTGTGACGCAGTTGCAGCAACCGATCGGCGAGGCCCAGTTGGTCCATGATCTCCAGCACCGACGGATGAATGGTGTCACCGCGAAAGTCACGGTCGAAATCCTCGTGGGCTTCCAGCAGCGTTACATCTATTCCCTGGCGAGCAAGAATCAGCGCCAGCACCGCTCCGCCCGGGCCAGCTCCTACGATGCAGCAGGTCGTTTGTCGCGAATCGCTGACCGGATGCTCTTCAATACTGCTTGAGGCCTGGGGCGATTGAATGGGCGTGTCGGGCAACGATAATTCCTATTAGAGACCAATCTACCGAGAGCGTTCGCAGTCTATTAGAGAAACCGGGCGCATTCAACAAACGAGGATGGCGAGTACTGATGCGGTTTGGCATTTGCCCGAGCGCCTGTTCGGTTGGGGCTCAGCGGAGGGCCAAAGGCCCGAAGTGAAATAGCCTGGGGCAACGCCCCAGGAAGATAGATATTTCCTAAAGCTAATGGAGCGCTGAAGGCGCGAAATAATGAGAACCACGAAATATTCCTATTTCGCGCTTTCAGCGCTTTGGAATCCCTAGCGGACCATACCTGGGCCGTTGGCCCAGGCTCTTACATTTCGCGCCCTTGGCGCTTTAGTTGCGGCAGCGCGATTAATTCATATGCCAACTGCATGGACCCTATGGCCAGAACGAAAAAATCCTCCGCCGCAAGCTAACCCGCGCCGAAGTGACGCATCAATGTGTTTGTCAGATGCAAGGTCTCCCTGTTTCCACGTTCTATTCCCAGAGCGAGCGGGGACTGCGGACCATGGCGGTCAGCCAACTCGGGAACCCGGGGTCGAGGTTCGGTGTCCAAAGAAGCCGCGCGAACCAATCAACCAACGCACGGACGCAACGATCCGGCGAGTCTTTCGAGAGTGTTCGATAGGAGGAGACTATGCATCGGAAGTTTTCAAATTCCACTTCACTGATAGCAATAATCGGGGCAGTGCTGGCGCTCGGGTGGTTTGCTGCGTTCAGGCACACAAACGTTGCCGTGGCCGCGACCGGCTCTGAAACCCAGGGTGCGCTTCAAGTGGTTGACCCGAGCGGCAAGGCCCACGGGTTCTGCCCCCTCAAACACACGGACGTAAAAGCGGAGATTAGCGGCTTTCTCTCTCGCGTCACGGTGACGCAGGAATTTACAAATCCATTCAAGGAAAAGATCGAGGCCGTCTATACGTTCCCGTTGCCAGATAACTCCGCCGTGGATGACATGACGATGATTGTCGGCGACCGCACTGTGAAGGGCCGCATACTACGACGCGAGCAAGCAGAGGCTGCTTACGAAGCCGCAAAAACCAATGGCCAGGTGGCCAGCCTGCTCAATCAGGAACGCGCGAATATTTTCACTCAGTCAGTGGCGAACATCATGCCCGGCGAGCAGGTCCGGATCACAATTAGTTATGTCGAGACTTTAACGTATGAAGACGGCTCTTATGAGTTTGTATTTCCCATGGTGGTTGGCCCACGTTACATTCCCGGCTCGCCTACCGGGGCCCAGGGGAATGGCTTCGCACCTGACACCAATCGGGTGCCCGATGCTTCGCGGATTACGCCGTACCCGGCGCCGGAAGGGATGCGCGCCGGTCATGACATCTCCATCGATGTTTCGCTCGACGCCGGCGTGCCGATTGACGGTCTCGCTTCAAAGTCACACGAGATCCGGATGGACAGGCCCGACAGCGCGCGCGCGCACGTTCAACTCAAGGACAGCGCGACCATTCCGAACAAAGATTTCATTTTGAAATACGACGTCGCGGGCCGGAAGGTTGAAGACGCGCTACTGACGACTCGTTCAGACCGAGGCGGCTTTTTCACCCTGATTTTGCAACCACCTGACCGCATCGCTCCAGCCGATGTCATGCCGAAGGAGCTGGTCTTTGTGCTTGATACGTCCGGCTCGATGAGCGGCTTTCCCATCGAAAAAGCTAAAGAAGCGATGAAGCTGGCGATGGATGGTCTTTATCCGCAGGACACTTTCAATCTGATCACGTTTGCCGGCGACGAGCACATCCTGTTCGACCAACCAGTGCCGGCCACGAAAGAGAACCTGCTGAAAGCGGAAAAGTTTCTTGAATCGCGCGAAGGCGGCGGCGGCACCGAAATGATGAAAGCTATCAAAGCCGCCCTTGATCCCTCGGATGCCCAGGATCACGTGCGCATCGTTTGCTTCATGACCGACGGCTACGTTGGCAATGACATGGAGATCATCTCTGAAGTGCAGAAGCACACGAATGCGCGGGTGTTTTCGTTTGGCATTGGCAGCTCAGTCAATCGGTTCCTGCTCGATAAGATGGCCGAGGAAGGCCGTGGCGAAGTGGAGTACGTCGCGCTGAACGACGACGACGGTTCGGCAGCCGCCAAACGTTTTCATGAGCGTATCCGCAATCCGTTACTGACAGACATCTCCGTCGATTGGAATGGCCTGCCGGTCGCGGATATTTACCCGAAGCGCATTCCGGATTTGTTCGGCGCCAAGCCTGTGATCCTGTCAGGCCGTTATACCGCCGGCGGTCATGGCGTGATTCGCTTGAAAGGCAAAATGGGCGGACAGGATTTCGTGCGAGAGATTCCAGTTGACCTGCCGGAGTCGCAGGCGACGCATGATGTGCTGGCGACGTTGTGGGCGCGAACGCGCATCGACGACTTGATGAGCCAGGACTACAACGGCGCGCAGCAGGGCAACATGAAAAGCGGTTTGCAGGAGACGATTACCCAGCTGGGATTGAATTACCGTTTGATGACTCAGTTCACTTCGTTCGTCGCAGTCGAAGAAATGATTGTCACTGACGGCGGCACACCGCGCCGAATTGATGTGCCCATCGAGATGCCTGAGGGCGTCAGTCGGGAAGGCATCTTTGGCAAAGACGAGAAGGAACAGTTCGTGACCATGGCCGCCAAACGGCATCCTCAGTCCGGTTCTATGTTATCCGGGGTGGCAAACAGCCCCAGTGCATCTCCTGCGCCCAAACCCAGCGAAAGCATCGGTCGCAATAAGTCTCGAAGATCTGGCGCCGCCGGAAGCGGTGGTGTCTCAGCGAGGCCGATGGTAGTGGCGACAGAAGCCGACGCAGCCGTCGTAATGCGAAAGCTTTCACCGGAGGAAGAGAAACGTCGCGAGCTGCTTACGAAGCTGCATCCGTCGGTGCTTGCGGTCATAGATCGGCTGAAGAACAAAACGAAGCCTGGCGCCGACGAGGCCAGGTTCATTCGTGATGACAAGGCTGTGATTCAGATCTGGCTGACTGACAAGTCGGCGGAGAACCTGGCCAGGCTTAAGGAACTCGGCTTTGAAGTCATGCTTGATCCGAAGACCTCAAAGCTGGTTATTGGGCGCATGCCTGTAGATAAACTGGCGGCGCTGGTTGATCTGAAGTTCGTTCGTTACGTGGCTCCGCAGATCGCCGGCGGGTAAAGTCCGGACCAAAAACAGAGCGGGGGCAGGCCCCCTTCCCTACTGCGCAATTCCAACTTGAATGGTGTCAAGTTAGCATTCTCGCAGTCAGGAAGGGGGCATGCCCCCGCTCTTTTCAGTCGGTGACTGCAAGTCACCGGCTTCGAATCGTTCTACACCCAGCTTGCGATGCTGAGTCAGTTGTCGCATTGTTACGGAAACTTGTTCGGAGGAGTCTTTACATATGTCACGGGTAATCAAATTCATTATGGGACTGGTGCTTTGCGCGTTATCAACAAGCGCGGCCCAGGCGCAGACCTCAGAGTTAACCACTACGGCGCGCGATCGCCAGTCAGTTAACATTACGATTTACAATTCAAACATCGGCCTGGTGCGCGAGACCAGAAAGCTGGCGCTCCCAGCGGGGCGGGTGTCACTGCGCTTCGCAGATGTGACCGCGCTGATTCGGCCGGAGACAGTGCATCTGGCTTCACTGACTGCGGCCGATTCGCTGCGCATACTGGAGCAGAATTATCAGTATGACCTCTTGAATCCGGCTAAGTTGCTCGACAAGTACGTGGGCAAAGAAGTCACGCTGGTGCTACGACGTTTTCAAAACAACAGCGAGATACTCGAACCGGTCCAGGCGACGTTGCTGGCGAACAATGGCGGGCAGGTGTGGCGCATCAACGGCCAGATCGTCATTAATCCGACGAACATTGTCGAGACGCGATTTCCTGACTTGCCGCGGAATTTCGTGGCCAGACCAACGCTCGTCTGGGACGTCGAGAATCGGGGCAGTGAATCGCAAACCATCGAAGCCAGCTATCTGACCGGCGGAATGAACTGGGTTGCTGATTATGTTTTGATAGTCAACGCCGAGGACACAAGAGGCGATTTGCAGGGATGGGTAACGCTGACGAACACCAGCGGCGCCGGATTTGAAGACGCGCGTCTGCAACTGGTGGCGGGAAATGTGAATCGGGTCCAGCAGCCGTACGAGGCCGAGTATGGGGCGATGAGAAGCAAGTTGGCGATGGATGCTGCGGCGCCACAGTTTCAGGAGCAGGGTTTCTTTGAGTATCACCTGTACACTCTGCAGCGTCCGACAACTATTCGTGAACAGGAGACGAAGCAAGTTTCTCTGCTTGAAGCCAGCGGCTTTGAGTTGAGTAAAGCGTTCGAGTTGAATGGACAGCGTTACTACTACACCGGGTACAACAATCCGGGCCAGCCAATCAAAGAAAAAGTCGGCGTTTACGTTCAGTTTCGCAATTCGCAATCGAACAAGCTGGGCATGCCGCTGCCGGCGGGAACGGTCCGCCTCTACAAAAAAGACGACAAGGGCGGCCAACAGTTTATCGGCGAGGATCGCATCGATCACACGCCGAAGGATGAAGATGTGCGCGTAAAAGTGGGCGACGCTTTCGACATAGTGGCGGAGAGGAAGCAGACCGACTACCGCGTGATCGCCACCAACGTTTATGAATACGGCTACGAGATCAAGATTCGGAACCACAAAGACGTGCCGGTAACCGTGATTGTGAACGAGCCAATAGGCGGCGATTGGGAAATGCTTTCGTCAACCTTTGAAGCAGAGAAGACCGCCGCTTTTGCCGCCCGCTTT
>DASXRU010000214.1:0-38631 GCA_036506395.1 Pyrinomonadaceae bacterium | reverse complement strand
CAGCCGGTGAGGCTGTTGGGGATCTAATTCCGGAAATTCGCTCTGTGGAAGCCCCGATTGGTCTGGCTTTAGCTGCTGCTCCTTCATTCTTCGCCAGTTTTTTGGGCAGCGTGACTATGTCTCTGCGGCGGCGAGACCTGGAACGCCGAGACAATAGTAGGGCGACGATTAATAACACCGCGAGCAGACCGATTACCAGCGGCAACCAATTGAGTCGCGCCATCTCTCCATAGAACTTAAGACGCGTTCTCCAATCACCAGTCCCCAGCCAGGAATCATTCGGATTCTGCTGGCTCGACGTTGCCTGATTGGCAGATGGTGCAGCAGACTGAGAATTGGCGGACGGCGAGGCACTCGAAGCTGACGAAACCTCCGCTGGGTTTGTAGCAGGCGATGACTGACTCTTAGCAGTTCCGGGCGCAGATCCGGGAGCGCTTGTCGCTGAACTATTCACCGGATCATTGCTGCTCGGGTTGGTTGCAGTGGAGGAGGACGCCGACGTAGCACTTTGGGATCCGCCCGGAGTTGTAAAGATCACCTCCAGACGGTTGCCTCGTTGGTCCACCCGAGCGGTTGTTCCCGGTTGCAGATGAAAAGACAGCAGTGTGTTGCTACCGCTCTTTTGAACGTTCACATCCTCAAAGCCGCGCGCTTGAACTTTCGCCTGAGCCTGCGAAACTTCTATGGCCGGTAATTTGACGTAGAAGCGATCACCGCGTCGATAAGCCTCGTAGTCATCTAACGTTGAATCCGAAAAAATGCTAACGCGCGACCCTTCTGACGAATCGCTGGCGCGAATCGTGGCCGGATGCCTCTGTGCGTTTGCTGAGCTGGGCTGGGCTTTTGAATTACGATTTGTCTGTGCTCGCGATGTTATGGGAACCAGGGAAAACAAGCCGATGCCCACCAGACAGAAAAGCATCATGCATGGTTTTTCAAGCAACACGAGTGAGCGGTTTATGTTTTTCATCATCGGGGCAAATGAAGTGAAAAAGCTTTTGTGACTTTCTCATTATGCAATGCTATGGACTTGCTTGTCACTTGGCGGAATTCGCCGCCGCCTGGGCCTGGTCGATCTTGTAGATCACCTCCAAAATAGAGGTGCGCACGACGTCTGGAATATCGTCTCGCCCGGCCAACTGGCGCAATTCCTGTGCTACCTCAGGCTGGCCCGAAAGTCCCAGCACTCGCACGGCGCACAAACGGACGTCGTTGTCCCGGTGATGCTCGATCGCCTCCAGGATGGGCTTCATTTCATTCGCTTTCGCCAGCAGGGAAAGAAGCGAGAACGCTTCATAAGCCTGGCGGCGATCATTGCTTGCCAGACGGTCCATTGCTTGCGAAACGATGCCGGCCTTGATACAGGCCTGAGCCACGTGCTGCAACGTTCCTGCGTTCGCTGTTTCGATTACGCGAACATAAGCGTCGGCCCGGTCGAAGCTCAGTCCGGTCAACGATCGCGCAGCGGCGGCGCGTACTTCTCTGGACTCGTCTGCCAGGGCAATAAGCACAGGGGCAAAAACTGACTCGTGATCGATCGAGCCCAAACAAGAAACTGCCGATCCCCGCACCGCCGGCTCTGGATCCTGAATCGCGACAGAGGCCAAAGCCTGGACCGAACGCTGGACGGGAAACTGGGCCAACTGGCGGACGGCGGCCGCGCGGAGAGACGTTTCCGGACTTTCAAGCTGGCCCAGCGCTTCGATGAGTTCGGCATCTTCCACAAAATCTGGCAAGTCATCCACCATACCAGTCGATTCGAGCGCAGTGATTTCCCCGGTGAACAACGGATCCTGGCCGGTGAGCAGAGCGGGGACTGGCGGCACGTCGACAAAACCGAAGCTCTCTACCGAGCAGGCGCTAAGGGCATGGCTCAAAAGAGAATCAGGAATTGAGGGATGACGGCGGGCAACGTCAAGCAGTGCTCCAATCGCAGATGGCAGCTTCAGGCTCGCCAAACTGCTAACACACTGATTGCGCACGATGGGTTCGTTGTCATAAAGCGCCTCTAACAGGAATGGCAACGATGAAGCAGCGCCAATCTCACCGAGGGTGCGGGCGGCGGAGGCACGCTCGCAAATATCATGGGCCGCCAGGAGCGTCGCACTTTGCCGCGCTACGAATCCGTATTCCTCCAATGCTTGACGAGCTCTACGCCTGCCTTCTTCTTCCGTGTTTGGCGATGTCAAAGCCTTAATCAGGGCAACCTCCATGGCCCGGCGATCGTCAGGCGCGCGCGATGCAAGCACATCCATGCGATGGGCCTGACCGAGCACCAGCTTTCCAATTTCCTGGTCAACACGATAAGCACCGAAAAGCGATCCCGCAACATGAGACGGCGGACCGTGAGGGGCTACTTCGCCCGCTGGATCCGTTGGCACAAGACCCAACGACTGCTCAATAGAGTGCCGGCTATCATTCTTGCGGTTGACAACTTGCTCGTTTTGGCTAGACGGAGTTGGGACCTCAAGCGGCAAGTCTTCAGAAACGTCGGGCTCGTCGGACCATCCAGAATTGCGTCGCCGAATCACCAGGAAGCCTATTAGGCAGATAGCAACAACGCTTAGCACGCCGGGAAGAGAAAAGAGCAGCGAAGCCAAAGTGGTTGGCGAGGTCGAAGAATCGTCTACAGCCGCTCCCGACTTGCTTGCCGGGGGGACGTTGCCGGAAGGTGCTTGCGCTGTGGCCCCATCCTGCGCAGACCCTTCCCGAGGAGCGCCTTCATTTTCTCCAGTCGGCTGCGCGGCAGTGCCATTCTGGGAACTGTTTCCAGAATCGCCAGCCCGACTTGCTTCTGCTGGAGTCCGGGAGCTTCCGGCACCTCTATCGGCTGCCGGATTTACTCGCTCGCGGCCCGTTCCCGCACCAGTTTCGTTTTCGCCTTCACTTCCTTGCGAGGCGAGTTTGCCATCCACCTGCAAGGTCAGACGACCAGGCTGCGGGAGGAGAGTTACCCTGGCGCCCGGCTTGACCTGGACGACCACCTCCAGCGACCTGCCCACCTGCCGAACGTTTACCCCAGGAGAACCTTTTACTTGTCCCGGCCCGTTGTACGGCAGCGTAACGTGGTAGCCTTCGCTATCCTGCCAGGTTTGCGCGCGGTTTAGCGACGTGTCCGCGGCGATGGTTACAACCGAGCCGTTAGCTGTTGTTCGCGACGAAACCGAAGCGACGTTTGCGGGTCCGTCCTTTTGGCGTTGAGCACGCGAAGCAATGTCGGGCATCAGCCCCACGATTGCAGCCAGAGCCCCGGCGACAAACAAGATTCGGATTGATTTGACCAGACCAGAGTTAAAACCTGGAGCTACTTTGGATCCGGCGAACATTATTTTTAGCACAGCTTTCATCGTGTGAATCAGGAAGGTGTGAAAGTCGTTGGGCGTGGTGCGCAGGTTTGATCGACAACTGTCTGAAGTTACAAAATCAAATGGTCAGGGTTCTTGCCGGGGAGAGAGCGACTGAACGGATTTATTGCTCGTCGCTGAATTTGTAGCCAATGCCCCAAACGGTCAGAACCATCTGAGGGTTGTCGGGGTTGTCCTCGACTTTGGCGCGCAGGCGGTTTATGTGTGAATCGATCGTGCGGTCGTACCCTTCGTAGGAATAATCCCAGATTTTTTGCAGCAGGTACTTGCGGGGAAAAACCCGACCCGGGTTCGAAGCGAATAAACGAAGCAGGTCAAATTCCTTGGGCGTCAATTCCACCTGGCGATCCCCAATGGTTACTTCGCGCCGAGCGGGGTCGATGCGGAGTTTTCCTCGTACAATCGGCGCTTCGCTACTGCCATCCTCTGTAGCGGCAGTTCGCGCTCGGCGCAATACCGATTTGATTCGCGCCTCGAGCTCGCGCAAGCTGAATGGCTTGGTGATGTAATCGTCCGCGCCCATCTCAAGACCCAGAATCTTGTCGACTACGTCATCTTTCGCCGTTAACATTAGAATTGGCATTTGTGGACTCTTCTGGCGCAGCTCTTTGCAAACGGCCAAGCCATCCATCTTCGGCAGCATCAGATCCAGAACAACTACGTCTGGATGATTGTTTAGCGCCGACTGGACGCCGGCAGCGCCGTCTTGAGCTGTACTGACTTTGTATCCGGCGCGGGAGAAATACTCGCTAATAGCGGAGCAGATATTGTCGTCATCTTCAATGACAAGCAAATTTGTCGCAGCTTCGGGCGAAACCGCGGCTGCTGCAGCTGTGCCTTCGTTTGACCCAGGATCGTGGTCGGCCTTATTCGTGATGGTCATTACCGCTGTTTCCCACGAAGGGCGAGTAGGGGTTTTGGGGATGCGCGCCCGTGGTGAAGGCGCGTTTTCGAACTAGAATATAGCAGGACAAGACTATTAAACTCAAGCATTAAGTTAAGGTTGAACGCTTTGATAACAAACCACATGTATAGCCAAAGTGGTTAGATATTGTCTTTGCCCGCCTCCTGTTGAGTCGCATCGATTCCCTCTTTACTGAGGTTTGGGAGGGGGCGGTTGCGTGTTTTGCCGCAGGCGTTGGATAAACTGCATGATGAAAGCCTGAGCCTGCGGGATACTGCCGAATTTCTTGCCGAGCTCCTCAAAAACGGCGAGCCCGCGCTGGTCACTCAAGGCCACGAGGGCCTCAGATGCTGCTGCCACCTGCCCAAAATTCCCCTTGTCGGCACCTTGCAGGAGCATCCCGCTGATGAGTGGGAAGGTGCGCGGGTCCTCCTTACCGGTAGCGCCCAGGAGGCTCAAAGCGGCCGCACGCACCAGTGCAGGATTGCCAGCGGCCACGTAGCGGAAGCCCAACTCAAGCGCCCGCTTGTCTCCCAACGCAGCGAGGCCAGAAAGCGCCGACGCCCTGATGTTGTCGCGCCACGACGGCATATCAATCAGCTTGACCAGCGCTTCATAAGCTCCTGGACTCTTCGTCATGCCCAACGCCCGGGCGGCCTCGCCGATGACTGCATAGCTTGGATCGTTGAGAAACTGCTGGTACGTGCTGGCCAGCGTCGCGTCCTTCGTCGATGCCAGCGACCGCAGAGCGCGCGCCCGCACTTTGGATTTCGGGTCTTTCGCCGCGGCGAGCAGGGCCGCGCGCACACCATCGCCTGGAGTGTTATTCAATGCCGTCGCAGCTTCCAGGCGCACGCCCCAGAACTTGTCGTTGATCAGGGTGGAGGAAAACTGCTTCGCAATCTCTTGTTTGTCTGCGTCCGCGGTCGCTTTGTCCTTGATCTTTGCCGAAAGCTGCCCAAGCGCCCACACGCGCCCCAGCACGTCCTCATCGTGCGAGAGTTGGTAAACGAGCTGGTCAGTAGACTTCTCGAAGCGCAACTCCTTGATGAGCGTGTCGCCGTAATCAAAGTTGACAAGGAGTGGTGGGCCGTCGACAGGGAAATTAAATTCCTGCTCCGCCTTCGGTTCAATCTGGACGCGCTCCACACGCGTGCCCATGGCCGTCCCGATCTCTATATCCACAGGAGTCTGGAAGAAGCCGACCTGCGGGTATTGCGAGTCTGGGTCCGGCTTTTGATCCTGCATGACCGTAAGCTTCAAGACTTTTGCTGTGGCGTCATAATCCTGCGTGACACGAAAGACAGGATGGCCCATCTTGTAAAGCCATTCGTCGAAGAACCAGTCCATTGATTGCCCTGTCGCCTCTTCAATCGCGATTCGGAACTGTTCGGTCTCAACTGGCTGGTGCGCATATTTATTTAAGTAGTGGTTGATCGCTCGCCACCAGTTTTCTTCGCCCAGATACTGGCGCAACATATGTAGCACAGCCCCACCCCGCGGGTATGCGTAAGTGTCGAAGACCGCGTCAGCGTTGGCGTAATGCTTGGTCACAATGGGACGGCGCTGTCCCTGTGCCCATGCACCGTAGTACTGGTCCTTATTGCTCTTCACGTCGAGGTAAAGAAAATCATCATGCCCCAGGCTGTGCTCGTCCCACATTGCCTGAAAGTAGGTAGCAAAGCTCTCATTGAGCCAGATGTCGGACCAATTACGGCAGGTCAGGTAATCGCCAAACCACTGGTGGGCCAACTCGTGAGATTGAATTCCGTCGCTGGTCTGGTCCAACTCGGTGCGCGCGTCATGAATCATCACGTCATATTGCGTTGTGGCAGAAATATTCTCCATGCCCCCATTGAAATCTCGTGCCACTGTCTGAGCATATTTTTCATAAGGATATTTGACGCCGGTTTTCTCGGAAAAGAATTTGACCATCTCGGGCAGCCGCGAGGCGGTGACCTTGCCTTCCTCGATCTCATTCGGATAGACGTTAGTGATGACCGGAATGCCTGCGTAGTCTCCTACCACCTGGGTGTAGTCTCCGACGATGATTGACGATAGATAGGAGGCGTGCGGGGCGGCTATCTTCCAGTGAAAGGTGCGCGTTCCGTCAGCATTCTCTTTTGTCTCCACCAGTTTGCCATTGGAGATTACTATGAGCGGCTTTTCGACCGTAGCGTAAACTTCGGAGGTGAAGAAATCGTTCGGATGATCGAAGCAGGCGAACCAATAATGGTTATATTCGGACTCTCCCTGCGACCAGATTTGCCTCGGCCGTTTTGAATCTTCAGGAGTCGGTTTGATAAAGGTTAGACCCCCTCCACCATTAATACTGCGACGTTCGGATGAAGGTTGATTCGTGTGATAGGAGATTACAATAGTGACTTCATCAGTCGGCTGGTAGGCGCGATCGAGAACGATGCCAAGTTTTTCCTTCTTGTCATCGAACTGGTATTGCAGCGGCGTACCGTTAGATAATTTGACTGAGGCAAAAGTCATAAACGCGGCATCCAGCATAAGACGGCGCAAGTCTTTGACGAGGGGCACAAAACTGATAGTCTCGCTCGCAATGGCTTGCTCTTTGTCCCAATCGAAATGAAGATCTAGCGTAATGTTGCGAGTGTCGTAGTCGTGGCTCGGAATATATTGCGGCGGGGGAAATACCGCAGGGCGTTTCTGCGGTTGCCTGGTCCCAGACCCGCCGATGTTCAGGGCAGATGCTCCCGATGCTTGACCAAGCAGTAGTGCGGCGCTCAGAAAAAGCGCTTTGAAGGCGGCGCGAATCGGCAAGTGTCGTATCATGGTTTCTCCGTAATCAAGTTAAGAAGGCACAACACTATTGGATCAAGCCTTAACTATAGTTTCGGTTGGGGGGATGAACGAGTTTAGCTTTAGCGAGCGCCATTCTGGCACAAATTTGGCAACTTCTAAAGGAGATTGTTGGAATGAACTCTGACGAACGGCGGCAATTGATCGCCAAATACAAAGAGGGCTACGACGAGGTGCTGCGATCTCTGGACCAATTTCCGAAGGACGCTTTAACTGCCCATCCCATTCCCGGGAAGTGGAGCGCGTGCGAAATCGCTCATCATCTCGCCGACAGTGAAACTGTCAGTGGGATACGACTTAAGAAACTGCTGGTCGAGGATCATCCGCTGATTCAGGGCTACGACCAGGAAGCTTTTGCTGCCAGGCTGAATTACAACGCCCGTGCGATTGGCCCCGCCCTTGACGCTTTTCGCTCTGCCCGCGCCAACACAGCACAACTGCTGGACTCAATGTCAGAAGAAGATTGGAAGCGCGAGGGAACCCACTCTGAAAGCGGTTCATACACGGGCGATGACTGGCTACGGATCTACGCGGATCATGCTCACAACCATGCGGCGCAGATTCGCCGCTTAAAAGATTCTCTCGCGAAAGATTAGTGTGTAGCAGCGCATTATGAAAAACTTTTTCACACGATCTGTTTTATCTCGCAGCTAATCTTGACAAACTTGAGACCTGACTAGCACAATCGCGCTCGCTTTCATAAGCACTAGTCCAAGAGCGTGCAAGAAATGATTTCTCCCGCCCCGGTAGTCGAGACTCTTCTGACCGATCTCAAATTACTGCGACGCGGCAAAGTCCGCGATGTGTATGAAGCAGGCAATGACGGCCTGCTAATAGTTGCTACCGATCGTGTCTCGGCGTTTGATTGCGTCTTGCCCACACCCATCGAGCGCAAAGGTGAAGTTCTAACTGCTTTATCGCGATTCTGGTTTGAAAAGCTGGCCCATATTGTCCCCAACCATCTGATCACGACAGATATCGCAGAGATGCCGGCTGACATTCGAGATCATGCAGCGGATCTGCAGGGGCGCTCAATGTTCGTCCGGCGCACCGAGGTCTTTCCGGTCGAATGTGTCGTCCGCGGTTATCTTGTCGGCTCGGGCTGGAAAGATTATTTGGAAACGGGCGAGGTTTGCGGCCACCATTTACCCAGCGGGCTGAGTGAATCGGCGGAATTGGCTCAGCCGATTTTCACTCCCGCAACCAAAGCTGAAACGGGTCATGATGAAAATATCAGCGAAAGCCGGATGGCGGAGTTGATTGGCCAGGAAGTAACTGCCAACCTGCGCGATATCTCATTACGTCTTTACAGCGAGGCACGCGAGTATGCGCGAGGCAAAGGCATCATAATCGCGGATACAAAGTTTGAGTTTGGAAGGGATGGCGAGGGAAACATCATACTGATCGACGAGGCGCTAACGCCTGATTCTTCGCGATTCTGGCCGGCAGCTACGTATGAACCGGGAAAATCGCAGCCCTCGTTTGACAAGCAGTTCGTGCGCGATTATCTCCAGAAGCTCAATTGGAACAAGTTGCCGCCAGCGCCATCACTGCCGGCAGACGTGGCGCGCGCAACCAGCGAACGCTATCTGGAAGCATACCGGTTGATTGTCGGAACCGAGCTGTAGCTGAGGACGGAACTGCGCACGCGAGGTGCCCTGGCCTTCAAACCACAAGAGAGCCCAGGCGCTTCTCGCTTGGCGCTTTCTCGATCAATTCCGGAGGGTTAAATGCAAATTCGCAGCCGCCTTGAAGCCCTCATAGAGGAAATGCTGGACGGCCAAATCCTGCTTGAAGAAGCCCTCGCCGAATTCGAACGGCTTTATATCCAAAAGGCGCTGTTGCGCCAACAGAAACACCTCTCACGAACGGCGCATATGCTGGGAATTCATCGCAACACGCTTGCCAAGCGCGTGGCCTCCTACCATCAAACCGGTCGGGTTCCACCCGCCGCGACCAGACGCCTTTCTCGCTGAACAACCCTCCGCCCAACCCTCCAAATGCCGAGTTGACAATAGGGGTACCCACCGCTATATTCTTAGCACTCGCCTCTATAGAGTGCTAAGAAAACAGAGGCGAACTGTCTTTTCATTGCAGTAATATTTCGAAGGCAAAACCCGAAAGGAGCAGCAAGTAAGTATGGCAACGAACATTAAACCTCTGCATGACCGCGTAATCCTACGCCGCATTGAAGAGGGCGAACAGGTGCGGGGCGGAATCATAATTCCCGACACCGCAAAAGAGAAACCGCAGGAAGGCGAGGTCGTCGCCGCCGGTGAAGGCAAGTATAAAGAGGACGGAACGCGCCAGCCTCTCGATGTGAAAAAAGGCGATCGCGTCCTCTTCGGAAAATATAGCGGATCGGAGATCAAGCTTGATGGCGAAGAGCTCCTGATCATGCGCGAGGACGAGATTCTGGGAATCATCGAGCGCGCCGGCGCCGCGACTGGCAGTGGCAAGAAGAGTGGTAAGTAGTCGTCTGAAGAGGCGCGGCCACGTTCGAGTCAAACAATAAAATTTCTGAGTAGGAGAAGAAAGAGAAATGGCAAAGCAAGTAATTCATGGCGAGGAGTCGCGTGCTGCGATTCTACGCGGTATCAATCAGCTCGCTGATGCCGTCAAGATTACGCTCGGCCCCAAGGGTCGCAACGTCGTGATCGACAAGAAGTTTGGTTCCCCAACCATAACCAAAGACGGTGTCACGGTAGCGAAAGAGATCGAATTGAAAGATGCGCTCGAGAACATGGGAGCGCAAATGGTGCGCGAGGTGGCGTCTAAAACTTCGGACGTTGCCGGTGACGGCACTACGACTGCGACCGTCCTGGCGCAAGCCATCTTTCGCGAGGGCGTAAAGACAGTTGCAGCGGGCGCAAATCCGATGGCGCTCAAGCGCGGCATTGATAAGGCTGTCGTGCGCGCCACGGAAGAGATCAAACGGATGAAGAAGGATGTCAAGGGTGACATGATCGCGCAGGTCGGAACGATCTCGGCAAATGGCGATTCGACGATTGGAAACATCATCGCCGAAGCAATGAGCAAAGTCGGCAAGGATGGCGTGATCACGGTCGAAGAATCGAAGACCATGGAGACGGCCCTCGAAGTCGTCGAAGGCATGCAGTTCGATCGCGGCTACCTGAGCCCTTACTTCGTAACCGATCCGGAACGAATGGAAGCGACGCTCGAGAATCCGCTGATTCTGATCCACGAAAAGAAAATCAGCTCGATGAAGGATCTGCTGCCGCTGCTGGAGCAGGTTGCCAAGATGGGTAAGCCGATGCTGATCATCGCGGAAGATGTTGAAGGTGAAGCGCTCGCCACCCTGGTGGTTAACAAACTGCGTGGCACACTCAACATCGCGGCGGTGAAGGCCCCGGGCTTTGGTGATCGCCGCAAGGCCATGCTCGAAGACGTCGCGATTCTCACCGGCGGCAAGGTAATCAGCGAAGACCTCGGTATCAAGCTCGAGAACGTCAAACTGGAAGACCTCGGTCGGGCGAAGAAGGTGACGATCGACAAAGACAACACCACACTGGTGGAGGGCAACGGCAAGCAGTCTGACATCGAGGGTCGAGTCAAGACGTTGCGGGCCCAGATTGAGGAGACCTCGTCAGACTATGATCGCGAGAAATTGCAGGAGCGCCTTGCGAAGCTGGTCGGCGGTGTTGCCGTAATCAAAGTCGGCGCTGCCACTGAGACGGAGATGAAGGAAAAGAAGGCACGGGTCGAAGATGCCATGCACGCGACGCGCGCGGCAGTCGAGGAAGGAATTGTTCCAGGCGGCGGTGTCGCCCTCGTACGCGCGGCCAAAGCGCTGGAGAAGTTTCAGACCAACAAAGAGGGCGAAGGCGACCCCGACGAGCAGATCGGCGTCAATATTGTCCGGCGCGCCTTAGAGGAGCCTCTGCGCCAGATCGTGCAGAACGCCGGCAAGGAAGGCGCGGTTGTTGTCGAGCGTGTTCGTTCCGAAAAGAACGAGAACTTTGGCTTCAACGCGCAGACCGAGCAGTACGAGGATCTTGTCAAAGCGGGTGTTATCGATCCTGCAATGGTAACGCGAATTGCGCTGCAGAACGCGGCGTCGATCGCCGGCCTGATGCTGACCACCGAGGCGATGGTTTCGGAGATTCCCGAAGACGACAAGGGAAGTCCGGCAATGCCTGGCGGCATGGGCGGCATGAGCGGCATGGGAATGTAAGTTCGCTCAAACCCTACTAACAAGCGGCTTTGTTCCTGAGCGGAACAAGGCCGCTTCTTTTTTGTGTGGCGAGTCGGTTCTATCCTTTGCGAGAGTGGGTGGCAACTCTAGAATCTGGCCTCGACAACGCTTCCATTGCGTTTGCCATGTTTCAGGGTCAGGCGGGGATAAGTTTCAATTTCAGCCTGCAGCTCGTCGATAGCCAGTAATCTCTCGACTCGAGTGATATCTTTTTCGCTGCCTTCAATCTCCATGAAGAGACCGAACGAGAGCTCATCGACAACGACTTCGGCATCTCCAACTCGCCAGGCGGCGCGGCGCTTTTCGTAGACTAGCGCCGGTTCGAAACCAAGCGCGTTGAGAATCTGCGCGAGCGCTTCCGGGTCAGCTACCTCCGTTTCGTCTTCCTGTTGGTGTTTGATTGGCGATGTCGTGGGAAGGCGTTCCTTGTAAGTCAAAAGGGCCCTGCCACCAACGCGTCGCAGACGCAACACGCAATTTCGCTCATCGAGAACTCCGCCGCGGTAAAGTGTGTTCTCTTCGAATTCTTCCTCATGTAAAGCGATGCCGATTGTCGCCAGGCGCCCGATGACCGCTTCACGTTGTGGTTTCGTTAAACGATATTTCTTTTCGATTTCTATCGGCATTATCCAAATGTCCGACAAAGGTTACTTCGTCAGAACTGCTGCAGGAAGAATACGCAAGCTAAAGGTTATCGGCAGCGTTTTCACGCTTGTCGCAGCCAGCGCCACACCTCAGGAATCGATGCGCGCTTGCCGTACATCAGCATGCCAATGCGATAGATGCGTGCAGCCAGCCATGTCAGAAGCACTACAGTGCCAAAGCCTATCCCAAGCGAAAGCGCGATTTGCCAGAATGGCGGCGTCTGGGAAAGGATGCGCACGATCATCGTAATCGGGGAGAAGAAAGGGACCATAGAAACCCAAAAAGCAAAAGACGAGTTGGGACTACGAATCACGGGGAACGCCATATAGAATCCCGACATCAACAGAAGCAGAACCGGCATGGCTACCTGTCCGCCTTCCTGAGTCGTAGTCACCATTGACCCCACCAGCGCATAAACGGTCGCATAGATGAAATAACCGAGCACGAAGAAAAGAAAGAAATAGATAACGAAAACGGGCGGAAGGTGCGGGACGTTGATACCTTCAGAGCCACCTCCGGCAAGCGCGCTGATGCCGTAAACAGTGAACATCGCGAAGGCCAGAAGCCAGATGGCGAGCTGAGTGAGGGCCACCAGCGACACGCCAATCAACTTACCCATCATCAAAGGAAATGAACGTACCGACGAAAACAGCATCTCGGCAATGCGGGTCTCTTTCTCTTCGACAACGGCCCCCAAAATCACCTGGCCATACATGATAATCGTGATGTAAATCAGAAAACCGATGATGAAAACCATCAGGAATCCGGCTCCAGAATCTTTGGCCCCGACTTCTCCCTTATCATTTACCGGATAAGTCGCCAGATCGATCGGCTTGGATAAAGCTTCGACGCTCTGCTCCCTGACACCGGCGGCTATCAATCGTTCAGTCCTCACCACCCGGTCGATGCGGTCTTCGATCTGTCCGCTGGTAATGACATCACCTACATTCCGCCCGTAATACTCCGGTCTGCTCGTATTGTTCGTCAGAATATCCGACGGAATAATGAGATACCCATCCAATTGATTCTTCGCGATCCTCTCATTCAATTCTCGTTTCGCCTGGTCGAGCGCGCGCCCATGCATGTCCAACATGGGATCAATCGCGAAGCTACCACTCAAAGCCTTGCCCGCGCTTTGCGCCCGATCCCTGGTATTCGCGTTAATAGTTTCAACGGCTGAACTCCCAGTGTTATTTTCAGTTCGAGGCTTTCGCAAGAATGCATCACTCAAGGGCTTGAACAATCGTGCATCCGGCGTTTGGTCCACGATGGCGATGCGGGTAGCGCCGCCCGCCTTCATGCTGAAGAGCAGACCGGGCACGATGGTAAACACCACCAGCATCACCGGCCCAAGGATTGTCATGACGACGAACATCTTGGTGCGAACCCGCTGCAAGTATTCGCGTTTAATGATTGCCAGCAATTTCGTCATCAGCTTTCCCCACCTTCTCAATGAAAATGTCGTGCAAGCTCGGTTCGATCAGCTCGAACTTCAAAATGCGCGCCCCATCCGCAATCATCCTGTTCAGCAAGTTCTGGGCGTCTGCCTTCTCCGCCAGGAGGACTTCAACCTCGTCACTGTGGTGTTCAACCTTGGCGACCAGGGTGGGATCATTGAGCACACCGTCGCTCCCTTCAAACCTCAACGACACGGAATTGCGGCCAAAGCTCCTCTTGATCTCGCGCAGCCTACCGTCCAAAACTTTCCGCGAGCGATTGATCAAACAGATATCGTCACAGATCTCTTCGGCCAATTCCATTTGATGAGTAGAAAAAATAATAGTCTTCCCCGCGGCCTTAAGTTCCAGGACAATATCCTTCAATAATTCGACGTTTACCGGGTCGAGCCCGGAAAAGGGCTCATCCAGAATCAAGAGATCCGGTTCGTGCATCACTGCGCTGATGAACTGTATTTTCTGCTGCATTCCTTTCGACAGTTCCATCGCCTTTTTGTTCTTCCACTCGGTCAACTTCAGCCTTGTCAACCAGCGGTCAATGCGCGCATCGGCCTCCCGCCCTTTGACGTTCTTCAGTTCACCAAAGAACTTCAACTGCTCGCCAATCTTCATCTTCTTATAGAGCCCGCGCTCCTCCGGAAGATAGCCAATGCGGTCCTGAAGCACGGGATTGATTTGCTCACCGAACAACTCGATCGAGCCTGAATCGGGTGCGGTGATATTGACTATCATGCGTATGGTCGTAGTCTTCCCTGCCCCGTTCGGGCCCAGCAGACCGAAGATTCTACCGGCTCTAACCGTTAGACTCAGATCCTTTACCGCCGTAAACTCGCCGAAGCTTTTGGTAACGCGGTCAAGCGCCAATGTTGGGGTATTGTTTTTCATAGCGATGCGGTTCCAGGATACAACCGTTTTAATACGACCATAGGCTTACCAGGGTTTTCAGTTGCGGTGCATGATATCATCCGCAGTTAGCTCCCCGAACTTGGCCTGTTACCCGACTTTTTTGGTCGGCGCTTTTTGCGAATAAAGCAATCATAATGGAAGCCCTTTCCCTACGTAATTCAGCCGCAGTGTTGACCACCATGTTGCTGTGCGCCTTGCTCTCGCACACAACGTTGGCCCAACAGAAACCTGCGCCCCCGGCTAACCAGTCAGAGGAAGTGGTTCGCACCAGGACAGAGCTGGTGCAAACGGACCTGATGGTTTTCGATAAGCAGGGCAAGTTCTATGACGGGTTAAAACAGGAGCAGTTCGAACTGCGCGTTGACAAGAAGCCGCGCGCAATTCTGTTCTTCGAGCGGATAAGGGCCGGAAGCGCAAATGAAGAGGTACAGCTTGCCGCGGCGCGCGGTGGCGCGTCTGGGATAACCCCTTCTCAGAAGAACGCAGTCGTTCCGCTGGATCGAGGGCGCACAGTGTTTTTCTATGTTGACGATCTCCACCTTTCACCATCGAGCACCATGCAGGCACGGACTCTACTCTTGCGATTCATCGAACGGGAAATGGGCCAGAACGACGAGGTGGCCGTTACATCCTCCAGCGGCCAGATTGGATTTCTGCAGCAACTCACTGACAACAAGGAGGTATTGCGTAGAGCGGTTGAGCGACTCAAGTCCAGGCCAACCATCCGTGATTTCGAACGGCCGCCTATGAGTGGCTACCAGGCCCTGCTTATCGACAAAAACGATCAGGACGCATTCGATTATTTCGTGGCGGCAGTGCTGAGGGAGTTTCCCGGCTTACCTCGATTAAGCGCGGAGGAGATGGTGCGGAGTCGGGCCCATCAGATTGTGGCGGAGGCCTCCAATATTGTTATCAATACTCTGTCGCCGCTGGAGGGCTTAATCAACTATTCGCGAGAATTGTCGGGCCGCAAACTCTTGTTTGTGATCTCGGATGGCTTTTTTCTTGATCCAGGTTCCGACGGCCTGGACCGGCTTAGACGAATAACCAGCGCTGCTGCTCGCGCTGGCGTCGTGATTTACTCAATGGATGCGCGCGGATTGGCCGTGGGTCTCCCGGACGCCAGTTCGGAGGTTGCCTTCGATCCATCGGGGCGGCTGGACGCCGCCACGATGGGGGAACTCTCCGCTTCACGAGATGGCCTTAATGCCCTCGCCAGAGACACCGGAGGCAGGGCCTTCTTCAATAGCAACGATCTTTCCGCTGGAGTCAAACGCGCGCTAAACGAGACGTCATCCTATTATTTGATAGCCTGGCGTCCCGAAAGTGAGGAGCAACGCGCCGGCAAATCCAGCCGGATTGAAGTCAACGTTATTGGCCGCCCGGATCTGGTTGTAAGACTGCGACGCGGTGTGGCGGACAGGGAACCCTTAGTGCCGGTGGCCAAACACAAGACCAAACTGCCACGCTCGCCTGAGAGTGATTCCAACGACGCGTTGCGCGCTGCCATCACTTCGCTCTACCCCGCCCAGTCACTTCCGACAGCTCTGGGCGTGCACTTTTTGGACACAGCTCGCACAGGATCCGTGGTGGCTTGCGCGCTTGAAGTACCAACCGATGCTCTAAGCTTCACTCTGTCCGAAGGTAAGCCAACTGCAAACGTCGATATAGCTGCTGCCGTCTACGACACGGAAGGTAAGGTGGCAGCCAGCTTTCAAAATCGCCTGACTATTAAGACGACGTCTCCTGATCCGAACGCTTCGCGACCCGACAATTTTTCTTACAACGGCCAATTCAAGCTTAAGCCGGGGCTTTACCAGGTGCGCGTTGCCGTTCACGACGAGACGAATGGACGAGCTGGAAGTGCCAGGCAATGGATTAAGGTTCCGGATCTGAATTCGCGCAAGATGGCCCTGAGCAGCCTAATCCTGGGAGGACGAACGGGCACTGCCACTGAGCGGGCTAGTCAAGCAGATGCCCTGGCGCAGGCGACGCTTAGCGTCGACCATCGCTTTGCGCGCGCGGAACGCCTCCGCTTTCTGATTTTCGTCTATAATGCCGCGCGTCGAATCAATGCTGGTTTGGACCAGGCTGACTTAAACGGGAATTCAGCATTGCTCCCAGGTATCGCAGTCCCCGACGTCGCGGTTCAGGTGCAGGTCCTTCGTGACAATCAACCAGTCATCACGTCGCCACTACGCAAAGTTGCAATAGACGCAGGCTCGGACGTCGGGCGAGCGCCTTATGCAGCTGAGATTACGCTTTCAGACCTGCAACCCGGCCGTTACGTTTTGCAGGTGACTATGATAGACCGGATTGCCAAAACAAGCGCGACCGAACAAACTGTCTTCGTGATTAACTGAAAAGTAGAACAGGCATTCTTGCCTGTCTGGTTCCGAAGGCCTCGACAGACCACAATGTCTGCACACAGAAAGGACTCCCTGGAATGAAACGTCGTGATTTCATGATCGGCACCGCGGCAGCCGGCGTCGCCCTGCGAAACGCAACTGCACTGAAAGCGCGCGGTCCATCGTTTATTGTCCCCGCCGGCGTGAACCCCGCCGTTATCTCTTCCGCCAATGGAAATCACTTCAAGAATGGCGGCAACGTGACTTGTGTCGAGAAGGCCTTCACGATGATGACACAGGGCTCTGACATTCTGGACGCCCTGATCGCGGGCGTGAATATTGTGGAGCTCGATCCCCTGGACGACAGTGTCGGCTATGGCGGTCTGCCCAACGCTGACGGCGTAGTTCAACTTGATTCTTCATGCATGCACGGGCCGAAGAAGCGCGCCGGCGCGGTGGGCGCGCTCGAAGGTGTGCGAACGCCCTCCCTCGTCGCCAAAGCTGTGATGGAGAACACCGACCACCACCTGCTGGTTGGGAAGGGTGCGCAGACATTTGCCCACAACATGGGCTTTAAGATTGAAGACGACTTGAACACGGAGCATTCTCGCGCGCTCTGGCTGGAATGGAAGCGGCGCACCGATCCATCGCACTATCCGAATCCAAAAGACCGCGCCGAAGCTGGGCGACGCGCCACCCTGGAAATGCTGGCGGAGGGCCTGCTGAAGCCGGAACATTTGTACGGCACGATCAATTGCGATGGTGTGAACAGTAAGGGCGAAATCTGCGGCGTTACTACAACCAGCGGATTATCCTGGAAAATTCCCGGACGGCTTGGCGACTCTCCCATTCTCGGCGCTGGACTCTATGTTGACGGCGCGGTGGGCGCAGCCGGCTCTACCGGGCGCGGCGAGGCGAATCTCTACAACCTTTGCTCGTTCCTGATAGTGGAAGAGATGCGGCGTGGAGCGCATCCGAAAGACGCAGGGCTGGAAGCTCTTAAGCGAATCAAAGCCAACACGATCGAAAAACGGTTGCTGAACGCCCGTGGCAATCCAAACTTTGGAATTAACTTTTATATCCTCAATGTCCGGGGTGAGTACGCCGGTCTGACGATGTATGAAGGCTCGAACGCGAAGTTTGCTGTTTGCACAGAGAAGGGCCCGCAGACTCTGCCTTGTGAGGCTCTGCTGCCGGGCAAGCCGGCGGACTGACTCCAGGAGCGGGGACAGCGAAACCTATCGAGAGTTTTGGCCTTGATCGCGTCGATTTAACAGAAGCATCTTTGAGAAATGCTTCACCTCAACTCCTGGAAGCGGCGCTCCTGACCCCGGCCCACTAATCTACAGGACGCGAGGAGAGGCCTATACATGGGGATTCTCGCTCCGAACTGCGGGTAGAATGTTGTTGACCGGCCCTATTCAGCTCAGTATTATGAAGTTCGTCCTGGTGAGTTGTCCTTTGATGAGGCAACACGCCACAATCCAACAGGCCCATTCGTGGCGGGTTAAGTCTCAATAAGAGCCACTCAAACCCTTCTTCTCCGTTCTTAAATCACGCAAAACTCGGTAACGAAAACCCTTTTTGCCGTCGAGATGGAGTTCAATTATGAACAGTGCAAAATGTGCCCAATGCGGTTTTGTCGGCTGGTCGGACGCAGAATACTGCAAGAAATGCGGCGCGGTGATGGCCGATTCAGTTGACCCCACTTACCAGAGTTCCCAAAGCCAGGGTTACGGATACAGCCCAAGTGCGCCAGTTCACTTTCCTGGAGACCTGAAGAAGGGCCTCGCCATTTGCTCGCTGGTGATCGGCATACTTGGCTTTTTCACCATGGGTATTCTCGGCCTTGGCGCTGTTATCGGGATAGTCATGGCGATTGTTGCGCTGAATAGGGCAAAACGAAATCCTTCCGAATACGGTGGCGAAGGTTTGGCAACAGCCGGCCTGGTTACGAACATTCTTTCGCTGGTGATGATCGTGCCGATGGGAATCATTGCCGCCATCGCGATACCAAACCTGCTGGCGTCGCGCAGGGCAGCGAATGAAGGGGCCACAATTCAATCACTAAGAATCATCTCCAGCGGCGAAGCTACTTACCAAAGCCTTCACGGGAAATTTGCCACGCTGGATGAACTCGGCGAAGCTCAATTGATCAGGCCGGAACTTGCTACCGGCAGGCGCTCCGGTTACAAATTTAGGATCGATGTATCGCCGCGCGACGTCCTGAGGCCTGACGGGTTTGCGGTGGTTGTAACCCCGATCGATTACCCAATGAGTGGGCGACGGTCATTCTATCTCGATGAAACCGGCGTCATTCGTGGAGGAGATCTTCAGGGTGCAGATGCTACGAAAGAGGATCCTCCGTTGAACTTCAGCAGTTATTCTTCGCGTTCGTCGTCTTCGCGCAGCTACGACCCCGAGGCCCCTTGACGCTTCTGATCTTCTAAGCTTAAGAGACCGGTCATCCAGCTGGCTTTTTTGAGTTTGAGCCCACGCTCACCCGCATTCTCGCCCATCCAGCCATTCCAAGATCTTGGCCAGCGCTCTTTCTGCTTTTGGTTTTTCCAGGTCTCGCGAAGAGAGTTAGCCTACAGGTAGGACAGCCACCAGTCTTTTCTTCGCGCCTTCACGCCGGCAAACCACTTGCATAACGGATACAGCAAGAGCACACCAAGGGCCCAACAGACATAGACAATCCACAGACGGAATCCGACCCCAGCCGGCGGAGGATTATTGAATTTTTCGATCGGGCTGGCAAATTGCCACCCAACAGGCTGCCTTGCGATCAACCCGGCGACCACCGCTATCAAGTGCGCCGTGTACCATTGCAGGATATAGAAAAACAGCGGCACGCGCCCGAATGTGACGAAGAAATTGCGAACTCTTTCAAACAACCCATGCGGGCCAGATATCCGTTCCATTGAAGCACTGCCTGATTGAAATCCATGCGAAGTGCTGCGTCGTTCGAACCACGCCAGCGCCAAAATCGCTGGTCCCAGCGTCATTAGTAAGAACAGCAACGACGGTGGATACTTTGTCGTGTTCAGGAATGAAAGAATCGTAAACGCAGTACTGTTTTGCCGGGACCAATGTGATGGATCGCCGTAGCGGTTTATGGCTCGAAGCAGAACGAAAAGTAGAGTCGCCGCACTTCCCATAATCAGCAGCAGTCGCCGGCGTCGCTGCGCGTCCCACTGATACAGGGTACCGAATGCATAGCCGGCAGCCATCACCCCAACCCAGGGAATTAATGGATAGATCACGGCCACGATGGGGCTGGGCCAACCGGCGACCGGAAATCCTTCGAAGGCCTGATGCGCGATAAACCAGAGCTTGGCGCCAAAACTCGGCACCGCACTGCCGGGCCCCTGCCATCCCTGCAGGTGAATTCGATCGAGAAGGTTGTGCAGGGCGATCATCGCGATGCCAAATCCGGCAATCACTCTTACCGGCAAATGAATCAACGCTGCCAGCACAATCATCGAAACGCCAATAACCCAGATGACCTGCATCATTCCCAGAAATCTGTAGTCTGGACTGAAGAAAACTCCAAAACGGACCACCGTGAACTCAAGCACGACTAACCACAGTCCCCGGGTGACGAGAAAACGTGACAGCTCGCTCTTGCTTTTGCCTCGGGCAAGCTGAAGGTAGGCTCCTGTTCCGGCCAGAAACACGAAGACTGGCGCGCAATAATGTGTAATCCACCGCGTGAAGAAGACAGCTATCGTTGTTTTGGTTAGGTCGGTGGGATCAAACTTGAACGCGCCGGAATGCACAAAATCGCGTGTGTGATCCAGCATCATGATAACCATCACGATGCCGCGGAGTAGATCGATTGAATCAATACGAGAGCGGGCCAGCTTCGCTGGCTCCGGCTCTGGAGTCGATGAAACCTCAGCGGACCGCCGACCGGGGGCCAAGTCGTTCATGTGCGTTCGGTCAGAAGGGGTGCCCATCCTGAGTGCGCCTTTGAAGTGCGGGTTGTAAACTCGCGACCACTTTTCCAGAAGGTTCGCATGATATAGGAAACCGTCAAGCCGATTCCACTTGCGCCTGATGAACCAAGTAGCGCCCCCGGATTCTCCTTGAGCTTTTCCAAGCGGTGCGCGGGGCTATGTTATACTCGGCGCCGATCTCCCCGGTCATCGACTCCCTTCGAGGTTTACCATTCATGTCACGCTCAATATTGCGCCTGCGTATTGTTTATGCTGCACTGGTTTCCTTGACACTGATTGCCTCAGTCTTTGCTCAACAGCCCACGAGCGATCAATCTGAAGTAATAAGAATCAGCACTGAGCTGGTGCAAGCCGGCGTGGTAGTTCTGGATAAGCAAGGCCGATTCGTTGAGGGTCTGAAGCCAGAACAGTTTCTCCTGCGAGTTGATGGAAAGCCCGTGACTCCTGCTTTCTTTGAGCACGTGATTGCCGGCACCATGAATGAGGAAAAACTGGAGACAGCCATCGCACACGGCCCTTCCGCTGCTGCTACTGCTCCGATCCCGGCGGGAACATCCTATCGCGGCCGCACGATTGTTTTCTTCATTGACGACCTACACCTAAGTGCACCGAGTTTACTGCAAACGCGCAAGACCATACTGGAATTCATCGAAAACCAGATGGGACCCGACGATCAGGTGGCCATCGCTTCCCCCAGCGGCCAGATTGGTTTTCTGCAACGGTTCACTGACACGAAGGCAGTCATGCGCGCAGCGCTGGCCCGACTTAATCATCGGCCTTATACGGTGCGGGATTCCGAGAACATTACCATGACGGAGTATCAGGCGCTCAGAATAGATCAGGGTGACAGGGATGCCATAAATTATTATTCCGACGAGTTGCTAAAAGCCACGAACTTCAATAGCCCCGGCGGCGGGCTAGGGCCACCCAGAGGCGGACCCGCCAATGCTACGAGGCCATCAACCGGTGGAGCGCAACCGAACGGAATGACTCGCGAGATGGCGGAGCGCAGCATCAAGGAACGGGCACTGGTTCTCCTCAAGCAGTCTTCCGCTGTCAGCGTGAACACGCTAACCACGCTGGAAAGCTTGATGCGTTCGTCGGCCCAGATGACCGGGCGCAAGTTGGTATTCTTTATCTCCGACGGTTTCTACCTGAATGATCGCAACACCGCTTTTGGCGATAAGCTGAAGCAAATTACCGATGCAGCGATACGCGCAGGAGTGGTCATCTACACGATTGACGCCAGAGGGCTCGTGAGCGAGACCGATGCCAGCAGTAACCGGGCCGATTCCCAGGGCCGCCTATCGCGCTCGAACATCGGCGAGCTTGCAGCCTCGCAGGATCCTTTGACGGCCCTGGCAGGTGATACGGGTGGTCGGGCTCTGTTGAATTCCGGCGCGCTCAGTACCGCTGTCACAAATGCCCTCAAAGAAACGTCGAACTACTATCTGCTGGCGTGGCGGCCACCGACTGAAGAGCAGAAGGGGGGAAACTTCAAGCGCATCGAAGTCAGCATCGTCGGGCGGCCAGAACTGACGGTGCGATTACCGCGCGGTTTTATGTCGGAAGCGAAGACGAGCGCCCAGGCTGTCGAAGTGAAGGCCGCAGTTCCTGATACCGCCACTCCCAGCGCTGCCGCGGCCAAGGGTCCGGAGGCGGCTCTGATTGCCGCGCTGGGCGCTCCCTCTGCTCGCAAGGGTTTGCCCACCCAGCTTTCAGTTAGTTTCGTGGACGTGCCCAACAACGGGCCGGTGCTGACCGCATCGACGCAGATGGCTACCGATGTGTTGGGCTACGGCGCTGATGGGAAGCAAATGGCAGCGGTGGACCTCGCCGGCGTGGTGCTCAACGATCAGGGCAAGCAGGCGGGCAGCTTCAAGACCCGGGTCAACGTTAATCCTTCTGCCGCAGCCGCGGCGGCTCAAAACCCTGGGGTGATTTATAGTCACAAACTGCCGTTGAAACCTGGCATCTACCAGGTGCGCGTGGCTGCTCGCGACGATAAGAGTGGCCGGGTCGGCAGCGCCGCTAAGTGGATAGAGATTCCCGACCTCGCTGCCAAGCGCCTGACGCTCAGCAGTCTTTTGGTTGGCGGACAAGTTATCGGCTCCAGTCAAAAGCAGGCCGGTGGGGAGCAAATGCAGTTCAGCGTGGACCGCCGCTTCCTGCGCGGGTCGCATCTCAACTTTCTGACCATCATCTACAACGCCGCACCAGCCGGCAACGGTGCTCCGGAGCTTGACGCTCAGATACAAATCTCCCGTAACGGACAGGCAGTCGTGACCAGCCCGCTGCGCAAAGTGGTTACCGATGCGAACACCGACCTGGCCCGCATAGTCTATGGCGGCGACATCGCGCTCCAGACTTTGCCCGCCGGTCGTTACCTCCTTCAGGTAACGATTTCTGACCGCATTGCCAGGACCAGCGCTGCCCAACAGGTTTCCTTTGATATTGAATGAGGGCTGCTCGCAGAATCTAGAGCCCAATCTGGCGAGCGAAAATAACCTGCTCCAGTGAACGCAACTCGTCGAGTGTTTCGCTTTTGAGAGGCGCGTCGATTTCCACCACCGCCATCGCTTCCCCGCCGCGCTCGCGCCGCCCCAGGTGAAAGTGGCCGATGTTAACGCCGCGCTCCCCCAGAATCGTTCCCACCCGACCAATGACGCCCGGCACATCGTGATTACGCATCAGAATCATGTGGCCCTGGGGCACGGCCTCGATGTGGAACCCATTAATCTCAGTAATGCGCCCCTCGCGAGCTTGTCCACCATATCCGAAGATCGTACCGGCAATTATCTGCTCGCCACTATTAGTGATGATGCGCGTGCGGATCGCCGGTGCTGAATCACCCGCCCGAACATATGATGTAGTAACCGTGATACCGCGCTCTTCGGCGATCAGAAAACCGTTAACAATATTCACGCGCGCGCTGACGTCGCGAAGAAGTCCCGCCAGAAACGATCTCGTCACCGGATTTGCATCAAAGTCTACCAACTCTCCGGCATATGCCAGCCGAACTTCGCGGACCGGTTCATCAACCAGTTGCGCCTGAAACCTTCCCAGGCTCTCTGCCAAAGCAATGTAGGGCTGCAAGGTAGTCAGTTCCTTCGTGCCCAGCGCCGGAACATTTACTGCGCCGCGCAAAGCTCCGGTGAGAAGATAGTCGCGCATCTGTTCAGCTACCGTGAACGCCACGCCTTCCTGGGCCTCAGCAGTTGAGGCTCCCAGATGCGGAGTGGCGATCACTTCATCAAGGGCGAGCAGCGGACTATCTGCCGGCGGCGGCTCGGTAGAAAAAACGTCCAGCGCTGCGCCTGCCACAATTCCCGACTTGATGGCGTCATAGAGGGCCTGTTCATCTACCAGCTCGCCGCGCGCGCAGTTGATAATGCGAATGCCGCGCTTCATCTTCGCAAAAGCTTTCTGGTCGATGAGGCCACGGGTTTCCGCTGTCGATGGCGTGTGAATGGTAAGAAAATCAGCGCGCGCAAAAACATCGTCCAGCGGCGTCAGCTCGATCTCCAGATCGCGAGCCTGCTCGGGAGCAATAAACGGATCGTACGCAATGATGTGCATGCCGAACGCACCGGCTCGACTGGCAACCACGCGACCTATGCGCCCCAGTCCGATAATGCCAAGCGTTTTTCCCTGAAGCTCGACCCCGATGAAGCGCTTGCGGTCCCACTTGCCTGACTTCAAGCTGATATTTGCTTGCGGCACGCGCCGCGCCAACGCAATCAAGAGCGCTAGCGTGTGTTCGGCGGTGGTGATGGTATTCCCGTCCGGCGCGTTCATCACTACGATGCCGCGCGCTGTCGCCGCCGGCACATCGATGTTGTCGACCCCCACACCGGCGCGCCCGACGACGCGCAGCTTTGGAGTACTTTCCATCAACTCCGCGGTTACTTTAGTTTCGCTGCGAACAACCAGGCCCGCGCAACTGGGAAGCACTTCGCCCAGTTCTACGGCACTGAGACCGGTGCGTTTCTCAACAAAGAAGCCGGCGTCGCGCAGCGGCTGAAGCCCGCTGTCGCTGACCTCATCGGCAACGAGTATCTTGATTTGCGTGTTGGACATGAAAACGTGATCCTGGATTATTTGATTATTGTCGGCAAAGAAGGTGGTATGGTAACAGTCCGCTTGATGTCCGACAAACCTCAGTTTGTCGATGGCTTTGTCAGTACCATCTGCGGCAGCGGATGAGTCATCGGTTCACAGCGCCTACTTTACCCGCCCGCTAACGCAGGCGGTACTGGCAAAACCCTGGGAGGGAGAGACATGGAGATTTTCGTTTATCGAGACGGGTCAAACGAAGTGGAAGAGGGTTTCACTGTCGCACAGCTTCCCGAGTTGCTGAAGGACGACAAGGCTATCATCTGGGTTGATATGGAGGCCCCGTCTCTCGACGACGACCGTGTGCTGCTCGACGTTTTCCACTTTCATCCGCTGACGGTGGAGGACTGCCGCGCTAACCGCCACCATCCAAAGGTCGAAGAGTTTCCCGACTACATCTATTTCATCGTGCACGCGGTACGGACTGACGCCAGCCCCGAGCGGTTCAATACCATTGAGCTCGACGGTTTTCTCGGACGCAATTACGTCCTCACTTATCATCACGACAAGTTTGCCAGTATCGAAAAGGTGAAGCAGACAGTGCGCTCGAGTCCGGTTACCTGCCAGCGCGGAGCTGTATTTCTGCTTCATGCAATCATAGACAGCATCGTCGATGATTACCTGCCGGTGATGGACGATTTCGACGAACGTATAAATGAGCTGGAAGACAACATCTTCACATTGCGCCGGCCCAACGACAAGATTCTCGAAGAAATTCTGGGGCTAAAGCGAAGCGTCTTGCGATTGCGGCGCATCTCCTCAAAGCAACTCGAGGTTTTGTATCGCATGAGCCATGGCCAGTTTCAACTCATCTCCGGAACGGTGCTTCCCTTCTTTCGCGACATCTATGACCATCTGGTCCGAGTGACGGATCTGGCCGAGAGCTATCGTGATCTAATCAGTGGCTCGCTGGAAGCGTATCTTTCCGTAGTGTCAAATCGCTTGAATGAGATCATGAAAGTGCTGACGATCTTTTCCGCCATCATGCTGCCACTGACTTTTATCGCCGGCGTTTACGGCATGAACTTCGAGAACATGCCGGAGCTTCATTCGCGCTACGGCTATTACACTGTTTGGGTAATCATGATCGTAGTGGCTGTGGGGATGCTGATTTTCTTCTGGCGTCGGGGCTGGATTGGAGAGGGTCCGAAGAAAAGGATGAAGGCGGAAGGATGAAGATTTTCCATTTGTCATTTGTCATTTCTCATTTGCCATTGAACGCATCGTGCCCCCTGAACACGCCAGTGACAAACGATAATGAAAAATGAGAAATGACAATGACAAGTGGAAAATCGCCTCTTCTATCTGCGCTCCCAGGCTTTCTTCATCCTTCATCCTTCATCCTTCATCCTTCTTATTCACATCGGGCCGGCGCCGTCGTTGTCTTTCCTGGCGTCATCTGAAGTGCCGTCTGGCGAGGGTAGGCTTGACTCCTCGGCCGCTCCGGTCGGTTTGGGATTGGGAACTTTCTCGCTCTCTTCGATATCCCGCAACGTCTTGTGGCTGGTTGCCTCTGATTTGCGTTCCTCAGTTTTTTCAGTTCCCTGTTTCTTGTCCCAGTCAGATTGTTGCATACGTTTCCCCTTAGAAAACAAACATCGTAAAGAATGCCATAAGCACGGCGATGACAACTGCCGCATAAGCGCCGGCGGCGAGGTCGTCAGCCATCACGCCCCATCCCGATTTAAGTCCTTCCAGACGGCGGACTGGATATGGCTTCACAATATCGAAACATCGAAATAGCAGGAAAGCTAGAAAGACCCAAACCGGCCACGGCCCAATTCTTGTTAGCGTCACTGGCAACAGGGCAATCCACTGACCCGCAACCTCGTCGATCACAACCTTTCCCGGGTCCTTGAGCTGGAGTATACGTTCAGTTCGCGACGCTGACCATATCCCAAGAAACGTAACAATTGTGATTACGAGGATCTCTCCCGCAAGTAACCCAAAAGGACCGACGATTGGAGGAGTGTCGGTTGGGTGATTCAATATGCCGATTCGGATTAGCAAATAGATTCCAACCGCCAACATTGAACCCCACGTTCCTGGCGCCAGTGGCAAATAACCAACCCCGCAAGTCGCGATCGCGAGCGCAAGATAATCTTTTGCTGTGCGCGCTTTGCCTCGCGCCACGGCCATGCTATCGACTACGACCGGCGGGTTCAGTTCGTCGCTGGATTCCTTGATGACCATCTTCGTGGCACAGACTTCAGTCTGTGGTTCAACAGGGCGCTCGACCGACCCACAACCATAGAGCCCAGGAAACTCCGACCAACTACCGCGAAGCGGTTGTGGCCTCCAGCCCAGGGTTGCCGCCGCGGCTACCCGGGTATCCAGTCCAAATCGGCCTCAACCCCGATGGGGTTGTGTCCTCTTTCACACTACCAACCCCAACGTAGCCGAAGCGGCAACGTTGGGCTGGAGGTCATAACCGCTTCGCGGTATAAGACCTGGCCTCTCGTCAAGCTCAATGCTAACTCACCAAGCAATCCAATTTGATCAGAGGTTCCTGAACGCTGTGCCGCTATACTATTCGTCCCACCAGGTCGTATTCCTGCGCCTCAGTAATCAGCACGTTTACCAAATCGCCTGGCTGCGGGTCGAGTCCTTCGGGCGCATCATTAATGAGAACGCATCCATCGATGTCCGGGGCCTGAGTTTCCATTCTTCCCTGCCAGAGCAAATCGCTCTCTTTCGATTCGCCTTCGAAGAGCACGCGCACCGTTTGGCCGACTTTAGCTTTATTGCGTCGACGAGAAATGCGCGACTGCTCTTTCATCAGACGCGACCGACGTTGTTTTGCAACCTTAGGATCGACCTTGTTTGCCAGTTCAAATGCCGAGGTCCCCTCCTCGTCAGAGTAGGTGAAGACGCCGACCCGGTCGAATTCGACATTGCCAACAAAGGTCAACAGCTCTTCAAAGTCCTCTTCCGTCTCTCCCGGGAAGCCGGTGATAAACGTCGTCCGAACGGCAATTCCGGGAACACGTCGTCGCACGCGTCTGATTAGTCGCTCGAGACTGGCGCGATTGCCGCCGCGTTTCATTAGTTTCAAAACACTATGCGAAGCGTGTTGCAAAGGCATATCGAGATACTTAACGGCCTTCGGTTCATCAGCCAGCACGTTAAGGAAACCGTCGCTGATATGCGTCGGATAGGTGTACATTACGCGCACCCATTCAATGCCGTCCGTGTGCGACAATTCTCGGAGCAGATGCGCCAGGGCGTCCTGCTTGCCGAGATCTTCACCATACCGCGATGAATCCTGCGCCACCAGGATCAATTCCTTAATACCTTCCTCGGCGAGCTGCTGCGCTTCCGCGATGATCGAGCCAAAACGCCGGCTGCGAAAATGGCCCCGCATCTGCGGAATGAAGCAGAAGGCACAGGGCCGATCACAGCCTTCCGCGATCTTTATGAATGCATAGTGGCCGGGCGTGGCCAGTATGCGCGGCGTCGATTCGTCGTAGAGGTAGGTGGCGCTCTGATTACCGAGCGGCAGGATGGGAAGCGACCGAGTGTTAATATCTGGATCACATACCGTCAGGATCTCGTTTACCTGACTGGTGCCGATGAAGGCATCGACTTCCGGCATCGATACGCGTAATTCGTCGCGGTAGCGCTCCACCAAACACCCCGCCACGATAAGTCTTTGCGCTTTGCCTTCCGTCTTCAAGCGGGCCGCTTCCAGAATGGCTTCGATAGATTCCTTCTTGGCCGCGTCGATGAAGCCACAAGTATTCACCACCACCGTATCCGCCTCACTGGCGTCGGCCGTGATCTGATACCCATTCTGTTTTAGCTGCCCCATCATTACCTCGCTATCAACGAGGTTCTTGGGACAGCCTAGACTAATGAATCCTACTTTTGTCATTTATCATAAGGACAGACTCGTCCGTCTAATTACCAGACAACATCAGCGCTTCTTTACCTGATAATCCTCGAAAGCGGTTTCCACAGCGAAGGATGTGCCGTTGTAAGAACCCTGGAGGTGTAGTGTTTGAGGCAACTGCAATCCGCCGGCTTCCAGATAGCTTATTTCCACTTTGAGATGTGTCGTGCCGGGACCAGACGTGGGTTGGTAGTTTGCGTCGTAACCAGTCAAGAGAAGTCCCTCCCGTGATTTCGTGAAGTGCGGCCAAATCGAACTGTTGAAGTCGGTCGCTGAAATCTTCATTTCAGTGATCAGGAGATCCTTCGTCATGACGGTAGCCACTCTGGTTGCTCCATCACGGTACGAGAGAAGGTACCCATCGCCCTCACTGGCTAAATCGTACTCGCTTTCAACTTCTGGAAGGGGAGAAGTGAGCATGAAGGAAGACCAGGTACCGAAAAAACCCGTTATCATCTCTTCCATTCCACTGAAGATCTGGTTCAAGTCCTCTGATCGCTGTTGGCCCGCGGGAGCAACATCAGCCCGATGGCTCACCGTGACTTTGCCATCAGAGTTGAGCGACATCCAGAAGTGCAGACCGTTAAGCACTTTAAGCCCTTCGGAATTGGACTCGATGCCTTTGGCAATTGTCGCCCAGTTTGGTTTGATGGTCGCTTGGAATTCGACCAGGCCTGACCTTCTGAGACTGTAGAAGCCTGACCTGGCCTGCCTGATGAGCTGCTTGCGATTAGTTTGACCCGGGCTGGCTGCCGACGAGACGCACACCAGCAGTAAAACGAAAGCGCTGCCTTTAATCCGCCGTCCGGTCAACTTCGCAAGGTGCATCATCATTTTGTTTTCCCAGTCTCAAGCTTAGCCAAATCATCTGCGATCTCGCGCAGTTCCCTGGCCGATGGTTCTTCTTTGCCAAACCGCACTCGGTTGTAGACTTCTGTGACGTGCATCGCCTCAGGTATCGCAAGCCCGGCGGCAAACTCCAGCGGCGTCTGATACGACTCCCTCTTGATGCCGCGCTTTTCGAGCAACGCCATTAGCCGCTCGTAGAATTCAATCGCGGAGCGTTCAGAGCCTTCCTTTCTGGTCGAGATTTTCAATCCGCGCCAGCCAATTCGTCTTATCCGCAGTAACAACAGTATGCCCAGACCGAGGAAAGCTGCCCCGCCAATTATTGCCAGCGGCCTCCGCCACGCTAGCGAGAAGACATTCTTAAGACGATAAAACCAATCTGCCACCAGGTGCTGAAATTCGAACGCCCGGTCGTGAAATGAAGTGGCCAGCGAGCGCTGCTCCTGCTTGTCGTACCCAACCACGTATTGAAACCATATCAACTCAAGGGCTTCCGCATACTTGCCCAGTTGCGCTGCCAGGCCGGAGCCTTCCGGCTCCATGCGACCTGCGGCAGGCGTCGGATCAAACGTGACCCAGGAGTTAGTCTCCGGAAAATAGACCTCAACCCACGAGTGCGCATCACTCTGTCGAACTGTGAATGCACCAGCGGCCTGGTTATATTCGCCAGGCAAGAATCCATTAACGACTCGCGCCGCAACGCCATGCGTGCGCAGCATAACGGCCATTGCCGTCGAAAAGTATTCGCAATGACCCGCCCGGACGTTGAACAGAAAATCTGAGAGCGGGTCGGGGCCTCCTGCTTTCATTTGCAGGCTATAGACATAGTCGTTTCGCAGGCGTGACTCTATTGCTTTCGCGGCGTCGTAACGATTGCGTGCGTCGGCGTCAACGATCATCGCGTGCGCGAGTTCTGTTATGCGCGAATCGAACCGCGGCGGAAGCTGCAGATATCGGGCAAAGTTTGCCGGGTAAGGACGGATGTCCTTTCGCAACGTGGCCACCTCGGGCTCGCTGAAGTCGGAAAAGACTTTGTAGATAATCCGGTCGAAATCATGATGGCGGGACTGTAATGAACTTTCTGCGTCAACCCGCACAAACGGGAAATCTCCCTGGACGGCCACTGCGCGCGGCGCCGCAAAGAGCACCGCAGAATCAATCGGCTCCAGAAAGACAGTCTGGGTGGTGAGGCGGTGAAGCGCTTCCGTGGTTCCCAGTTGGAAGAAGCCATGGTCGCTGATCTTCTGCTCGGAACGTCGCGCCTCGGCGGACTTCTTCCAGCTGCGCCCGGTAAACTCGTCCAGGGCGACGCCACGCCACTTCAGCTCATGTTCCCGCCTGATTTCCGGGTCTTCCAGACGCACCCGCATGACGACTTCATCGTTCTGCTTAAGCTCACCGATTGCCCCCAGTGAGACGTCCTCGGAGAAGCCAATGAAATTCGAGAGCCCTCCGCCCCTTCTCGAGATCATCGCCGAGCCGGCGCGCGGAGCAACCAGGAAGAGCGGCAAAGCCAGGACAAAGATTAGTAGCAGAAGGCCTACGGACACTAAGGGCAGACGATTGGCTTCTGTATTTCTCTTGGTCCCGGTGCGAACCAGTCGCTTAAAAATCCTCGAATCAGGTGGAATCAGGAGGCGGGTTTCCGCCAGGTCAACGCCGCGCCTGGCTTTCCTGATCTCAAAAGCAATGATGGTTGACAGTCCGCAGAACAGATAAAGAAGAAGGGTGGCAAGAAAGGTCGGACTGAAGCTGAGACCGGCGGCAAGAAGAACTTCGAAAAACGATATCAGATAAAGAAACACCCAATCGCGATCAGACTTGACCTGTAGCAGCTTGATCGCCGAAAGAAAGACGATCAGATGCGCCAGGGCGTTGACGCCCAACTTCTCACGTACGTCGGCAATTTCTTTCTGATACTGCCAATCGAGAAAGAACAACGGAATAGATAGCAGCACGATCACCAGGCCAACACGTTCAGACAATTGCCATTTCTTGCCCTCAATATTCCAGGCCAGGACTACGGCCGCAGCAAACACAAGGGCCAGGGCGGCGTTGAGCCCCCCGGCAAAAACCAGGGCCAGCATCGCCATCACGATCATCGCGTAGGATGAAGCTTTAAAGTATGTCTGGAAGCTCATCAGAAAAACGATTTCAGGAGCAGGACTCTGTGGCTTACGAGCCAAACTTCCCAGGTCAGTAATTCATTTCTGACCCTATTTTCGTTTCAGTCGAATTTCAAACAGTTTCGGCCAGAGTTTGCCTGTGACAAAAAGCCTCCCACTGGTTTCGTCATAAGCAATGCCATTCAGCACCGCCTCTTCGTCGCCGGCTTCACTGCGCGAGAGTAGCCCTGCCAGATCAATCCAGCCGAGTACTCGTCCCGTCTCCGCATCAATGCGGGCTATCCGGTCGTCGTGCCAGATGTTGGCATAGATTTCACCCTGGACGTATTCGAGCTCATTGATCTCATTAACCGCACGGCCCCCGTCAACGACAGCGATCGTTTTTCGCACCTGAAAGTTGTCGGGATCAAGAAATCGTATTCGATTCGAGCCATCGCTCAAGATCAACGACTTGCGATCGTTTGCGAGTCCCCAGCCTTCGCCCTGGTAGTTGAACTGGCCAATCTTTTCGAAAGTCCACGCGTCAAAGATGAAGCCCAACTGATGTTGCCAGGTCAACTGGTAGATCTTGCCTTTCAGGAGCGTTATTCCTTCCGCAAAATACGGGTTGGGCATGTCGACCTTCTTCAACACTTTGCCCGTTTCAAGTTCCACTCGGCGCAAGCTCGACCTGCCCACTCGCCCCGTACTCTCAAGCAATTTGCCATCATTAAAGAGCAGTCCCTGCGTATAAGCCTCGGTGTCATGCGGCCACGTATTAACCACTTCGTAACCGTACTTCGGAACAGTTCCATTTCCTGCATTTTTGTCCCCGGAGAGATTTGTAATGGGACCTGTCTGGCAATCAAGGCTGGCGACAGAGAGAAGAAGCACCAGGACTATGCTTAGCCGCCTGGTGGCAATCATCAGCCACCGACTCGGACGCTTAGTGTTGGAAGTCATGAACAGCATTTTGAGCGACCTGAAGAAAAAACGGAAGCCGCCGTGGCCCCAAAAGAGTCGAGGCCGCGCTCATGTGCGACCTTCTCAAAGCGCACGACCTATGGCGCAATTTGGTTGAGATCAGTGATATGCTACGCCTCCTCCTGGACAGGAAAAAAGCAGGACAGTCAAGTCGCCTGTTCGATGCCGTTCAAGCCGAAGCGATGGACATACACATCACAAAGACGCCGGAAGCGCGCTCCGGGCTTAACCCGTGGACACTCGCCGAACTGCCGCCCGCTCCAAGACCGCGGGGTCTTGGTTGGTTCAGCGCTATTGGCCCGGGAGTGATTGTGCTCGGCGCATCGATCGGAAGCGGCGAGTTTCTGCTTGGGCCAGCGGCTTTTGTGAAGTACGGGCTCTCGTTGCTATGGGTGGTTGGCGTGGCTGCGTTACTCCAGACGCTGCTCAACGTGGAGCTGATGCGCTACACGATGGCGACCGGCGAGCCGGTGTTCACGGGCTTCATGCGCACGCCGCCACATTCCACCTTCTGGGCGTGGTTCTATTCGCTGCTCTATTTTTTACAGATGGGCTGGCCGGGCTGGGCCGGAGCTGCGGCAGGCGCCGTGTTCTTTCTCTTCGCCAAACGGCTTCCCGGTCCGAACGATGCCGGTCTTGTCTATGGCATTGGCGTCGGCCTCTTCCTGATGTGCGGAATGATTCTGCTGGTTGGACGGCGCATCGAGCGCACCCTCGAATACCTGAACTGGATCCTGGTCGTTTTGATCATTGGCGGGATGGGCTCGCTCGCACTCTTCTTTGTTCCAGCCTCGACGTGGGGCGGTGCGCTTGCCGGCTTCATTGGTTTCGATATGCGTAGTGGCTCGTTTCAACTCATTCCCGCCGGCGCAGACTTTTTCCTGCTCGGCGCTTTCGCCGCCTACGCCGGCGCCGGCGGCGTTATTAATCTCACGTTGAGCAACTGGGCGCGCGACAAGGGATACGGCATGAGCGGTGCGGTCGGCTACATCCCGGCAGCAGTTGGCGGGAAGAAGGTCGCCCTCGCCCACTCGGGCAGCACATTCCAACCCACAGCATCGGCACTCGATCGCTGGAAGGGCTGGTGGCGCATTGTGCGCGTGGACCAGTGGGGAGTGTACTTTACTGGCGCGATTCTTGGAATGGTGCTGCCGGCGCTCCTCTATGTCACGTTTATTCCCAAGGGCAGCGACATCCGGGGACTCGGCATTGCCGCCGCACTGGCACAAGCCGTCGCCACGCAAAAGGGCGCAATCTTCGGCGGCATCATTGCAATTCTCGGCGTCTGGATCCTATTCAAAACGCAGCTCGACATCCTCGAGGGCATGACTCGCGCGATCACGGACATCCTGTGGACCGGCAGCAAACGCATCCGCGCCTGGCGCGGCGGCGATGTTCGCGTGGTCTATTACGGCGTGCTCATCGTGGTTTCACTTTGGGGCATCCTGGCGCTGCGTCTGACGCAACCGATCAGGCTGCTCGCACTCAGTGCGAACATGGCCGGCATCGTGTTCATTATCAGCTCGCTGCATCTGCTTTACGTGAACACACGCCTGCTGCCGCTCGAGCTGAGACCTCCGATGTGGCGGCGGTTTGCGCTGGTGGCACTCGCGCTCTTTTACGGTCTGTTTCTGATGCTGTGGCTTTGGAGTCTTTTGTGAAGTTGCGCGGGGCGAGGGACGAAACGGCGGGTCCAGTCTTGGAGTTTTACACGCTTCCTGATAAAAGAGTCCATTGATCGCGGTGTTCAATAACGACTATAAGAAGCGAAGAAATGATCGATGCCTGTCATCTCAATGTTCTATGGGATCGTCGTTCTCATGTATTACTTTGATAATAGGAAACACCATCTGCCGCATATTCATGCCCAATGCGGTGACGAGGGCGGTGATTTCAATATCAGACGGTCGCGTGATGGAAGGTTCGCTTAGAACTGCGAAACTGAAGCTGGTGCAAGCCTGGATGGAAATTCATCAGGACGAGCTGATGGCCGACTGGACATTAGCGGTAAATGGCCAGCAAGTATTTAAGATCGAGCCGCTGAGGTAGGAAGAGTTTAAGTGAACAGAGTTGTCGCGGTAACAGCTAATAACGATTTCTCCCTTGACCTGGAGTTCAACGATGGCAGTGTCAAAAGGTTCGACGCCAAACCCTACCTTGATTATGAGGTTTTCCGCGAATTGAAAGACCTCGATTATTTCAAGCAGGTAAGGATCGCTTTTGGCACCGTCCAATGGCCTCATGAACAAGACTTCAGCCCGGAAACTTTATATTTGGAAGGCGTTGCGATGTCAGTGTCCACGTGAGGCGACGAAGAATGAGATCGAACAGTGCAAAAAGATCGGCAATAAGCATCAGGAAGCTCAAATGAGGATGCTTCTCACGATTTGTTTGCTTTTGATTTCAGCGCCGTTAATGGCGAACGCAAAGCAAAGCAAACAGCATGCTTCTGGACACGCGCCTGCCCGCACCGGAGCGGGCGACAAGCCCACCCTCCCAGTTCCAAGCCGGGCACAAACGAGAGAGGCGGAACACCGGCTTTCCGACATGGGCTACTGGACCGGCGCGGTTGACGGACTGTTTGATCCGGCGACGCGGTCCGCACTGATAGCCTTCCAGAAATGGGAGGGCCGCCCCATTGCTGGCCAGCTTACTCTCGATGAGCTCGAGGCAATTCGCGCCAGCGCCCCTCCCAAAGCCAGGGAACTTGGGTATGAGCATGTTGAGGTGGATCTGGATCGCCAGGTGCTGCTGACGGTCAACGACGACGGCAGAGTTCGGGCTCTTCCAATTTCGTCGGGCAGCGGCAAGCCGTTCGTTGACGAAGGTCAGAACAGCATAGCTTACACGCCCCGCGGTAGGTTCGTTGTTTATGACAAAGAAGTTGGTTGGCAGACGGGTTCGCTGGGATCGGTTTATTACGCCAATTACATCAGCGGCGGCGTGGCGATTCACGGTAGCCGTAACGTCCCAAACGAGCCAGCGAGTCATGGCTGTATTCGGATCCCAATGTTCGCCGCTCGTGAAATGAGCAAGCTGCTGCCCGTGGGAACAATCGTGCTGGTGTACGATAAGGTCTCGTTCGTCTCGGCAAAGTCCTGGGTCGAAAACCCCAAACTCAACCAAGCCGGCCTATTGAGCAGCGCCGGCGAAGATTACGCCGACACAGGTGTGACTAGGACCAGACCCAGGTCTGTCGCGATCAAGAAGGCCCGCTCGAGAATTATCCGAGCGGAATAGATTGAAGATCTCAGATCTCAAAAGAGATTAAAAAGGCAGCCAATCAGGCCGCTACGCCGAAGCGGAAGACGAGCGCCCTCCCTTTCTTGAGACCTTCCCAGCGCGGTTCGTATAGTGAAACCACAGCTAAGGCGGAACATCAAATAACAAAGCCCGCTCGAAATGAATCGAGCGGGCTTTGGTTAATAATCCCGGCGACTTCCTACTCTCCCACACAGTTACCCGCGCAGTACCATCGGCTCCAGCAGGCTTAACTTCCGTGTTCGGGATGGGAACGGGTGTGACTAAGCGGCCCGTATCACCCGCACAGATGAACTTAGTATTTTGGGCTTCGTGCTTTGTGCTTTTATTGGAGCCAAGTCAAAGCACTACGAATGGGTCAGTCCTTAATGATAGTAAAAGGTGGACGTTTGATCTGGTTCACGCAGGATACGTCAAGGCCTTCGGCTGTTCCCTTTTCAATAAACTCGGCCACAAGATTTTCGACGCAATCATAGCTGGCGTGTGTGGCGTTAGGGACAATGATCAGGCGGCCATGAGAAAGCGTTCGCGCAACAACTTCAGCCAGCCAGGGAGGAGTGACTGGGTCCAGTGCTCCGGCAATGAGCAGCGCCGGAGTATCAGACTTCACCGGATCCAGAAAACTTGGCGCAACTTTCGCCTGAGGCCATTCAGTACAGGCCCGCATCGTTGGTCTAACGCGAGCATCCCCATAGAAACTATTTGCGCTCGTGGTTTTGACCTCTTCCGCCGTGATGAAAGGAACGTCTTCACCGCAGATTACCGAGAATTGCATTCCCCGAGCAATACGACTATCGATGGCTGTGACGATCCGAAACGCAGTCCCTACCAGGGCTCCGAGGTTTCCTTTGGCCCCCAAATGAATTAATGCCGGAAGCGCGGCAGCTGCACTTGGCACGTAGAGCAACTGCCTTATGGAGTCGACGAAGGCATCTCGCGTAACAGTAACTTTTTGATCACTGCCGGTGAAGACATTGCGAGCCGAGACCTCAACCGGACCCTTCGCGAACTGGGCCATGATAGTCTTGAACTCACTGGCCACGTCTGGATAGGCCCCGTGACATGACGGCTCAGCGGCGCAATCCGCGAAAAGACGGTCGATCGCATCCTGTACACCCTTGGAAAACGAAAGCGGAATCTTCGCTGAGAAAGGGGCGACCCCGGATATGGCGATTGAGCGGACGTGTTGCGGGTGCTGGCGCAGGTAAGCAAGCGTAGTCGTTGAGCCGTATGAACCGCCATAAACGTTGATGCGATCATATCCCAACGCAGACCGCACTTCATCCAGGTCGTCCATGGCGATCGTCGTGGTATAGAGCTTTAGGTCTGCAATCTTTTCCAGTTCCGTTCGACAAGCACGGATTCTGTCCAGCGCCATTACCTCTCCGAAGTAGCCACGCATGTCGTCGCGGCTGCCTACGGGCGGACAGTTCAAAGGATTCGATTGTCCGGTCCCACGCTGATCAACAAGGACGACATCGCGATTGCGACGCAACCCGTTGATAAACTTCTCCGTCGCGTACGTTGTGGCGGCGCCTCCTGGACCGCCGGCAAGGTAAAAGACCGGATCAGGAGCCGGATTGGAACTCTGAGCCGGAAGCAAGATGATGTTGAGTGAGATCTTGCGACCAGCGCGGGCGGCGCGATCCTCGAAGACCTCGTATCTGGTACAAAGCACCTCGCTGGTAATAGCCGGATCGTTGCAAGGTTTAAGTTCGATGCGCCCTCGCTTCACCACCGCGTTTGATTGCGCCAAACCTTCTTTGCGGAAAATCAATTGGCTCTCATTGCCGGCCTGCGTGAAAGTGCCGACAATCTCACCCGCTTTGCTAAGCGTACCTTCGTAAGCAATTCGCAGCGCCTTCATTTCGAAGTGAAGGACATCGTTTTGGAAGGTGATCACGTCGACTTGAAGGTTGTTGGCGTTTGGTTGATCGAGACTGTCCATTACAGCGGAGAGAGAACCGTCTTCCGGAGCCGTAACCTTTAGCAAAAGTCTTAACTTTGTATCACCGATTGCCAGCACACCGAGCCAGTTTCCGTTGAGGGTGGAACGGGATTGAGTTGACTGGGCGGCGAGCGAACTGTTGGCGAGCCCGATAAGAATTATGAAGGTGAGCGCGAGCTTAAGAGTTTTCATGGCTATCCAGTTGTCTTTTTACGCAAAGCAACTAGGTATGGTTTCAGACTTGGTATTGCGCGCAGCAAAAAGCCCGCTCAAGAAATTCTTGAGCGGGCTCTTAAATAATCCCGGCGACTTCCTACTCTCCCACGCAGTTACCCGCGCAGTACCATCGGCTCCAGCAGGCTTAACTTCCGTGTTCGGGATGGGAACGGGTGTGACCCTGCCGACAAAATCACCGGAAAACTTATAAAGAACTGAGCTTTGTACTTTGTTCTTTGAGCTTTGAGCTTTGTACTAACGAAATTCAAAGTACAAAGCACAAAGTTCAAACGCCAAAGGTCTTGGAAAATCGAATAGTGGTGCTGTCTTTTACTAAGGCAAGTCCGCGCAAGCGCGAATTTGTTGCTTGAGTAAATTTTATGGTCAAGCCAAGGGACTGATTAGTACTGGTCAACTGAGCACATTACTGCACTTACATTTCCAGCCTATTAACGTGGTGGTCTACCACGAGTCTCACTGGCAGGATTAATCTTGGGTCTGGCTTCACGCTTAGATGCATTCAGCGTTTATCCATGCTCCACTTAGCTACCGAGCGCTACGGCTGGCGCCATAACTCGTACACTAGAGGTGGATCCATCCCGGTCCTCTCGTACTAAGGACAGATTCC
>DASXRU010000213.1:0-6650 GCA_036506395.1 Pyrinomonadaceae bacterium | reverse complement strand
CTTGCCTTTCGACCCAGCCGAGATAGAAAACATTATGGTTCGCGGTTTTATTGAGTCGCCCGAATACCGGCAAAGATTCGGACCGTAAAAAGTTCGTGTTCGCGGGTTCTGCGATTCGCGTGGCTGACCTGGCCCGACCGTCAGGGAAGGCGTCGAAAAAGGACAAAGGGAAGGGGAATCGGCAAAATGCCTGTTCCCCTTTTTGTTTTGGCACAGAATTCCTTCCTCAGGCTATTGTGCTAAGCACAATCACTCAAACCGCATCCCCCATAAATTGATCCGCTTGACAGCTTTTCCCTAAAGAACTAGTCTCTCTGCTCGAAAACGCAACTAATTTTTTCCAGGGGCGGGCAAACTTCCCCAGAAGTCCCAGACCTTCAGTTTGCCGGAATAAAAATCCAAGAATACTGAAACTCTGTTTCTGTCCCAGGTTGGCGGGTAGAAGTTTTGATTTGCGGGCTCTAGTCAGAAATTGGTGCGACTGAGGTCTCACCACCTGCGACGATTTCCAGCTCAAAACTACAAATGTTCCCCTTCAACAAACAAATCTCCGGAGTCGCCCATTCTGATACCTACCCTTTAGGCGAGAATCTCGAACACAACTCAAGCCAACAACTGATGGCGCTGGTCGCCCTCAGCCACACGGTTATAGAACACCGACTCTACTCCGCAATGCTGGCAGAGATGCTGGCAGCCGGCACGCGGGTAGGCTCGTTCAGCACTCGTCGTCTGATGACCCTGACCGGAATCAGTGGCTACAGCACAATTCGCCGCGGACTCCATGGCCTGCTAAATAAACTGAGTATTGAACGCCAGAAGGTGGCGGGTGAAGACGGTACCCATCACCCGGGCACTGTCTATCTTATTTTTAGTCCGGAAGAGATTCTCGCGCGCCGGCGCAGTGCGGGTCTCCCTGCCTACCCGAAAGAGGTGCAGGCGCACGAGGGAAGCATCTCGTTTGGCCGGGCCATTCAACGTGTCGTCGGGGTCAACAACTTGAGCCGCCGCGAAGCGCAGGTAGCTTTGTGTTGCGCCGACGGGCTGACCAATGCGCAGATCGGAACGAAGCTGCGCGTCAGCGAGCAAACCATAAAGTTTCATTTGCGAAATATTTTTATCAAGTTTGGCGTCAAGCGAAGAACTGAATTGGTCTCGCGGTTGCTGACGCAGGATGGTGCTGAAGCAATGAAAGAGAAGGCGGGTGCGATGCATGGCGGGTAAGACCAAGCAGAATGTTAGTGGGTCGACGAATACAGAACCGGGAGCGGTAGCGACCGGGTTACTTTCTCGACCATCCAAGCGTAGGGTGCGATTTACCCCGTCGCTACCGCTCCGGGTTCTGTATTTGTGTTACCTCGCAAGCCAATAGCTTCGTGTAACGACGTAGCGCAGTTTGAAAACCAGGAGCTGCCTCGCTAAAGAGGCTTCCCCTCGGGGTCCCGCATGTCTTCAGAGGTTTCAGGAAAACCCAGAAGAGCATGCCAGGGCCGGAGGTGCGCTTCAGGAGATTTGAAATAGTGAGCACTAAAAAAGACAAGAAGAAGAAAAAGAAGACCGCGCTGGTCGTTTGCCGCGATCGCAAAGAGTTCTGGACTACACAGACGCAGTTCTGGCAGTGGGTAAGGGAAGGCGTGGTAGTGAAAACTGCTGACCGGCCGCTAACCGGCTCGTTCAGTCGCGAGCACGAAGAGTTGATCGTGCTGGTTAGTAACACGGTGCTTAATCTGGCCCATCCAAATCACATGCGCGAGGCCTTGCTCTCGCGCCGCATCGGGATATCCGGGAAGTAAGAAGCCATGAAGTTACAAACAGAAATAATTCGCGCAACGTCCGTTAGCGGCTTTGCCGCCGGGCTCTTGTTCATCATTTGTCAGCTTGCCTGTGCCCAACAGGTGGTCTCTCCCGCAGTGGCGCAAACCCCGACCGTTACCACGCAGGCCAACGATCGTTATCGCATCGGCCCGGGTGACGTGCTGGATATACGCATCTTGAATCGGCCACAACTGTCGCGCGAGGCCATACGAGTCGAAGGGAATGGAATGATTCGAATGCCTTTGATCGATGGCGAAGTTCAGGCGGCGTGCCGCACCGAAGGCGAGCTGTCAAAGGAAATCGCCGAGCGTTACTTGAAGTTTTATCGCAATCCGCAGGTGGACGTTTTCATTAAGGAATACCACTCCAGACAAGTCGCGATCATCGGCGCCGTTAACGAACAGGGCCGCTTCGAGTTGCAGCGGCGTTATCGTTTGCTGGACCTGCTGGCCTTTGCCAAGGGCCCGTCCGACAAAGCCGGCCAGACCATCAATATTGTTCGCGGACCAAAGATGACACTCTGCGACAACCAGCCGTCAGATTCCGAATCCGCACCGGATACGCTCGTCAGCTACAGGTTAAGCGACACCATGAGTGGACTTGAGAAGGCGAACCCTTACGTGCAGCCGGGTGACATCATCACCATTCCGGAAGCCGATCAGGTCTATGTTATTGGAAATGTTTTCACGCCCAAGTCGCTGCCGCTAAAAGAACCGATGACCGTATCGCGGGCAATTGCCATGGCGGGTGGACCCTTGCAGGACGCCAAGACCAGTCACATCAAAATCCTGCGACAGGAACCGGGAGGCACAGCCAAGACTGAAATCTACGTTGACCTCTCCGCCATCGCGAAGAAGCGCGCCGATGATCTCGCGCTCCGGCCGAACGATATTATTGAGGTGCCGACTTCCGCGGGGAAGAGTGTGCTGCGCAGCCTTCTGGGAGCAGTGGCTCCGTCGATAAGCGCGCTTCCGGTGAGGATAATACCGTAGGACGGCGAAGGGCAAAGAGCAAAGGGCAAAGAGCAAAGGGCGAAGCATGAAGCGAAAGGCGAATAGATGAGACCTCACTTCCGGTTCGAAGATCTTGAGATTTGGCATCTTGCTCGAAACCTCGCTGTTAAGTTGCACAAGCTTGCCGGAGCAACTAGACAAGAAGCGACTTTATCGTTATGCCGAGCAATTGAGAGCGGCCGGCCTATCATTGACGAATAATATTGCTGAGGGTTCTGGAAGCACGCATAACCGAGAATTTCAGCAGTTCTTGAATATTGCGCGGCGCTCCTTGTTCGAAGACACCTCCATGCTCATGGTATTTGAGACGCTTGGTTTATTTCATTCGGCTGACCTCGATGAGCTTCTGACCGACTGCGATATCCTAAGTCGCAAGATCACGAACTTCTCCAGGACTCTTAATTAGCACTTTCCACTTAGCCCTTTGCTCTTAGCAGGGAGAAAGCTATGAACGAAACTTACGATCTGGCCAAGAGGGTACCGCAACCGCAGGAGCTCGACCGACCTCTTGATTCACCGTCGCTGCCCCGTCCGGCCTCTTATGGTTACGGCGCTGATACTGGCGCCGATCACGATGTGCATTTGCTGGACTACTGGCGGGCGATCCGCAAGCGCCTGTGGCTGGTGTTCGGGGTCACCGCTATCATTACCGTCCTGGCAATGATCTACATGGCCCGCAAGCCTGACATCTACGAGGCAGACGCCCGGGTGCAGATCGATCAGGAAAACAATCCGGCATACGCAACCGGCCGGAACAGTCCTTACATTTATAGTCCTGTTAACGATCCCGCTTACTTCAACACCCAGCTCCAGATCCTGACCAGTCCCGGACTGTTGCGGCGCGTCGCCAAAACTCTCGACCTCGAACACAACCAGGCCTTTCTTCGCCCACAGTCGGCCCGCAAGCGCTCCACCTGGGGGACCATTATGACGATGCTGGGCTTCGGCAGCAGGGAAGCCAGTGACGCAAAGAACAAGCAGCCCCACGAGCTGCCGCTGACGACTTCTGTTGCGCCCGCGACTTCGAGCGAGGACCTTGTGGAAGCTAAACGTCTGGCGCCATTCGTGGGCGCCATTCAGGGCGGACTAAAGGTCGAGCCCGTCAGGGAAACGCGCGCCGGCATGTACAAGGAAACACGATTGATCGATATCGCCTACACCCATGGCGATCCGCAAATAGCGGCGAAGATCGTCAACGCGGTCGCCGAGACATTCGTGCGCTCGAACCTCGAAAAGAAAAGCGAGACGAACACGACCACCAGCGAGTTTCTGCAAAAGCGCGTCGCCGAGTTGCAGTCCACCATCCGCGCCGACGAAGAGCGTTTGGTTAACTACGCCAAGAGCAACCAGATTCTATCGCTCGATGCCAGCCAGAACACGGTAGTTGAGCGGCTCAACGGTTTGAATAGGCAACTACTGGATGCAGAGGTCGAGCGGATTAAGGCTGAGGCTGAATACAACAAGGCCCAGGCGCCGGGCGCAGCCGGCGCGCTCGCTGAAACCGATGTCAAAGGAATAGGCGAAACGGAATCCAAGTTGGCGGAGTTGAAACAAAAACGCGCGCTGTTACTGGTGGACGCAACTGAGCTGGCGCCCGAAGTGAAAGAGATCGATCAGCAAATCGCCGAGCTGAACAAACACCTTGCCGACACGCGCAGCCGCACCACTAAAACTCTGCTGACCAATCTGGAGACGCGCTTCCGGTCGGCGCTGGCGCGGGAAGAAGCATTGCGCAAATCCTATGACCAGCAGCGTAGCGAGACCCTGACGCAGAACGAAGCGGCCATTAACTACCACATCATTCAGCAGGAAATTGAAACTAATAAGGGACTGCTGGACAGTTTGCTCCAACGCTCAAAAGAGAATGATGTGGTATTGGCAGGCAGGCCGAACAATATTTCAATTGTCGATTACGGCCTCGCTCCCGATTATCCCGTGGGGCCCGCACGCATGCGCGGGGTCACGCTGGCATTCATGTTGTCGCTGGCATTGGGAATCGGTCTCGCCTTGTTCCTTGAATATCTTGACGACACCGTGCACTCGACTGACGAGGTTGAGCGCTTGTTGCATCTGCCGGCGCTGGCTGTGATTCCGGCGGTGGGCGGCACGACTGGACGTCGTCTGTTGTCCTCAACAAGAGCTCTCCAGAAGCGCAACGGCAGCGGTAACTCTAATCCCGAGCTGCTGATTAATATTGATGGCCGTTCTCCTCTGGCTGAAAGCTACCGCCAGTTGCGCACTTCAATTCTGCTTTCGACTGCGGGGCGGGCGCCCAAGACTTTGCTGGTAACTTCGAGCCTTCCCGGCGAAGGCAAGACTACGACTGCGGTGAACACTGCGATCAGCCTGGCTCAGACGGGGGCGCGAATCGTCATCGTGGACGCAGACATGCGGCGGCCCCGCTTGCAGGGGATATTCGGTGTCAAGGATCGCGAGGGCTTGAGCTCGGTGCTTTCTACGGAAATGAGCGACGCAGAAATGCTCAGCATGGTAAAGCCGGATCCTAACACTGGCCTGCACGTGTTGACGTCGGGACCGATACCGCCGAATCCCGCGGAGCTGATCGGCTCAGAACAGATGCGGCGCTTGATTGCGGTACTGAGCGCAAACTTCACGCATATCGTCATCGACTCTCCGCCTATCAGTTCCTTCACCGACGGAGTGCTGATCTCCTCGATGGTGGACGGCGTGTTGCTGGTGGTTCACGGCGGCAAGAGCTCGCGTCACGTAGTGCGCCGCTCGCGCCAGCTGCTGCATGAGATCGGCGCCAAAGTCTTTGGCGTTGTTCTGAACAACGTGAACCTGCAAACCCACGATTACTATTATTACCAGCGCTACTATCACCAGTCGTATTACAACTCCGAGCCGGAAGTTGAAAAGGCCCGCTCGGCGGGGGCTAGCTGAGATCAACACTGGTACGAGCGACACTAAGAAAGTGCTACGCCTGGTACTAAAGTGAAGCTGATTAGTAAATTCGAATACCTCTTCTGGGCAGCCACCCAATGGCCGCAAGCTGACACAAGCTGCCCATTCTGCCAATCGTCGAACACTGGTTTCGTCTACCGAAAATATCTGGTTACCAGTTTGCGCCGGTGCAGTTACTGCCAGCTGATGTTTCGCGTGCCGAAGAGCCATCCCGAAAGAGATGCGACCTTTTATGAGCATCGATACCAGGAAGGCTTCACCACGGACTGTCCCAACGAGCAAGAATTGGCGAACCTGAAGCAAACCTCATTCAAGGGAACAGAAAAGGATTACGCTTCATACATTGAAGTATTAAGAGCGGCGGGTCTTGAAGCAGGCGACACTGTATTCGACTTTGGCTGCTCCTGGGGCTACGGCAGTTGGCAGCTTGCACAGGCAGGATTTCGGGTCTTTGCCTATGAGCTCAGCCAATCAAGAGCGCGCTATGCAGAAGAGAAACTGGGCTGTCAAATGGTGCCGGCACCAACAGAATGTTTGCAAAGAGTTGACTGCTTTTTCAGCGCCCATGTAATTGAGCATCTGTCGAATCCCGGTTATCTGTGGGAAACCGCCAAGTCGGTACTAAAGCCAAACGGTGTAATCGTTCTCTTCATGCCGAGTGGTGAATATCAATTAGAAAAGCAGTACGGCAAGGCGCGTTACCATAAACTCTGGGGTCAAGTTCATCCGCTATTGTTAACTTCCGAAGCTTTGGGCCAGATGGCGCAAAAGTTCTCGCTGGAAGGTTGCGCTTATAGTTCTCCATACAACGCAGCGAAGATCGCCGCCGGGTTGGCAGACCGCCGGTTGGATGGAGAAGAGCTTCTTTTTGTGGCTCGACGCGCGCGCGTCGCCCTGCCT
>DASXRU010000212.1:0-3553 GCA_036506395.1 Pyrinomonadaceae bacterium | reverse complement strand
CAGTGGTGTTGCGAAAAGCATAGAGGCCCGCGAAACCAACTTTGTAGGTGCTGTACCAGAGCAAACCTTTCTGTCGATGTTCCAGGTCGAGGCCGACATCGATGTGGCTGCTTTCCAGCGGCAGCGGCAGGCTCACCTCCTGGTCAATCTTGCGAACAATCTTCTTGCCATTTTCAGTACTCTCTTCCGTCCTGGGAAAGTGCTGAGTGAAGAAAGCGGATGGCGGCGACTGGTTCTGGGCCGTGCCCCAGGTCGAGGCCACGCTGTTTTCCGAAAGTGAACCAGAGTCATAAGTACGCGTAAAGATCGTCCCGCCCAGGATTGCCCAGGCGACCGAGGTGCATATGAATATGAAACCGATCGCCACAATTCTCTTGAACATGGATACACTCCTTGTTTCTGAAAGTTCCTTCAGCGATTCGAAATGGTTGGATGGGTCAAACATTATTTATTCCTCTGATTCTCAAGCACTGTTTTCTTTACGGTAACGTGGCTAGCCACAGGCGCCGTGTAGCAAGCTACGGTTTTCCCTTGCCGCTTCAGATAGCTGGCAGTGGCGCTAGCTCCACATCCATATCGGGGAATGAGCCGCGCCCAAAAAATACGTGCCAGGCAAAAGAGTTCAGCAAAGGCAAACGCATCGCGGCGCATGCCAGCTCAAGCACAAACGGCTGCCGGATAGTGGCTGCCATGCGCCGCATCCAGAGCCGCGAAACAAATCTAGCGCGAAACAAATCTCCCGAGTAACCATCGAGGGCGGCGGCATCGCCGCGTTCCAGGTAGTTCGCGATTACTTTCGCAGCCATGGTTGAAAGACGCATACACGGATCCAAACCTCCTGCCGTCAAGGGCGATACTGCGCCGGCCGCGTCGCCGATTAGCAGTCCCCGTTCATTAGCTATGTGCGGCAGGACACCACCAACGGGAATGCGCCCTCCCCTGCGCTCAATCATTCGCGCGCGGCGCAGATCCACAATGCCATCCAGGCTGGCGCGAAAGTCTTGCAGTGCCGGCAATGGATCAAATCGCGATGGATATCCAGCCACGCCCACATGGACTTCTTCGCCGTCGTGGACCACCCACGCCAGGTAGCCTGGCGCCAGGCGTGGATCGAGAAAGCAATGAAGGCATGGTGGTCCTGCCAGCGGCACATCCGTAAACACTTCCTCGACCCCCACAATCCACTCCCGGTTCGCGTCTAAGCCGAGGTCCTTCCCTACCCGCGAATTGGCTCCGTCGGCCGCAACGAGGTAGCGGGTCTGCACCCAGCGAGAGAAGCCATTGCCATCCAGCCGGACAATTGATTCACCTTTCAGAGCCGAGTGGCCCGCGTACTTTGTTGCCGGTATCCATTTGACTCCAGCGCGCTGACAGCTATCCAGGTATTGCTGGTACAGCAGACCCATGCGTCCAACGCGAAACTCATCGTGCGGGCTGACGAGGTCCATCGAGCGCCGCGACGGAGAATACAACCTGACGTGACGCACTGGCGGACCAAGGCAATTCTCGGGAAAGTCGAAGTCTTCCAGCGTGCGGCGCACAAATATTCCGGTGGTATGAATCGAGCGATCCAATGCAGGTTTTTGGTCGACGAGGAGAACTCGAAGACCGCTTCTACCCAGCAGGCGCGAGCAGTGCAAGCCCGCCAATCCAGCTCCTACTACAACTACATCAAAGCGTTCCATGTACATTCGAACCCTCCTGACAGGGCAAAGTGCTCTGCCGGGCAAAGCAAGGGGTCAAAAAAAAGGGCCCCTAACGATTGCGCGTCTGGTGAATCAGCGCTTCCATGTGCCCGATGTAGTTCTCCAGCGCCCGGCGGCCTGCTGCCGAAAGCTTGTACTCGGTCTTGGGCTGCCGGCCTTCAAAATACTTTGCGCAGGTAATGTAGCCGGCCTCTTCAAGTTTGCGGGCGTGCACGCTGAGATTTCCATCCGTGGTGTGCAGCAGGTTCTTGAGATCGTTGAAAGTCAGTGACTCATTTGCTGCCAGGGCACTGATGATCCCCAATCGCAAACGCTCGTGTATCAGCCGCTCCAATGATGGGGCGGGATGTTTAGCCTTGCTCGGGTGCACGTCGCGCAACTTGCCCGCCGCGGAGCTGGTCTTTCGTTGATGTGATTGTTTCAAAGCTGACTTACCCACCATACCTCCTTGCGATTATTACGCCGAACAAAATGTGCAACCCGCCGAAACCAACTGCCATGAAAAGATTCCCCCAGGCTGGCGGACAAAAAAGCGCAATCGCGCCCAGCAACATGAAACAAAGGCCCATCACCGGAACCACTCTGACCGAGAACATGCCGCCCGTCACCACGCCGGTTCCGTAAAGCAGCAACCAGACACCCGGGATTATCCCGGTCGAGCCCAGGCGATAAAGCACGACTGTCAGCAGGCCACCCACAAAGATTGGCGGTGTCAGACTGAACGCGACCTTTTGCCCGGGGCCTGAAAGCAAAGGCACCTTTAAAGCCCGGGCCTTCCGATCCATTGTCCAACCGGCAATCAGCAGGGAAATTATCGCCTCGACAATCCAGATTTCCAGCCAGACTGTGGGCGAGGTTTGGCGCCAGGCGAGATAAGCGGCCACCAGCGCTGTAGATCCGATCGCCACCTGGCCCCAACCGGGTACGGCCGTAAAAGCCGAGGCGCGCTCCATCGTCTCGCGTATGTAACGCAAGTTGTCCATGGCCCGATCGTGCAACGCCGGAGGCTCTTCTGTTGGCGGTTGAATCAAGCGGATAGAAGTCACAAGGCAATCATACATCAAGTCTCTATTGTGTCAAGTACTTTGCGCGCCAAAGCAAGTAGGACAGGCATTCCTGCCTGTCACTCCCCGCGCCCGGCAATCCTTCTCAGATAACTTCAAACCGCAAATTAAGAACGACAGGCAGGAATGCCTGTCCTACTTACCGCCTCGTTCACGTTGAAGGAGTTTGCTCTTGCGCTCCGCTCCCCAGCGATAGCCGCCCAGCTTGCTGTCTTTGCCGATCACACGGTGGCAGGGAATCACCAGTGCTACTCGATTGCTGGCACAGGCGCGAGCGACAGCGCGCACCGCGCTGGGCCGGCCAATGCGACTCGCAATTTCGCTGTACGAACTGGTGCTGCCGTAGGGGATCTCTTTGAGCGCCTGCCACACCTGCCACTGAAACGCAGTCGCCTGAATATCCAGCGGCAGATCAAGATGAGGTCGTTGGCCGTTGAGGTGTTCGAGGATCGCGCTAACCAAACTTTTTAGTGAGCCATCATCGCGTTCTGTCGCCGCAGCCGGATATTCATTCGCAAGCGCGCTTTCGAGCTCAGTATCAGATTCACCCAGCGCGACTGAGCAAACGCCTTTTGGCGTCGCGGCGACCAGCAAACGGCCCAGGGGAGAATCGACAACTGTATAGCTAATGCTGGTACCGCTTCCGCCGCGGCGATACGTCGCCGGCGTCATCCCCATTTTTGCCGACGCTTTTTCATACAGGCCGCGACTGGAACCGTAACCCGCGTCGTACAGCGCGCCGGTGACAGAAGCGCCTTCGCGGACGCGTGACTTAAACTGTCC
>DASXRU010000211.1:0-4704 GCA_036506395.1 Pyrinomonadaceae bacterium | reverse complement strand
GACATTTTCCAACGCCAGAGACCTGTGCTCAGGCTTCTTTTCGCTTCGCGCTCATTGCGGGTGGGACGCCCGCGTTCCGGTCCCATGAGGTCAGTACCCAATAAGATGATCGATTGTAGAGCCCGGTGAGGCTTCGACCGGCTCAAAACCGAGTCGGAAGATGCGCGCGTTGGTTGTGCCCTTCAATTCATGAACCCCCCGCTCTACGCGAAGCATGCATCCTTCGCGTAGTCCCACTACGGACGTTTCATTCTCTTCCAGAAATTGATTGATCCGTACCTCTCGCGTCTCGCCCATGTGAGTCGAATCTGGATCGGGATCGAGGTAGTGGGCGTTAATCTGGAAACTTATGAGTCCGAGGGCCTCGAACGACGGGGGCTGCACAATCGGCATGTCGTTCGTCGTCTTGATTGTGGGAGCGGCCACAACCGCGCCTGCGCTTGAGCCAATGTAGAGCATTCCTTCCTTAACGCTCGTTCGGATCGGGAGGAGCAGGTCGGCCTGGTAGAGACTATGCAGCAGTCTGAACGTGTTGCCACCGCCAATGAAGATCGCTGCCGCCCGGTTGATGGCACTTTTCGCATCCGCGACCTGATGAATGGAGTCGAGCTCATATCCCATTGCCTCAAAACGTTTCCGCGCCTGAACGGCATAAGCGTCGCGATCGCGGAGAGCGAACGGCACGAAAAGCACGCATTTGCTGGAACCGACAATGTCTCGAATTTCGCCTTCGGCATGATCCAGATACCCGCTGCCATGAAGCGTGGAGTTGCTGATCAAAAGGAGTCGTTTCGCCTGGGTCTCGTTTTCCGACATTTCCGCTCCTAAACACTATGAGCCGAAGAACTCTTCATCCAACCAGCCTGCAAAGCTGGCGGAGAGAGTGATAGCCACAGGCGAGGGCGCAGCCGAGCCTGGGGTCACAGCTGCAAACATAACTGAGCCTGCAAAGCTGGCGACAGATAGTTAGTTCATTCTGATCAATCCAGATCTATTTGCACACTATGGCCACGCGCGATGCCGGGCGAGCCTCGAACTAGTTACGCTTGGTTTTGGTTTTTATCCGATCCGGGCGGACCGCTTACGCTCGTAGGCCGCGATGTCGGTTTCATGAAGCAATGTCAGACCAATGTCGTCAAGGCCCTCCAGCAGACAGTGTCGTTGGAAGTCATCGATAGCAAACGACGCTGAGAAGCCTCCACCATCGGCCACCAGGCGGCGCTCGAGATCGACAGTGAGCTCGTAGTTGTCGATCGATTGCGCGCGCTCAATGATTGCGCTTACCTCATCTTCCGAGAGCGTCACCGGCAGTAAACCGTTTTTCATACAGTTATTCGCGAAGATGTCGGCGAACGACGGCGCGATGATGGCGCAAAAGCCATAGTCGGCGAGCGCCCAGGGCGCATGCTCGCGCGATGAGCCACAGCCAAAATTCTTTCCCGCGACCAGAATCGAAGCGCCCCGATAGCGCGGTTCATTCAACACAAAAGACGAATCAGATTCACCATTTGGCAGAAAGCGCCAGTCGTAAAACAAAAACTGACCAAAGCCTGTGCGTTCAATTCGCTTGAGAAATTGCTTCGGAATGATCTGATCGGTGTCGACGTTTGCTCGATCGAGAGGAGCAACTTTACCTTTATGAATGCGAAAGGACTTCATTTCTTTGCTACTTGAATTTCCACTCCCTGATGTCCGTGAAGTGCCCGGTGATGGCGGCAGCCGCGGCCATCATTGGACTGACAAGGTGGGTTCGTCCCCCACGACCCTGTCGACCTTCAAAGTTGCGATTGCTGGTTGAGGCGCAGCGTTCACCTGGTCGCAAGATATCAGCATTCATGCCCAAACACATTGAGCAGCCGGCTTCGCGCCATTCGAAGCCGGAGTCCCGAAAGATGCGATCGAGCCCTTCGCTTTCGGCGGCGCGCTTCACTGCTTGTGACCCGGGAACGACCATAGCATTTACTGAACTGTTGGTTTGATATCCCTTGACGATGCGAGCGGCCGCTCGCAAATCCTCAATACGCGCATTGGTGCACGAACCGATAAAAACCCGATCAATCTGAATGTCCTGAATCCTGGTGCGGGGAGTCAGGGCCATGTATTCCAGCGCTCGCTCCGAGGCTCGGCGATCAGATTCACTCTTCGCCGCAGCCGGATCGGGAACGCAACCGGTCACAGGCACAACCATTCCCGGACTCGTGCCCCAGGTCACGTGCGGCTCAAGTGTTGAGGCATCGAGTTGAACTGTGTGATCAAAATGTGCGTCGCTATCAGTTCGAAGCGTCTTCCAGTGATCCTGCGCCTCGTTCCAGGCGTTAGCTTGAGGCGCAAATCTTCGACCCCGCAAATACGCGAACGTAGTTTCATCAGGCGCAATCATTCCGGCTCGTGCTCCCGCCTCGATACTCATGTTGCAAAGAGTCATGCGCCCTTCCATTGAGAGCTTCCGCACGGTGTCGCCCGCATATTCGATTACGTGGCCCGTCGCCCCATCAGTTCCGATCCGACCAATGATTCCCAACGCGAGATCTTTTGCGGTTACGCCTTCGGGCAGTTCGCCACGAACATCGATCAACATTGTGCGCGGCTTGTTCTGGGGCAGGCATTGGGTGGCGAGGACATGTTCCACCTCGCTGGTGCCAATGCCGAACGCAAGTGTGCCGAAGGCGCCGTGGGTACTGGTATGACTATCGCCGCAGACAATCGTCATTCCCGGTTGGGTCAATCCCAACTCCGGACCGATGACGTGGACTATGCCCTGCTCCGCCGAATCGATATCGAAGAGTTGAATGCCAAAATCCTGGCAGTTTTGTCGGAGAGTATTTATCTGTTTCGCACCGATGGGATCCGCAATCGGTAAACTGCGATCTGTCGTCGGAACATTGTGATCCACCGTAGCCACTGTGAGATCCGGGCGCCGGACGCGACGATTGGCAACGCGCAGGCCTTCAAACGCCTGCGGCGAAGTTACTTCATGAACGAGATGTAGATCGATGTAAAGAAGAGTGGGGCGGTCTGCGGGCTCGCGCACGACGTGGGAGTCCCAGAGTTTTTCAAACAATGTGCCGGACATAAAATCTACGGAAAAGGTCAAGTCTGGTCTTTAGTCTTGGGTCTTTGTAAAGGCTTTGAACTTTGAGCTTTGTACTTTGCTCGTGTAGTTTGCTAAAAAATTCAAAGGACAAAGTTCAAAGTTCAAAGACTAAAAACCTAAGACCAAAGTCCTCCTCTGACCTCTCTTCTAAACCGCATGGTAGGCGTGCCGCACATTGGCAATTTCGGTAACCGCTTCCGCGACTAGTTCACCAATCTCGGCTGTCGTCGCCAGGTAACCGCTGTCATCTGGCTTGATGTCACGGGTGCGATAACCGGCGTTAAGTACGAACTGGATCGCCTCCTCAATGTCTTCGGCTTCCCGCTCAAGGCCGGCGCTGTGGCGCAACAGCATGGCGGCTGAAGCTATCGCGCCAAATGGATTGGCGATGCCGCGTCCGGCGATATCCGGAGCCGAGCCATGCACGGGCTCGTAGAGACCGATGTTTCCGCCAATAGTCGCCGAAGCCAGCATCCCAAGTGACCCGGTGATAGCAGCAGCTTCATCTGAAAGAATGTCGCCAAAAAGATTTTCAGTCAAGAGCACATCAAAGCGGCGCGGATTAGTAATCAAGTGCATTGCACACGCATCAACGTAAAGGTGCTCCAGTGTCACTCCGGGATAATCATGACCGATTCGGGAAACGGTCGCCCGCCACAGTTGTGACGTCTCTAGCACATTAGCCTTGTCAACTGAAGTAACTTTCTTCCCTCTTCGTAATGCCACTGCGAAGGCCACGCGCGCCACGCGTTCGATCTCGGCAACAGAGTAGCTCATCGTGTTGACTGCAAAGGAATCTCCATTTTCACCCCACTGCCCGCGGGGCTCACCGAAATAAAGTCCGCCCAGCAGCTCGCGAACAATCATAATATTCGCGCCCCGGGCGATCTCAGGACGCAGGGGAGACGCTGCAGCAATTGCATCGTAGGAGATCGCCGGGCGCAAATTCGCATAACCTCCAAGCGCCCGCCGGAGCAGTAACAATCCTGCTTCAGGTCGGTCAGATGGTGGCAGCGAATCGAATTCCGGCGAGCCAACGGCGCCAAGCAACACCGCATCGCCGGCCAGGCATGCATCCAAAGTCGCTGTCGGCAAAGGCAAGCCAGTCTTTCTGATTGCTGCGCCACCGATCAGTTTCTCCTCAAAGCTGAACTCGTGCCGGTGAAGCATGGCAATCGTGCGCAAGACACGCACGGCCTCGCTCGTTACTTCCGGACCGATCCCATCACCTTCAAGTATTGCGATCTTAAGTTTCATTGGTAGCCTGGAACTGTCTTGAATGTGAGCGGAGCGCGGTTGCTTCAAAAACCAGACGCCTGCGCCCATCCGCTTGTTGCCGGCGCGCCATCAGCAGCGATTCTTTCGCTGGTTCCCGATCCAATTTGAAGCAGCGCGATTAAGTCCTGATCATAGATGCACTTCTTGCGGTCGGCGAGCGAGGTGAAGCGCTCATAGATGGCGTCCACTTCCGCGGCTGGGATCGAATAGCCGAGATCTTCATAACGCAGAGCCAGCGCGTGCCGTCCCGAATGCTTGCCCAACACAAGATTGTTCGCGGGCACACCCACTGATTCGGGCGTCATGATTTCATAGCAAAGCGGATTACTGAT
>DASXRU010000210.1:0-25285 GCA_036506395.1 Pyrinomonadaceae bacterium | reverse complement strand
AAACCGAAAGGGAGCATGCTGCAATCGCATGCTCCCTTTTTCTTTTCGAGACCAGCGCCCGATGTAGACCAAACCAGCGCTTTGTGACAGCGCTGCTGCGGTGCGTCAGTGCGTCGCAGCTTTTGGCTGCGAGGAAACGGATACGACCGGCTGAACGGAATCGGTCGGCGCGAAATAGAGTATGCGGTTGCAGTTGTCGCAAGTGATTACTTCTTCACCTCGGCGCACCTGAGCCATTACCTGCGGCCGGAGGGCCATCAAACATGCGGTGCAGGCGCCGTTGCGAGCTTCGGCCATGGCCACGCCGCCGCGAATGCGCGCGCTGATCCGATTGTAAAGCGAGCTCATCGATTTCGGGAGCGCACTTAGCAGGCGCTCGCGTTCAGCGCGAAAAGCAGCAACTTCATCCGCCTGAGTGCGCGTCTGCTCATCAAAGGCTGTGAAACGATCGGCCATTTCCGCGCCCAGCTTTTCCACTTCCGGCGCGCGTTCCTTAAGATCTTTCTCCGCCTGTTCGAAGATTTCCATTTGTTCCAGAACTTGCGTCTCCAACGTCGAGATTAGTTTCCGGGCCGCGTCGGCTTCACGAATCGCCGCCGTGTATTCGTCCTGTTTCTTCGACGACATCAGGTTGCGATCAGCACGTTCGGCGCGCGTTCGTTGTTCCTGGGTCTCCATTTCCAGCCGGGCCCGTTCGTGCCGGGCCTGGTCGCGCCTGGATTCCAGGGCGCGAATTTCAAAGGCGCGCTGATCGAATTCCTTTTCGATCTCTGCGCGCCTCTCGGGTATTGCTTCTATTTCTGATTGTAGTCTGCGTATGGTCGTGTCGATGTTCTGTAAAGCGATTAACTGCGATAATTCCGCTTTCACTCTTATCTGCTCCTCAAAAGATCCGGTTTGTGAACGATAACTTTCATGGACCAATAATCACATATCCGAGCGCCGAGTGCAAGAATCGCGGACCAGAGCGGCGGTAAGTCCCGTTTGATTCAGGTACCGCGCCCGGACCAGGGGGAAAAAGGTTCGAATTGTTTAAAGGACTTTGTAGAAAGCGAAATAAGGCAGGCATTGATCTGGGCCTAAGTCACTTCAAATCACCGAACAGATGTTGCAGCAAACCAGTGACCACGATCGCCGCAGTCTCGGCGCGCAACGTGCGCCCGCCCAACGTCACAATCTGCCATCCAATTTCACGGACTTGCTGCAACTCCTCATCGGACCATCCTCCTTCAGATCCGACCAGCGCCGCCATCGTCACGGGTTTTGCTTCCCAGTGGCTGATGGTTTCCAGCAACGGCGCGCCGCCTCTTTCGGAAAACATTATGCGCTGCTGGCTAATGCTTTCGTGACCCTGCAGCCACAATGAAAACTCAGTGGGTGTGGCAACCTGCGGCACAAACGCCCTGCCTGATTGTTTGGCAGCTTCCAGCGCGATACGTTGCCATCGCGTGATGCGCTTCTGGCCGTCGGCCGGGTCGTGTAATCGAACATCTGCGCGGATTGTCTTGAGAGGGACAATTCGTGCGACGCCCAATTCCGTAGTTTTCTGCACTACCAGGTCGAACTTCTCACCTTTAAGCAGCGCGACGGCAAGCGTCAATCTCAATGGCGACTCAGGAGACGCCGGTTCAACCTGTTCAATCACGTTGAAGTTGGCAGACGCTCGTTCGACTTCCGCAACTACGCAGCGGTACTCCATGCCCTGGCCATCGAACACGAACACCTCATCCCCGCGAGTCAGGCGCAGAATATCGCGTAGATGCCGGGCTTCGTCGCCGGCGATGCTGCCCGACTTTCCGTTTGCAGCGAAAGCGTCAGGCGGCGCATAGAATCTTCGGCGAGTCATCAAGTTTCACAAATCACTGCGACTCAAGACTGAGACCACTCAAGTCCGCCGGGCAAATCCATAGCAGCGTACTCAAGATGTATGACGCGGCGGTGAAATGCATTGCTTGAGACAGATGACGAATGCAGCAACAAAGGGCGCATGGCCAACACATCACCCTTTTTGGCTGCGCAAACAAATGGTGGTGTTTCTCGCTTAGTCCTTTGAATAGCGGGGGGAGTCAGTCGGCCATACTTGTGCGAACCAGGAATTACTTTTAGGGCTCCGCTCTCCTCGTCTGTATCATCAAGGTGAAGTCGCAAGGTCAAGATCTCCTCCATTACCAGGGTTGGAGGCTGAACGTGCGTTATGCCGGCCTTGCGAGTCCAGCATCTGAATCCGGCAGCTTCTCTCTTCTGCTGAACGGAGATAGTGAGATCCTGATGCCAGGGCACTTTCCAGTTTGCTTCGGGCGTTTTGTCGAAGAAGATCCCCCGCACAGCTTGCGCCTCCTTACCAACAATGGGATCAACTATAGATCTAACGCAAGCAGAGTTAGCCAACTCGCAAACGTAGGGAGCAACACTCAAGAGATTCCTGATTCCAAAGTAATTCCCGCCTCGCTGCTTCGTGGCATTCGTACGCGGAATGCATCGCAATTGGTCAACGACGCGAGCTATCGTTACCGGATCAAGCATGCCTGAGATGACAATGAAGCCGCTGGCCTCAATCTCTTCGGAATACATTGTCTTTTCTTGAGGGCGCTGAGATTTAAATAATCAGCCCAACCCACTCACCGTCTTTGTTGATTTCAGATGGTGCTGGTATGCCGCATTCATTAAGCCGCGAGCGCACGGCTGCAACTTGAGAATCCAAGATTCCGCACAGAATCAAACGCCCGCAGGTCGCCTCAAGCAGTGCGGGGAGGAGCTCAATAATCACATCCGCCGTTAGATTTGCGCAGACGCAGTCGGCCGACGCCGTGGTTTCTTCGATTGTGCCAACACGAAAGGCGACGTTCTCTGAAACGTTGTTTAGTCGCGCGTTCTCGCGCGCAATTGGGATTGCCTCCGCGTCCGTATCGCAAGCTTCAACTCGGGCGTCCGGAAATAGCTTTGCCGCCGCAATCGCCAGGATCCCTGTGCCCGTGCCCACATCAATAAAGCTCCCGCCTTTGAAGTATCTTTCAATCGCCGCAAGACAAAGACGCGTAGTCTCGTGCGTGCCGGTGCCGAATGCCATCCCCGGCTCAATGCGAATCACGATACGGCCTTTGGCATCGTTGATTGCGCTCCATGGCGGCGCGATTATGAAATGGTCGCCCACTTCAACCGGCTGCCAGTCCTTCTTCCATTCAGCGAGCCAGTCACGATCAACAACTTCGTGGATTCTCAGTTCCCACAGCAAAGCCCGCGAAAGATTGTAGATGCTGAGTGCATCGAGCAGTTTGCCACGGACGACCTCCTCATCAATCGCATCGTTGAAATAAGCTGTGACCGCTACGCGCGCTTCGTCGATTCCCCGAGTCTCCGTGCCCAGCGCGCCTGCCTCCATCAATCCGTACGAGAAAGCCTCGCTCGCCTCCTCAGCCGCGATGACCTCGACACCAACCCAAACCCTTCTTCCTTTTTCTGATAGCAAACTTGAAGATCAATCCCCCGGCTGCTGAAACTCTTCGACAAGAAGAATCCAATCGATTTTGCCTTTGGCTCTTAAACCCCCGGGTAGAATCAGATAAAGATCCACCGGCTCGCCTTTCTTCAACTCCCCATCAAAATACTTCGCCACCTGTTTCTGAACCGGCAGCCAGTATTCTGCGATGCCCTCTTTGAAAAGAAACTCGGCTTCGTAAAGGTTTGCGTATCCCCGATTCCTGTAATACGAACTGGCCCATAGCTCGATGAATTTCTTTCGCTCGGAGCCGAGTGGGCGTGACTCTCCGGTATAGGTCAGGCGCACGACGGAAGGCAGGGTCTTGCCACGAAAAACAAACTGGTTCTGGTCGGGAAATCGTTTAAGGTCTTCGCTGTCTTCCTGCTGGTTGATCTTTACTAACTCTTGTAAAGTGCGCCGCTCGAAGTCGCCATAGGGGAAACCCTGCGCCACCGCGACCGAGAAACTGCCAGTGATGACGATTAGGACAAGAGTCAATCGAATAATTCTGTACTTCATGATCGACTTCCTTTCACGCAATTTCATCTTCCGTGAATGCCGAGGTCGTCCAGCAAATGCTCTTTGTTGCGCCATTCTTCTTCTACCTTTACGAACAGTTCCAGATGACAGCGGTGGTCCAAAAGCTTTTCGATGTCCTGCCGGGCACGCGTGCCTACTTGTTTCAGACGCTCGCCGCCATGCCCGATAACGATCTTCTTCTGCGATGCTCTCTCAACAAAAATGGTGCAGTAGATTCGTGTGAAATCTTCGCGCACCTCTTCGAAGCGTTCCGTGACTACCGCTGTGACGTAAGGAATCTCTTCTCCGGTTGTCTCCAGAATTTTTTCCCTAACGATCTCCGCCGCCAGCGAGCGCACGGATTGGTCAGTCAAATCATCTTCGGCAAAGATTGGCTGGCCCTGCGGCAGGTGTTTAATGATCTCGCCCAGCAGCACATCGATCATGTCCCCGTTCAGGGCCGAAAGCGGAACGACGGCCTGCCAATCGTATTCCTGCCCATACCACTCCATCAAAGGCAGAAGCTTTGATTTATCCGGCAGTTTGTCGGTTTTGTTAAGCAGCAGCAGGGCCGGCTTTTCGGATTGCTTGACCAGATCGAGCACGAACCGGTCGCCATTGCCGGTCGAAACGGAAGCGTCACGAATCAGGCAGACGAGGTCGACACCCTCCAGCGCATCGTGCACTGCCGCCATCATGCGACGATTGAGGGCGTAGCCGGGTTTGTGCACCCCGGGCGTATCCACCAGGACAATTTGGCCCTCGGGTCGCGTAATGATTCCCTGGATTTTGAATCGAGTGGTTTGCGGCTTGTTGGAAACGGCGGCAATCTTTTCGCCCACCAGGCGATTGAGCAACGTTGACTTGCCCGCGTTGGGCCGGCCGACGAGGGCGACATGACCGGCGCGAAAGTCTGCCGCGCGTTCAGTCTTGGGTTGTATCGACATCAGACGAGAGGGCGATCTTTTCCGGCAGGCCGATACTCAGTTAACCGTGATGAGCTTTCGTCGCCAGCTCGCCGTTGAGTTTCAGGATCTCCACTGTCATGTCCGCCGCGGCGTACATGTCTTTAACGTCCAGCCACTCCTTGACGGTGTGAATGGCGCGCATGCCGGTGCCGAGATTGGCGCACTCAATACCTCTGCGATTGAAGACGTTCGCATCACACCCGCCACCGGAAGCCATCGTCTTAACGTCCAGTCCCATGCGGGCTGCAGCCCGGAGGACAAGCTGAACCACGTGAGAACTGTCGGGCACGTCCATCGAGGAATAGTCACGCTCGATCAGTGCTTCCACACTCGCCTTCGTCGTTTTGCCGGCGACCGTCACTTCATATTTCGCGGCCGCGTCCTCCAAACATTTGGTCATGTGCTTTGTCTGCGCTTCCAACTTTTCCTCTTTATGCGAACGCGCTTCGCCCTTCATGACTACCAGGTTCGGAATGATGTTCGTGGCCATGCCGCCTTCGATCTGACCGATGTTGGCGGTGGTCTCTTCATCGATGCGGCCCAGCTTCATGGCCGCGATACCTTCTGCGGCAATCTTAATCGCCGAAATCCCTTCTTCCGGCGCGACTCCCGCATGTGATTCCAGGCCATGAATACGAAACTCCATGTGGTTTGACGAGGGACCCTTGGTGAATAAGAAACCAGGATCGTCGGAATCGAAGACAATTCCGTATTTTGATTTCAATTTCGACACGTCAACATGTTTTGCGCCCAATAGCCCGACCTCTTCGCAGATGGAGAAGACGGCTTCGATCGGCGTATGCGGAATGTTCTGCTCCTGCAGGCAGCGAATGGTTTCGATAATCACGGCGCAGCCGCTTTTGTCGTCACCGCCCAGAACGGTCGTGCCGTCAGTGCGAATGATGTCGCCTTCGACAATGGGTTTCACGCCTTCGCCGGGCACGACGGTATCCATGTGTGCGCTCATCATTATGGGCTCGGCGCCCGTAATGGTTCCCTTGAAGCGCGCGATGACGTTGCCCGAATTGCCACCGACCTTTTCGCCGGCGTCGTCAATTTCGACTTGCGCGCCCATGCCTTCGCAGTACTTCTTGATTCGCTCGGCCACGTCCCGCTCTTTGCGCGAATGACTGTCAATCTGCACCAACTCGAGCAGCAGGTTCTTGATACGCTCTTTATTAATCATCGTTCCTCCGCCTGGGTTTCAGGTTTGAAGTTCAGGGCTTCAAAGTCGTTTCCGAAATCCTACTACACGCTGAACGAAAAGCAAGGTTGAAGGCCAAAGCCCCGCATTCGGCGTTCGCCGCTTTCTTCCTCCTTCATCCTTCATCCTTGTTTTCGCCGCGCCACTCTTCACCGCGCCGGTTAATCGCATCCAGTGCGCTCTGTAACTCGTCGCGCTTTCCTTCCAGCATGGCCTCGTCAGCGTCAGCAGCAACGTAGATTGGAGGCGCAATTACGACCAGAGCGCGCGTGAAAGGTTTAGGTACCTGAGTTTGATCCCAACTCTTGCGCGAGCGCCAAAGGCGGGCGGGAGAAATCGTGAACGGCAGAATAGGGTGGCCGGTTTTTTTTGCCAGCAGCACGGCGCCCATCTTGGCAACGTAGCGCGGGCCTTTCGGCCCATCGATCGTAAAAGCCGCCGGGCAGCCGGCCCGCATCAACCGCACCATTTCCACTAACGCACCGACGGCGCCCCGGGTGCTTGAGCCGCGTACGGCGCCATAACCAAATCTCTGAATGAACCGCGCGATATATTCCCCGTCGAAGCTCTGCGACGTCAGCACCACAATGCGTCGCCGTTGCCAGAAGTATGTAGCAAGAAAAACTCGATTGTGCCAGAAGGTATAGATGGGAATCTTTCCTTCGCGCGATGCAGCTTCCCAATTCTCCCAGCCCTCAATTCGAAAACGGACCGTGCCAGCAAGCAGCTTGATCAAGATGAAAAAGACCAGATCGGCAATGCGGATCAGCAGCCGTTCTTTGAAAGGATAGGACGACAGATCAGCGAATGAGTAGGCGCGCTCGACCTTCCCTGCGCCGCGATCTCCTGGACCGATGGCAGATTGTTTGGTTGAAGCTTGCACTGGCTCTAATAGGGCAGCTTATCGAGAAAGCTGGTCCGCGCAGCGATGCCGTGACCCTTATCAATCATAGATCTCCGGTTCGCCCGGCGGCCGCGTCTTCCAGCGCTTATGAATCCAAAGCCATTGCTCCGGGTACAAGCGAATCATGTGCTCCATGGCGGCGGCGAAGTTAGCAGTGTTGATTTCAACGTCGCGTTGATGATCGCCGGTGCGCACAAGCTCAACCGCCGGATCGCCATGAAAAAAATATTTCCCGCGTTTGGCGTCCCACACCGCGCAGGTGGGAATCACCACCGCATCGGTTTTTAACGCCAGGGTGGCAATACCTGCGTTTGTGCAAGCGAGCCGTCCGAAGAATGGCACGAACACTCCTTCATACGGTTGCGTGTTCAGATCGGAGAGAATGCCAAGCGTGCCGGATTGTCGCAAGATCCGCAGGGCCTGTCGGGCAGCGGATTTCTTGTCAATTGCGACGTTGCCAAAACGAGTTCGCACTTTCTCGATCATCTCTTCGATGCGCGGATTGTCAATCGGACGCACCAGGAAGCTGAGTGGATATTCCAGCGCCGACCAGCCAAAGCTCAGCACCTCCCAGGCCCCCAGATGTCCGGTCAGGAAAATAACTCCACGCCCATTTTGTTCTGCTTCGCGTAGATGGGCCAGACCGACTTGATCGTATTCGATAATCTCACGGAGGCGCCCGCGCGACATGCGCGGAAACTGGCTGAACTCCGCGAGCAGCCGGCCCAAACTCTCAAAGCATCCGCGCAGCAAAAGCTGTCTGTCCCCCTCGGCCATTTCCGGAAAAGCGAGCTCAAGATTCCGCTCGCCCGTGCGACGCAGTTTGAGCAGTAGCCGGTATGCAATTTGCCCCATCCCGCGCCCAAGACCAATGGCCAGCGGGCGCGGCAGAAGTCCCAGGAACCCAAGGATCAAACGCGCCAGCAGGTATTCGAGATTGAGCTGCAGTTTTCCTTTGGCCATCACCATTCAACGAAAGAGCGCGTAGTGTAACGCATAGAAGTCGAGAGTCGCGAACCAGGACCCAGGCACGAAGAGTTACCATTTTCCAGCTTCTGTATTAGACTCTCGCTGCGTAACCGAACTCGGTTTGGCCCGACTATCGGCTTCGGAATCCGATTGAACTTTCGCGTCTGGAACCGAAAAGATCGGAGCCAATCGACGATTCTCTCTCGTTGTGCAGTAGATCTTGACGGATTCATATATTTTCGACCACCGCAATATTTTCCGAACGCTAAGCGGGGCAATATCGTATAGCTCAAGACGGGGTCGTTTTATCCCCGTCTCTCCAGCTCTTCCCTCGGACATTCGCAGTGATAACCAGAGCATGACCACAAGACGTCGAATTCTGATCGTGGATAACAGCGATGAACTTCGCGCCAGCCTGCCGGCAGATTTGGGCGCATTGGGCCACGAAGTAATCGCGACCGCAGACCGTACCGAAGCGCTTTCGCGTCCCGACCTGGACAAGTTCGACGTAATCATCAGTGACCTCATCGAAGATGAGTCGACCACGCATGACAGCGGCGCCTCCAAACGGCTCTTCGCCGCGGCGGGTTCCGCCCCTAAGTCGCCCGGGCCTCATATCATAAAGGCGTTCAAGATAGCTGCGGTGAAATCAACTGAAGCCGACTATGACGCCGCCGAAGTGCGTGACATCGTTGAAAAAGTTCTCGCCTACAAACTCTGTTGCGTCGACGAGCCGAACTTGCTGTCTCAGATTCACGAGAAGATCGACCTTGAACTGCCCAGCGATCTATCGTTGATGAATGGGGTGCTGCAGTACTTGATCGAGCGTGTGTCCCGCATGGGACTCATTCAACCGGAGAAGTCTAATCTCTTCGTCGCTCTCGACGAGGCTTTTGTGAATGGCGTCACGCACGGAAATAAGAACAATCCCGGCAAGCTGCTGCGCATTACTGCCGAGTTATCACCAAGCGAAGCTGTATTCACGGTCGAGGATGAAGGCGAAGGTTTCGATTTGCAGCAGATTCCCGATCCGCGCGATCCCGCCAACCTGTTCAAGACTTCGGGCCGGGGCGTCTTGCTCATCTACAACATCATGGACGAAGTTGAGTACAATGCGCAGGGCAATCTCTTGAAAATGGTCAAACGCCCGGAAGAAGTCGTCAGCTAAGCTGGGCCGAAACTGATCACTCCCCAAACTGATGAATACGCCGGCAGCCGTTGAACCGGTTGCGACAGATCACAGGCCATTTGCAGGGGCACGGCATGCCGTGCCCTTAACGTTTCGCCTGGCCTGGCCTTACTGGCTGCCCCCAGCTTTGCTCGGGCTGGGACTGGCGTTTCTCTTCCTCAATCCCTTCATCGGTGACTGGGATGGCCTTGATTACACGGTGCTTTCGGTGCGCGGCTATCCGTCTTCCATGGGTCTGGGCCGCGCGCTTTTCATTTTCTTCAATCACTCGCTTTACCGCATCGCTCATATGGTTTTCGGCTTACCTGCGTCGAGTGCATACCTGATCTTCAAATACGCGGTCGTCGTTGCCAGTCCATTGGCGGTTATTGCCTGCTGGACGCTGGCGCGCGATCTAACCAGGTCGGTGCAGTCAGCGACTGTAGCGGCGTTGCTCGTTGCGGTATCGCCGGTCTTCATCCTATACAGCGGACAGGTCATGACCGACGTGCCCTCAGTCCTGTTGCTGGCAAGTGCCCTGACTGTTTATTTGCGTGGTGCTCAACGCCGGAATTCGTGGCTAATATTCGCTGGCGCGGCCCTGTTAGGCGCGGGCGTGAATGTACGAGAGACGGCCGCGTTCTATGCTCCCTGGCTGATAATTGCGCCGCTAGTCTGCGGGTGGAAAATCAGACGGCGTGAAATTGCCCTGGTGGGAATAGCTGTTGTCGTCTTTCTGGTGGTTGCTCTGGGAGCGTTTGCCTGCTGGCTGATTTTTGATCCGTCTTATCGGCTGGCGTGGCATAACTGGCTTCTCTCTATGCACGATGAAGCCGCACGTCACCCGGTTACCCTGCGAAACGTCCTGCCGTTTCTGGTCTATTTTTTCTTGACGGCCCCGCTGGTTTTTGTAGCCCTGCCGGTTGCGGCCTGGAAAGAATGGCGGGCGCATGGCCTGTCGCCGTTGCTGGCGTGCGCCGCCGTTGGATTGCTGGCGAACTTTTTGCTTTTTTTTAACTACAGCACTGCGGTTAACTGGCGTTACTTCCTGACTGGCTTGCCGGCGCTGGCGCCTCTCGTCGGGGCATATTTCGTTAGTTCCGAAACCAGGCGGCTGGGAGGTTTGCGCCGAGGATTTACCAGTGCGATTCTTGGCTCGCTCCTGATCCCCGCTTTGATGGGCATATTTATTCAGCCGAAGAGCAGTGATTACTTTAACAAGCTGGCGCTCGCGAAGGATTACCAGATGCGACTGAGGCTGCTGCCCCGTGACGCGGTGGTGATGGCCGGCTCGCAAACCGTTGCGGTCACTTACTGGCGCGGCATCGGAGCGGGCGATTGGGAAGCTATCGGCATCGGCGGCGGCTGGCCGGGCGAGCGGCTCGTATCTGTGATCGAGGAGTACTTGAAAAGCGGCCGGCGCGTTTTTCTTGATGCCGACCAGCGTTGGTGGCAGCCGTGCGGCTGGCGCGTGAAGGAGCTTCCCGAGCTGACTAAACTCGAATCCCGCTTTCATTTTCAAAGAGTCTCGGAAACAATTTTTGAGATCAAAGATGTGAACGACGCGACCGCCCGTGATAAGCCGGCCCTCGAACAACTGCTGCCTGAGAACCGGCCCGAGGATGTGAAGCGCTGTTTCAATGTCAAGACGGAATGAGTGGGCGTTTAGAGTACCGACTTTAGTCGGGCTTTTAGTAGATTGAAAAAGACCCAACTACAGTTGGTACTCTAACGCCCACTCAAACTTTAACTGAAAACGGAAACCACGATCTATGCCTTACGAACTCTTTCTCGCCCTTAAGTATCTGCGCACCCGGCGCCGGCGGCGAGTTGCGCGGGCGACGACGCTGGCAGCAATCTCAGGAATCGCCTTCGGAGTTGCGGCGCTGATCGCCACCACGGCAATCGCGAACGGCTTCCGCGACGAGATGCGCGACAAAATCCTGAGTGGTACCGCGCACATCACCCTAATGCGCGCCGATGGCGCGCCGATTGCGAACTATCAGACAGTCGTTTCGCGGCTGCAATCAGTCACGGGCGTCTCAGCCGTGTTTCCCACAACTTACAATGGGGCCCTGCTTAGCGGCCCGAATGGATCGGCTTATGCAGTTTTGCGCGGAGTTGACACCAATTCGCCTCCGTCGCTGTCCGAGATTCGCGCCACCGTGGTTGAGGGCTCAGTGACGTCCCTGGCTGAGACTTCGGCCGTCGACATCGCCAAGCCGACTCCGGAATCCACGGCGCAGAAGGTCGAACAACAAACAGGCGCGACTGAACCAAACATAATCCTTGGCACGGAGCTGGCCGCGCGCACCGGCCTGGCAAATGGGGTAGAGGGCACCATCATTACCGGCGACGCAAAGTCACTCTCAATGGGGGGAAAGCCCCGGGAGCAACGCGTGCGGGTAACGGGATTATTTCGCTCCGGACTTTACGACTACGACTCTTCCTGGGTTTATCTTTCGCTCGATGAAGCGGCGCATCTTTCCGGGATGCCCCATTCAGCTTCAGTTATCAGCATCCAGGTCGCGGATATTTACAACACTCAGCAGGTGACGTCCGGCATTCGTCACTTGATGGGCAACGAATACACTACGCTTAACTGGCAGGACGCCAACCGCTCGTTGTTTGCCGCGCTGTCGCTCGAACGCCGCATGGTGTTGCTAATCATTTCCCTGGTCACGCTGATCGCGGCCCTGAACATTACGACAACACTTGTGCTGCTGGTGGTGGAAAAGCGTTCCGACATCGCAATCCTGACCGCAATGGGGGCGCGGCGCGGCAGCGTGATGGCAGTGTTCATGATTGAAGGCGCAATTGTCGGAGCGCTGGGTACTTTGGCCGGCGTATTGTTGGGCATCATCGCTTGCGCCCTTGGGAATCACTATCACCTGGTTAGCCTGCCGGGGGAAGTTTACTCGCTCAGCAACATTCCTTTTCATTTGCGTGGGATCGACGTTGCAATGTCCGTTGTTATTGCGTTTGTCTTGAGCCTGATCGCTACTATTTACCCGGCGCGGGCTGCCGCCAGCCTTCACCCTGTCGAAGCTCTGCGTGAAAGCTAACCATCGTGATCCAAAGTCCAATGTTTCAAAGCAATCCAGTTCTGACGTCTGAAGAGCAGCCCCAGACAGTGAAACAACCCGCGGACGCAGGACATTGGAGTATGGACTTTCCACCTCGCAGGTCGGACGACGACGCTGGACTGACGGTGGCCGGGCTTTGCAAATCATTCTCCTCACCCGCCGGAATGCTTATCGAAGTTTTGCGCGGTGTTTCTTTTTCAGTTGCGCCCGGCGAAGCCGTAGCCATTAGCGGCGCATCCGGCGCCGGCAAATCAACCCTACTGCACCTTTTGGGTAGTCTCGAAAAGGGGGAGGCGGGAAACATCGAGTTGGGAACACTTGATGTAACGCGAGCTTCGCCGAAAGACCTCGCGCAATTTCGCAACCACCAGGTCGGCTTTGTTTTTCAGTTTCACCATCTGCTTCCCGACCTGACGGCGGCCGAAAACGTCGCCATGCCACTGATGATCAGCCGCGCTTCAAAGCGAGAAAGTCTGACACGCGCCGTCCAGCTTTTGGAAGATTTGGGATTACGCGAGCGGACCCACCATCCGATTCGGCATCTTTCCGGCGGCGAGCAGCAGCGTGTAGCCGTAGCGCGCGCTTTGGTGAAGAATCCGCGATTAGTTCTCGCCGATGAACCGACTGGTAATCTGGATACCGGGACCGGAGACGAAATCGCGACTGCCCTACTTGCCTATGCCCAGTCGCATCAGGCCTCGATCGTTATTGCCACCCACAACGAAAGAGTGGCTCGCCTCTGCGATCGCACGCTCGTGCTGGCAGAGGGCAAATTAACCAGGGCAGGGTCCGTCGCGGGCGACCACTCAGATCAAGGTTCTCTGCCTGTCAGTATTAAAGGCTTCCGGCCTCCTCATGGTTAGGCTATAATGCCCCGCAGGAAGTGGCCGGGCGACTCTCCTGCGCCGGCCGGGCAATCATAGACAGCTAACGAAAACCTGAATGTTCGAACGCTACACCGAAAAAGCGCGACGCGTAATATTCTTCGCTCGTTACGAAGCGTCGCAGTTCGGCGCGCCGGCAATTGAGCCCGAACACCTGCTGCTGGGGCTGATGCGTGAAGACAAGACTCTAACCGGTCGCTTTTTCCCGCGGGCCCAGGTTTCCATCGAATCCATCCGTAAAGAGATCGAAGGCCGCACACTGTTGCGCGAAAAGATTTCGACTTCGGTGGAGCTACCCCTGGCGCCGGAAACGAAGCGCGTTCTCCATTACGCGCATGAGGAATCGGACCGCTTGCAGCACCGGCATATCGGCACGGAGCATTTGCTGCTGGGACTCTTGCGCGAAGAGCGCTCCATGGCAGCGGAAATTCTTTATGAGCGCGGCCTGCGATTGAATGCCGTGCGCGACGAAATTGCGCGGCAAACCGGAGCGGACCGCGGCTCGCAAAAGCGAGACACGCCGCACCTGGTCGAATTCTCGCGCGACCTGACCGAAGACGCGGCCAATGACAAACTCGATCCGCTGGTGGGACGGGAAGCCGAAATCGAGCGTGTGATCCAGATTCTTTGCCGGCGCACGAAAAACAATCCAGTGCTTATCGGCGAGCCGGGTGTCGGCAAGACCGCCATCGTCGAAGGTTTGGCGCAAAGAATCATTCGCGGCGAAGTGCCCTCATTTCTGGAGAACAAGCGCATTCTCTCGCTCGATCTTTCGTTGATAGTTGCGGGCACAAAGTACCGGGGGCAATTTGAAGAACGCCTGAAGCAGATTATGCGCGAGCTGGTCGAGAATCCTCATTACATAGTTTTCATCGATGAGCTGCACACCCTGGTGGGCGCCGGCTCGGCGGAAGGCTCGCTCGACGCGGCCAATATTTTGAAGCCGGCATTGTCGCGCGGCGAGTTGCAGTGTATCGGCGCGACCACCCCGGCCGAGTTCCGCAAATCTATCGAGAAAGACCGCTCGCTCGAACGCCGCTTCCAGGCGGTGAAGGTTCCTCCGCCCTCCGAGGAGGAAGCGGTTTGCATCCTCGACGGCGTGCGCGAGCGCTACGAGACTTTCCATCAGGTGCGCTACACGGAAGACGCCCTCGAGGCCGCTGTCTATCAATCGCACCGGTACATTCCCGATCGCTTCCTGCCCGACAAGGCGATCGACGTGATTGATGAGGCCGGCGCGCGGGTAAAGCTGCGTGTGCGCAGCGAACAGGGGAACCTGGAAGACTGGAGCGCGAGCATTGGCGACTGGTCGCGAGCGACGGCCAGCGCCGAGAGATTGCTGGCGGCCGGCGACAGCACTGACCAGGACACCTTTGTTGCCGCCGAAGTTACGCGCGACGACATCGAGGAAGTCATTGCCCGCTGGACCGGCATTCCGGTCACATCTCTTAAGGAAGAAGACACGCAAAAGCTCCTGCGCATTGAATCAGAGCTGCATCGCCGAGTTGTCTCGCAACGGCCGGCCATCTCCGCCCTGGCACGCGCCATTCGCCGCTCCCGCGCCGGATTGAAAAATCCGCTGCGACCCGTCGGTTCGTTTCTTTTCCTCGGCCCCACCGGCGTGGGGAAAACGGAAGTGGCGCGTTCGCTGGCGCAGTTTCTGTTTTCCAGCGAGCGCGCATTAATCCGCTTCGACATGTCGGAATTCATGGAAAAGCATTCCGTCTCAAAACTGATTGGGTCGCCGCCCGGCTACGTGGGACATGAAGAAGGCGGCCAGCTAACTGAGCGTATCAAGCGCTCGCCATACTCGGTTTTGCTTTTCGACGAAATCGAAAAAGCGCACCCCGACATCTTTAATATCCTGCTGCAAGTCTTTGAGGATGGAATCCTGACCGATGCCCTGGGCAATACTGTGGATTTCAAGAATGTGATCATCATCATGACCTCAAACATCGGCGCCCGCTTCATTCAGAAAAAGGGGGCGATGGGCTTTCAGGGATCAGCCGACGTTTCGCGCGAGAAGATGGAAGAGATGGTGATGGCGGCGGTGCGACAGACATTCAATCCTGAATTCGTTAACCGGCTCGACGAAATCATCGTCTTCGATGAACTCGGCGACGAAGAACTGTTGGAAGTTGTGCAGCTACAGATCGATCAGATCAATCGCACCATGACCCGGCACGGTTTTGAAGTGCGCCTTACCGAAGAAGCCAAACGCTGGATTGTCAGCAAGACCTGCGCCGACCGAACGTACGGAGCGCGCCCCCTGCGCCGCGCTTTGCAGAAGCACGTCGAAGACCCGCTTTCCGAAGCTCTGATACAGGGTCACCTGACTGGTGCGTCATTGATTGAAGTATTTCTGGACGGCGAGGAACTGAATTACCGGCCGGTAGGCGTCGAGCAACCTGACGATCTTTTGTTGATTCACTAAAGTTCAACCCAAAAGTCCAAAGTCCAAGGTCCAAAGTCCGTGGCCATTCTCCCGGGCGTTGGATGTTTGGACTTTGGACTTTACGCCTTTCTTGCCTGTATAATGCGCCACTTCGCGGGGCAAGGAACTGGCAACGTGGCTGTACCGGCTGGAATCCAAGCGGCTGTCAGTTAATTGCGGCCCGCGTCGTTTTGTAATTATCTTTATCCAGTTTTCTGGCCTGGCTTTATCAGTTGATGCTCCCTGAAGTCCGCGAACTCTAAAGGGAATCGCACTTATGCCATCTTTCCGCGCCCTGTGGCTCGTGTTTCTGAGCGCCGTTATCGGAACCACATTTCTGCTTACCACCCCCAGCCCCGTGCAGGCCCAGCAGTCGCCGCGACTGGTCGAATCGATAGACATCACGGGCAATCGCCGCCTTCGCAAAGAAGATATTCTTTACTGGGTCCAGACCCGGCCGGGCGACCCGTACAATGCCTCGCAGATCGAGCGCGATCTGCAAGCCATCCTGACCCTCGGCTTCTTCGACAAAACTTCGACGCGCGTACTGATCGAAGATGGCCCGCGCGGCGGCGTCAACGTGATCTTCGAAGTTAAAGAGCTTCCCATAATTCGCGATTTACAGTTTGACGGCCTGCATTCGGTTTCCGAGTCGGACGTGTTGAAGGCGTTTCGCGAAAAGCGTGTGGGTGTCTCAAAAGAAGCGATTTACGATCCCGTCAAAGTTCGCAACGCAGTTCGCGTCATGAAGGAGTTGTTGGCTGCGCGCGGACACCCAAATGCCGTCATTGAACCGAGCACAGAAGAAGTGTCCGCGACTTCGACCGCAATTACTTTCAAAGTGAACGAAGGCGATCGCGTCCGGGTCGTCGAAATTGATTTCGAAGGCAACAAGATTTTCAGCGATGGCAAGCTGCGCGGCCAGATGAAGTATGTTCGCGAAGCCGGCTTGATTACCCGTTTCCGCGGCCAGGACATTCTCGATCGCGAGAAACTGGACTATGACCTGCACAACGTCGACAACTACATGCGCTCAAAGGGCTATTTGCAGGCCCGGCACGGGGAGCCGCGGGTAGAGAGCGTCGGCCCCCGGCGCACGGGATTTCCCATTTTGCCGCTGCCCTTTCTTTCTTCAGTTGACGAAGGATTGCGGGTGACCGTACCCATCAACGAGGGAAAAGTTTATCGCATTGGCGAGTTGAAGATCGAAGGAAACTCTATCTTCTCCGAACAGTATATTCGCGCCGTGATCGGCCTGAAGACCGGCGATATCGCCGATGGCAAGCGCATCAGCGACGCCTTGTTCAAGAACCTCAAGGAGCTCTACGGCAGTCAGGGGTTTATCCAGTACACCTCGGAACCCGCCCCCACTTTCAAAGAGAATCCACAGAATCCGAACGAGGGTATTGTGGATTTTGTGGTCACGATTGAGGAAGGCAAACAGTTTACCCTGCGCCGACTGGAATTCCTGGGCAACACATTTACCCGCGATAACGTACTCCGGCGTGAAGTCCTGATGAACGAGGGCGACATCTACAGCCAGAGCAGGTTCGAGTATTCGGTCCTCAAACTTAACCAGCTGGGATACTTCGATCCGATCGATAAAGACAAGGACGCGGACTTTCGCACCAACGAGGAAGAAGGTCTGGTCGATATCAACCTGAAAGTCACCGAAAAGGGCCGGCAGCAGATTTCTTTCAACGGCGGCATCTCGGGTATTGGTGGATCGTTCTTTGGGCTGGATTATTCGACTAACAATTTGTTTGGCCGTGGTGAGGTGCTGGCACTCAACCTGGCAGCCGGCAATCGGCAGAAGACGTTTCAGTTTTCCTTTACGGAGCCTTACATTCGCAATCGCCCTATCACCGCGGGAATTTCCATATTTGGCTTCAAGCAACAATTCTTTGGCCAAGGGACTGCTCTTTCGCAGAACGTTAGCGCGCAACAGGGTGCCTTCGGCTCGGCGCTGGAATTCCTGAGTGCGGGCGAGGAGAACCTGTTCACCCGCACGACTTATGGTGCTTCAATCTTTGCCAGCGCGCCGCTCTCCGAGTTTTACCGCAAGCAACGTTTTACTCAGTTCTCTCGCGTTGGCCTGTCATACCAGATCTCGCAATCCAGCACCAAACAGCCTCCGGTCAACGCTCAGAACAACCCGGCCACTTTTATCCCCGAGCTTTACAGCCAGCCCAACATCCTGACCAGTCGCGCTACCGCGTCATTTGTTTTCGATACTCGCAACGCCAGCATTGACCCAACGACCGGTAAAGAAGTGTCGATCACGATCGCTCTGGCCGGGCTAGCCGGCGACGTGCGCACTTACCAGCCGACCGCGTCCTACATTCAGTTCTTTCCCATGCGTCGCAAGAATTCGAAGCATCCGGAAGTGTTTGGATTCCGCCTCTTGGCTGGAACCGTATCGAGCTTCGCAACCTCAGCCAAGATCAGGAACGCCAACTCACTTGCCTTTGTTGATGGCGTACCGCTCTTCGAACGCTTCTGGCTGGGCGGCGAAGACAATATTCGCGGTTATAGCGTGCGATCCATCACTCCGCGAGCCCCGCTCGACGTCTTTTTTACTTCGCGCAACGTAGTGTTGGCATCGAACGACATTGGTGACCCGGTGACCGTTGGTGGATTGCCCTCAACGCTGGCCGGCATCGGAGTCTTTACCGGACTGACTGGGAATAACCAGGCGCGGCTGCCGCGGGCATTTACTCCCACCGGGGCCGACACGCAGTTGCTGGGAAACTTTGAATACCGGATTCCCTTATTCGGGCCGGTGAGCATGGCGGCCTTCGCGGATGTGGGGACGGCCTTCAACCTGTGGACGAAGGGCGACCAGGTTATTAACACCAATTTTCTGCCCGACCAACCGTTCTTCCAGACCGTCGGCCGCATAACCTGTGCGCGAACACCAGGAGCAACTCTGGGTGTAACGTTGTCGACGCTGGTCGCCTGCAACAACGGCAGCCAATTGGCGCTAACCAACGCTGGCGGGTTGGTGGTTCGCGATAGCCGGTTTGTGTCGCGCTCAGAATTTGACGAAGCACTGCGCCTCGGCCCTGTGGATCCTGTGACGTCTCTACCGGTAGGATTTCAACAGGTCTTTCTGCGTGGCGAAGCTCAAACTAACACTGCCATCCGTTTGGGCGAAAGTATCTTTTCAAAATTTAACGACATTCATGCCAGCCTTGGAGCGGAACTGCGTTTCCAGATCCCGGTTGTCAACGTGCCTTTTCGGCTAATATATGCTTATAATCCCAAGGCGCGGAAGAGTCAGTTCGTTCAGGGATTCCCCCTCTTTTTTGATGAGAAGAAGAGCCTCTTTCGTTTCAGTGTTGGTCGCACATTTTAAATTACAGCAACCATACAGACGCCAGATACAACTAAGTGCGGTAAACACAGGAATCGCCTTTAACCCCGTAAGGAGCAATACAAGAAAGTTATGAAAAGAATTCGTTTGATTTCCGCGGCTCTGATGCTCGCGGCCATCGTTACTATCTCGGCCTCAGCCCAGACCAGGCCGGGAACAGCCGCGGGCAGACCGGCAGCCCCACAGACACCGGCGGCCAGCAACGCCCCCGTGCCCGACACCAAGATCGCGTTTATCGATACGGGCATGTTCGGCGAAGAAAAAGGCGGCATCAACCGCTACGTCACCGCCGTCAAATCCGTGGAGCGCGAGTTCCAGCCGCGCCAGACTGAACTCACTGGCATTCAGACCCGTATCAAAGCGCTCGCTGACGAGATTAGCAAGCTGAGCGGAAATTCTGTTGTTGATCCGAAGACGATTCAGGCCAAGCAGGACGAGGGCGAGCGCCTGCAGCGCGATCTGAAATACAAGAAAGATCAGGCCGACGCTGACTTTTCCAAACGATATCAGGAAGTCGTCGCCCCGATTTCTACAGACATCGGCAAAGCCCTCGACCAGTTTGCTCAACAACGCGGCATTACGATGATTCTGGACATCAGCAAGCTGGCGCCCGCCATTTTGACTGTCAACCCGGCGATGGACGTGACGCAGGCTTTCATTGCTGAATTCAACAGCAAGAACCCGGTAACCGCTTCGGCAGCCAGTCCCAAGTAGGGGCTGAAGCCAGCAGACGATGAATGGTGAATAGCAAATGGACGGCCGTCGTCGTCCCGGCTATTCACCATTTGTAGTTTTACGATTCAGCCTTATAGTGACCGTTATGGAAACGGTACTCGACGCCTCAGCCATCCAGCAGCTCCTGCCGCACCGTTATCCTTTTTTACTTGTGGATCGCATCGTTGAGCTTGTACCGCGCGAGCGTATCGTGGGCATCAAGCAGGTCAGCATCAACGAGCCGTTTTTCCAGGGACACTTTCCCGGCACTCCGGTAATGCCCGGCGTTCTGGTTGTCGAAGCTCTGGCCCAGGTAGGCGCAGTGCTGGCCTTGCGAGAGATTGAAGACCGGGATCGGAAGCTTGTGCTTTTCACTGGAATCAAGGAAGCTCGCTTCCGCCGGCCGGTGGTACCGGGCGATACTCTGTTTTTGGAAGTGACCGCCCTGCGCATCGGCTCGCGCGTGCAACGGATGCGAGGTGAAGCGAAGGTGGATGGCATGCTTGCCGCCGACGCCGAGATCATGAGCATCATTACCGAAAGGTAAAAGTAAAAAGGAAGAAGGCAAAACTCAAGACGCCTTCTTTGAAACTTTGCCCTTTTCCTTTTTCCTTTTGCCTTTTGCCTTCTTGATTAGCAATGGCCATTGCCACTCATCCAATCCAAATTCACCCGAGTGCTGTCGTCAGTCCGGGCGCGCACATCGGTCGTGATTGCTCTATCGGCCCTTACGTGGTCATCGGCGATGAAGTCGTGCTGGGTGATGGCGTCGTTCTGGATTCGCATTGTGTCATTGATGGGCGAACGCAAATTGGTGACGAGACCCATGTCTTTCCCTTCGTCTCAATCGGCCTGGCTTCTCAGGATTTGAAGTACAAGGGAGAACCTTCCGAAACGCGGATCGGCCGGCGCAATCAGATACGGGAGTTCGTTACCATTCATCGCGGTACCAAGGGCGGCGGCATGTTAACCGCGACCGGCGATGATTGCCTGATCATGGCCCAGGCGCATATCGCCCACGACTGCGTGCTGGGAAACAATGTGATCATGGCCAACGCGGCCACCCTGGCCGGACACGTCATCGTTGAGGACGGCGCGAATATCGGCGCGTACTCCGGCGTGCACCAGTTTTGCCGCGTCGGGCGAGAAAGCTACGTGGGTGGCTATTCGGTGATTGTTAAAGACGCCCTGCCCTATGCGCTAACGGTGGGAAATCACGCGCGTTGTTACGGGCTGAACACCACGGGGATGAAGCGGCGCGGTTATTCGCGCCAGGTAATAGACACACTGCATCACGCCTTTCACCTGCTGCTTTCATCAAAGCTCAATACTTCACAAGCCGTTGCCCGCATTCGCGAAGAGATTGCCGGCTCAGCGGAAGTCGATTTTCTAGTTAACTTCATCGAAACGTCAGAGCGCGGAGTTATCAAGTAGACCGTGAACGACGGGGCTTGATGCCGCACAAGGCGCGTTTGCCCTTTCTTCCTGGCGCCTTCTGACTTTGCGTTCTTGCGCCTTTGCGCGAAACTTCAGCCAATATGCGTTACGGATTAATTGCGGGAAATGGCAGGTTCCCCTTCATGGTTCTTGAAGGGGCTCGCCAATCCGGCATCTCGCTCGCCATCGTAGCCATTCGTGAAGAAACCGACTCGGCAATAGAGAGTGCCGCAGAGGCTGCGGGCGGGCGTGTTATCTGGGTAGGTATAGGCCAGCTGGGCAAGATGATTCGCTTCTTCAAAGAGGAAGGTGTCGAGCAGGCTATGATGGCCGGCCAGGTCAAGCATGTACAGATTTTCAGCGGCGCGGTGCCCGATGCGCGCATGCTGAAGATGATCCTGCGTCTGCCGCGCCGCAACACCGACGCTCTGATCGGGGCGGTTGCCGCCGAGCTTTCTCGCGAAGGCATCGAACTGATCGATTCAACTCACTTCCTGCAAGACCAACTGCCACAACCCGGCACGCTGACGAAGCGCGAACCCAGCGAGCGGGAGCGCGGCGACATTGAATATGGGCTGGAGATCGCGCGCGAGATCGCACGCCTGGATCTGGGCCAGACAATCGTTATCCGGGCCAAAGCGTGCGTAGCCATCGAAGCGATGGAAGGAACCGACGCCACCATTCGCCGTGCCGGCGAAGTCGCCTGGGGAAGGTCAGAAAAACGAGGGCGAATAGGCGGCAGCGTGTTTGCGAAAGCGGGCCTTACCGTAGTGAAAGTTGCCAAGCCCGATCAGGACATGCGTTTCGACGTCCCCGTTGTTGGCGTGCCTACGATCGAGAGTATGACTGCGGCCGGCGCTACTTGTCTCTGCGTTACTGCCGGCAAGACACTGATGTTCGATCGCGATGCGATGATCGCTCTGGCCAACGAAAACAAGATCGCCATCGTGGCAGTCTGACTTTAGGAACGTCTGATTAAGTGTCTTCGACGCGTAGCGTCCGTATGAATTTAGCCCGGCGTTTCAAGGCCGGGACGAAGGCATCGGATGCCGTCGTCGCGTAGCGACGATTGAAATCCAGCACCAATTTCAGGCGTCGCTACGCGACGCGAACACGTTGTTGACCGTTCCCGGCCTTGGCCGGGCTAAATTCATGGCGACGCGACGCGTCGAAAGCACTTGTTCAGACCTTCCTTTAGTTTGTGTAACGCGGCAGGCACCGATGCAGTTTGGTTTGGAGGAAATCGCGCGGCGCGCAACAAAAAGCGCCAAAGGCGCGAAATGTAAAAGCCTGGGCCAACGGCCCAGGGTAGGACGTTAAGAATTCCAAAGCGCTGAAAGCGTGAAATAGACCATTCGCTCTTTCATTATTTCGCGCCTTCAGCGCTTTATGCTTTCGAAGAGATCACACATTCCCGGGGCGCTGCCCCAGGCTTTTTCATTTCGGGCCTTTGGCCCTCAGACCGTGCTCCTTGACGAAAGGAGGCTAATCCGAGCCCGGACCGGCGGCCGCCGCGGCCTGGGCGGCTTTGGGATCGAACGGAGTGGCGATGAATTTCTTGGCGACGGCCTGAGCGTTGTCGTAATCCACAGCCGTCTGCACCGCTTTGTTGTATTCGTAGACGGCCTTGGGGCGATCGCCCTTTGCATCGTAGGCGTTGCCACGTTTGATATGCGCCCAGACTTCAATCCAGGCAGGCTTGATATTGGCGCTGTCCAGCGCTGCCTGGAAATTATCCAGAGCCAGTTGCCAGTTGCGCTGTTCCAAAAACAGCAGGCCAAGATTGTAGTAAACCCACGAATTGGACCGGTCGAGCTTCAGGGCCGCTTCGAACTGCTGCTGGGCTTCGGCGTACTGGCCTTCCTTGAACAGCTCGATGCCGCGCCGCGCGATGATCGACACGCGCAGATCGTCTGACATGCGCAGAATTTTGTTGTTGGGATCCACGATGACTTCGAGTGGCTGGCCATTTGATTCGAAGTCAAAATCTTCGCTTTTGCCTTCCAGCAGCAGGGTCGTTGTCTGGTTATCACCCTCGGCTCGCAGCATCAGCTCAACCGGCAGCCGCAGTGATTCCAGGTTTTGTTTGACCGTGCCGCGGGTGCGAAACTTCCCGGCCCGCGTGCGTATGATTTGATAATCGGCGCTGAACTCCGGCACGCCTGTTCCTTCCACCCACTGCGCGAAGAAGTAGCGCATGTTCTTGCCCGCGACCTGGGTCGTCAGCCGCTCAAAATCATCAATCGAAGCGCTCTTGCCACGATACTGTTCGAGGAATGATCGCAATAGTTGATTGAATTTCTCCGGCCCCAGCGTGGCCCGCAACATGCGCAGGACCATCGCGCCCTTATAGAAAATGATCGACTGGTAGGCAGCAGACTGATCGTCGAGAGCGACCGGCGCGCGCGCAATCGAAGCTGTTTGCTCGAAAGTCAGGGCCCGCTCTTGTTCTTCGCGCTGGGCTGCGTCCAGCGCGCCGCCCGTCGAAGAGGACTCGCGCAAGGCAAAAGCACTCCATTCGGCCAGTCCCTGCGAGACCCAGGCGTCGTCAAAAGACTTCAGCCCGACGGTTTCTCCCCACCATTGATAAGCTACTTCGCGCTGCAGCCGCTCTTCCGGAATCGGTCGCGTGGCGTCAAAGAATTTGGTGGCCAGGAACAACATGCCCGAAGCTGAGTAAGCTTCCAGAGCTTCATCATCGGTTTGGGCGACAGTAAAGCGCGTGCCGAATCCGGGCGCGCCATACTGCTTCGAGTAAAACTCCAGCGCCCGGCCCATTAGCTCGCCATAGTCGTTGATGCGATTCTCGCTCCCCAGCTTTACATAGAACTGCAACTGATAATTGCCATAGCGGAGAGTCTTCGCGATGTACTGCCCGGCGATAAAGTTACCAATCAGGGCGGGCTGCCGGTTGACGAAGCGAAAACGAGTGGTGCCACTCTTGTCTGCCTGCGGAACGACGGGATCGTCGCTGGCGCCGCCCACCTGAAATCCGGTCGGGACAATGATGGTGATATCGGCGGTGGCGCGATCGGCGGCGTAATCGTGAAAAGGAAACCATCGCGCCGCGTACATCAAATAAGAGCCGTCAGTTCCAATGTAGGCCAGCCGTTTGGTGGCAAGTGGACCACCTTCCGGTGACACCAGCGCACCGCTCCAGCGAATTCTGATTGTGACTGGCTGATTTGCCGGCGCCACTTCGCCAAGATCGATGCGCACGTTGGGCCCCAGCGCCCCGGCGCCCACTGCGTCCTGCACAAAACCGGTCAACGCGTGGCCGTTCATCTCGACACTATCGACGTGCAATGAACCATTCAGCTCAAAGACAACGGAGCGAGTAGCCTCAAGGGGCGTAAACGTTACGTCGGCGCCGGCTCGGAGCACATGCTCGTCGGGGAGCAACTGGGCCTCAATGCGATAGTTGGTTACGTCAAACCGGCTGCCGGGAGCAGCGGTAGTCTGTTGGGCGCGCGCGGCAACAAAAGAAAAGGTAACCGCACACGCGAGCGCGATCGTTCGGAAGAGAGTGGGCTTCATTCTGATTATGGAACTCTTTTTCGTAGTTAGTGCAATTATACTTGGGCGAATCGTCTGGCCGTTAGTCCGGAACCGCCGTTCATGCCGCCTGCCGCATACTTCCTTTCGGGCAGGCTTAGGATGGTAAGAAGTGGCCCGCGGTTGGCTGAACATGGGACTTCAGTACCATTTCTTCAGCCAGTGGATAAGTCTTGATGGAAGCGGGCGTTTAGAGTACCGACTTCAGTCAGGTTTTATGACTGTAAAGGACCCGACTTAAGTCGGTACTCTAAACACCCGCTAATTTAAGACACCGCCGCCACTTGACAAGGATTCCCGTCGCCCATAGATTCACTACGTTCCGGTCGAAACAACCCGCGCGCATCGCCTGGCTGCTGCCAGCCACTGTCTTGTACTCCCCGCGAGGCAGTTGAGCATCGCCAATCGTTTGTCTGACATTTGAAGAAGGAGTTATTCCGATGAGATTTCGCCAAAAGCTCTCTTATGCGGGCCTTATGGTTCTGCTGGTCGCGATGAGCGCCAGCGCCCAGGTAGCCCGGAAGGTTCATGTTGACTACAAGGAAACGACGCTGAAGAACGGCCTGCGCGTGATCACTGTCGAAGATCA
>DASXRU010000209.1:0-12889 GCA_036506395.1 Pyrinomonadaceae bacterium | reverse complement strand
TCATCGCTACCCATTCAGCCTGTCGCGCAATCGCCGACGTACCGCGCAACCTGACTGACGAAATGATTCGCGCCCTGGCAAAAACCGGCGGCGTGGTCTGCGTAATTTTCTATCCTGAACACATCGAGCCTGGTTGGCGCGCAAAGAAACAGCAGGTTGATGCTGAGATCGCATCGCTGGTGCAACGCGCTTCCCAGGAGGAGAAAGGCGACGCGGCGCACAAGAAGCTGGCGCGCGATCGAGTTAGGCGGGAAGAGTATGCGAAGCGATTACCGCCGGTGAGTATCTCGCGCATCGTCGATCATATCGATCACATTGTTAAGCTGGCCGGCATAGACCACATAGGGATCGGCTCGGACTTCGACGGGGTCCAGGCCTTGCCGGCGGAGCTGAAATCGGTCGCCGATCTGCCAAACCTGACAGCTGAGCTTTTGCGACGAGGATACTCTGAAAGCGATATCGACAAGATTCTGGGTGGGAATGTTTTGCGGATGATGGAAGAGGTGGAGAAGTGATAGTGACTCAGTCATAAGTATCAGTCCGCGGCTAAGCCGCAGTGAAAAGAACCATGGGTAGCCTCGCTCCTAAAGACAAGCGGCCGAAGATCGGGTTTCATGCGCCTATTACCGGCGGGTTGCACAACGCTCTGCTCAAGTCCAAAGAGTTGGGTTGTGACACGGTCCAGATATTCTCCCGCAATCCGCGCGGGTGGATGGCGAAAACGCTTTCGACGGAAGATATCAAGCGATTCAAGGCCGCGCGCCGAAAGACGAGAATCTCGCCGGTCGTGATCCACGCGAACTATCTCATAAACCTGGCCGCGGCAAACATCGAGATGCGCGCGAAATCGATCGAGTCGTTTCGCGAAGAAGTCGAGCGCGGCATGCTGCTGGGCGCCAACTATCTTGTGTTTCATCCTGGCAGTGCACGCGGCGCGTGCGAAGCGGACGGTATTGCCACCTGCGCGCAAAGTTTGAAGATTGCATGCGCCGGACTGGAACTGGGCTCGTTTCGCATCCTGCTGGAGAACACGGCAGGCCAGGGTGAATGCATTGGACATCGCTTCGAGCATCTCAGCGCGATCATGAACGCCTGTCCAGAACTGCGACTGGGAGTATGCCTGGACACCGCGCACGCCTTCACGTCCGGATATGACATACGGGAGGAGGATGGGCTGCGCGCTATGATCCAGTCTCTCGAGCGCACAGTCGGCGCCCGCAAAGTTCGGGCTATTCACTTTAACGACTCGCGGGCTGAATACAATTCGCGCGTTGACCGCCACTGGCACATTGGCCAGGGACACATTGGACGGGAGGCTCTACGCCGGGTGGCGCAACACCCGAAACTGGCGCACGCGGCATTCATTCTCGAAACGCCGTACAAGGCTCCGGAGGACAATCTGCCCAATATCAATGCGCTTCGTTCTTTCGTTAGCAACGGCGCCAGCCGGGCGTGATCGACCAGCTTCAAAAGGACCACACCTATCGCAACTTAGCGGGCAACCTGCATCAGGACCGAGCAGGCATCTTTGTGGCGGTTACGACTTAGACATTAGCCCCATCTTTTATTAGAATATCGCATCATGACTTTGATGTTTCGCAACAGACCACTGACCAAACTCCTCCTAACGGTGCCGCTCGTGCGACGCGCCTAAACGCGGCTTGCCCGAAGCGGCGAATCTCCAATCAATACAACGGCAACTTTCGAGGGCAGGGAAGCCTGAAGTTTTCCACGCTCGTCTGAATTTGGTAACACGTGTAAATTAGTAGCAGGAATTCAGTCATGGACGAAAAATACTTTCCCGAAGAAATAGAGAAGAAGTGGCAGCAGGCCTGGGAGGAAACGCGTGTGTTTGAAGCCCGCGACGCTGATCCTCGTCCTAAGTTCTACTGCCTCGAAATGCTTCCGTACCCGTCAGGGTTTCTTCACATGGGCCATGTGCGCAACTACGCCATCGGCGATGCTATCGCCTGGTACAAACGACTGCGCGGATTCAACGTGCTGCATCCGATCGGGTGGGACAGCTTTGGGCAGCCGGCCGAACAGGCGGCTATCAAACGCGGTATCAATCCCCGCGACTGGACCGAAGAAAACATCGCGCACATGCGTGGCCAGATGAAGCGACTGGGAATCAGCTATGACTGGTCGCGAGAAATTGCCGCACACCGCCCGGACTATTACAAATGGGACCAATGGTTTTTCCTGAAGATGTTCGAGCGCGGCCTGGCTTACAGGCGCCAGTCGCCTGTTAACTGGTGCCCGCGAGAAGAAACTGTTCTCTCGAACGAGCAATCTTCGGGAGGCGTTTGCTGGCGCTGCGGAACGCCCGTAGTAAAGAAGGACCTCGACCAGTGGTTCATACGCATCACCGAGTATGCCGAACAACTGGTTGCGGACATGAGCGAAATTGAAGCGGGTTGGCCCGAAAAGGTCCTGAAGCGCCAGCGCGATTGGGTCGGGCGCAGCGCAGGCGCATACGTGGACTTCGCAGTCCAGGGTAAGGACGAAAAGATTCGCGTTTTCACAACGCGCATCGACACGATCTTTGGCGCAACCGCGATCGTTATTGCCGCTGAACATCCAGTGCTGAACAAGATTCTGAAAGGTTCGTCCTTGAAGGGCGAGGTAATGCAGTTTGCCAAAAAGATAAAAGCCGCGCGTAGCAGCCGCAGCGATATGACTGCCGAAGAAGAAAAGATCGGCATCAACACCGGCGCCCTGGCTATTAATCCTTTCAATGGCGAAACGCTTCCCATCTGGGTAGCGAACTACGTGTTGATGGATTACGGTTCCGGCGCGGTCATGAGTGTGCCCGCACATGACGAAAGGGATTTCGAATTCGCGATGAAGTACACGCTGCCGATCCGGCAGGTGATTGCGCGCATTACACACGAGCAAACACCTGCCGGCGCAGATGTGGTTCCAGGCCAGGACCAATCCGTCGATATGCGCCAGGCGTTCACCGACTACGGAGTGCTGGTAAACAGTGGCGAGTGGAGCGGCAAACTATCGGCGGACGCGATCCGTGCGATGGCCCAGTACGCCGAAGAAAAGGGTTTTGGCGGCGGCGCCGTCACCTATCGCTTACGCGATTGGGGTATTTCGCGGCAAAGGTTCTGGGGTTCCCCTGTGCCAATCGTCTATTGCGAAGCATGCGGCATAGTGGCGGTTCCCGAGAAGGATTTGCCCGTGATGCTGCCGGACCGGGCGAACTTTTCGGGAGCGGGAGAGTCGCCGTTGGCGGGCGTTCCGGAGTTTGTTAACACAATCTGTCCTAAGTGCGGGGGGCCGGCAAAGCGCGAGACGGACACCATGGATACGTTCGTTGATTCTTCCTGGTACTTCTTTCGTTACTGCGACCCGCGCAACGAATCAGCGCCATTCGACTCGAAGATCGCCGCCAGGTGGATTCCGGTCGATCAGTACATTGGTGGTGATTCACACGCCGTGATGCACCTCATCTATACGCGGTTCTGGACCAAGATGATGCGCGACCTCAGATTGGTTTCATTTGCCGAGCCGGTAAAGAGGTTGATGACGCAGGGCATGGTGACCAATCGCGTCGAGGGCACTGACGAGTGGAAAGCGATGTCGAAGAGCCTGGGGAACGGGGTCGATCCGGACGAAATGATCGCCGCTTATGGGGCCGATGCCGCGCGACTTTTCATTTTGTTTGCCGCGCCCGTGGAAAACGAATTGCGCTGGTCCGAAAGCGGCATCGAGGGCGCAGTCAGGTTTCTGCGGCGCGTCTGGACGATTGTGTGGCATTGGCGTGATCGTTTGCCTGAAACAGGAAGTACCCGGGAGCCGCCGTCTGAAGAGTTCAGCTCAGCAGCGCGCGCGCTGCGGCGCAAGACACATCAGACGATTGCGCGCGTTACGGACGATTTCGAGAAATTGGATCTGAATACAAATGTGGCTGCGTTGATGGAGTTGTCGAACGCGATTGGCGAATTCAACTCGGGGTCGGCATCGGGGCAGTCCCGCAGGGGTGACCTCAACGCGCCTGAGGCTGCCTCATCAACCGATGCGTTTGCCGTGCGCGAGGCGATAGAAGCGCTGGTAGTGATGCTGGCGCCCATGGCGCCGCATGTGGCGGAAGAATTGTGGGAGACCTTGGGGCACGAAGGCGGCTTGCTGACAAGCGCCTCGTGGCCACGGGCTGACGCGGATCTGGCGCGCAGGGAAGAGCTGGAGATTCCGGTGCAGGTAAACGGGAAGCTGCGCTCAAGAATCCTGGCGACGCCGGAAACTTCGGATGAGGAACTGCGCGCAGCCGCGCTCGCCGATGAAAAGGTGCGCAGCTACACCGACGGTCACCAGATTGTTAAGGTGATCGTCATTCCGCAGCGCTTGGTGAACGTGGTGATCAAGTAACATCATTTAAGCCGCGTTCACGCGGCTTACCCGGTAGGTAATAGCCCCAGCCGTTTTACGGCTGGATAAGCGAGCGAATGATTCGATGAGCGCGCTTCAGCGTGCTTACTCGGGAAGATGATTGCTAAAGCCCGCAGACTAAGCCCGTTGAAACGGGCTTAGCCACATGTTCCGCGAAGCGAACCAGCCGTAAAACGGCTGGTCTAGTAACCCTTCGGGAAAGCCGTCTGAAGACGGCTGCTGGTTTCAGAGGAAAGAGGCGTTTCATCGGAACAGCGAATCCGCGCTTCGACATTGTGACCTTCGGTGGAACCCAAGAGTGTAATTGCCTTGTGCTTGCTTGCACGTTAAAATCTTTGTGAGCCTAAATCGCCCTGTACTGATTTGCGGGCGGGTCTTTACTAAATTATCCGATGAAAGAATGCCCAGCCTGCAAGCGCTGTTTTGCTGATGATGTAAATCATTGTCCGGACGATGGTGAAGCCACCGCGCCTTCGATCGCCGGAGAGCCCATACTCGACGGCCGCTACCAGTTGGAGCAGCGTCTGGGACAGGGCGGTATGGGCGTCGTGTTTCGCGCCCGTCATATTTTCCTCAAGACTCCGCACGCCATCAAAATCATTCTGCCCGATCTGGTCGGTAACGACCCAATGCTGGTGACGCGCTTTCGCCAGGAGGCCCTGGCCGCCGCCGCAATTCGCCATCAGAATATAATTGCCGTCACGGATTTCGGAGTCGTACGAGGAACGATGCCGTTCCTGGTGATGGAATTCATTCAAGGCAAATCGTTGCAGGACATTCTCGCGGCGGAAGGTGTGATGCCTCCGGCCCGTGCCTATGAACTGATGGCCCCGGTCTGCGCCGGGATTGCTGCCGCCCACCGGCAAAAGATCGTACATCGCGATCTGAAACCGCTGAACATAATGATTCAGGAAGGGGTGCCGGCCGCCGAGGGAGTCAAGATTCTCGATTTTGGCCTGGCAAAAATCAAATCGGGCGAGTTGCTCGGCTCATTTGTACAAGCGAAGACCAGCGGGTTAATGGGCTCGCCTTTTTACATGGCGCCGGAACAATGGTCGGATGAAGAGCCGGACGCACGCGCAGACGTTTACAGTCTGGGCGTGATTCTTTTCCAAATGCTGACGGGGGAAGTGCCGTTCAAGGGCAGCTCTATTCCCTCGATCATGAAAAAGCACCTTACGTCCGAGCCGCCATCCTTCAATTCGCTAGGCGTGCAGGTGCCGCCACAGATCGAATCCGTGGTGCGCCACGCACTGGAAAAGGAGGCGGAGTATCGCACGCCCTCGGTTGACGTATTCTCCGAAGAATTGCGGAGCGCCATCAATGCGGCCAGCGCTGCGCTGAAGCGAAAGCTGGAAACGTCAGAAGTCGACGGGTCAAAGACGCTCGTCTCTGTTCCCGGCGATCCCGGTACTATTCCCCTGGTCCCGAGCCAAAGCACGGCCGCTTTCGATCCCCTGGCGGGAACGATTAGCTCGTCGGCCCTGGAAGAGCAAGCGCGGCCGGCGGTATCTCCGGGAACCCAAAAGCTGGGGCACGAGACGATCGATGAACAAAAAAACCGCATAGCCCGGGAAGAGATAGCTCGCGAACAAGAAGCGCGCCGCCGCACAGTCGATGAAGCGCGAAAAAAAGCGGAAGAAGAAGCGTCACGCAAGAAGGGTGAAGAGGAACGCCTGCGCAAGGAACAGGAGGAGCGCGAAGAGCGAGAGCGGAAGCAGCGTGAAGAAATCGAGCGGGTGGCGCAACAAACCAGGGCCCTCGAAGAAAAGTTGGCCCAACTATCGACCAGCATGCCACCGCCAGGCGCGGGCCTTGACCCTGAGGCTACACAGCTCAAGGGGAAGGGCAATGTCATGGCCGGGGGCCAGACATCTCCGGCAAGCATGCCGTCTTTTCCCCATGTGGATGTCAGCCTGACGCAGCCGAAAAAGTCTCCTTTGTCTCTGGTTATGATTGCGGTGATCGTCCTCGTGCTCGGGGTGGGGGGCGGCGGCGCCTATGTTATCCTGCGCTCAAAGACGCCAACGCCTCAGCCAGGAAACCCTGGAGACCCGAACAACCTGAACCCTCCGGCAGTGCCTGTAAAAAATGAATTGATCGGGATTCCGGAAGGAACATTCCAGATGGGCCGAGTTGCAGCAACGGTTTCGGAGTTACCGGTGCATGCAGTGACATTAAAGGCCTACGATATCGATAAGACCGAAGTTACGAATGCCGAATATGCACAATTTGTGCGTGAAACCCAGCACGGGCCACCTTCCAATTGGGTAGGCGGCAAACCCATTTCCGGCCAGGAAGCACTCCCGGTAACTTTCGTTTCCTATGACGACGCGGTGGACTTTGCCGCCTGGCGATCAAAGCGCGACCGCACGCTATACCGTTTGCCGACTGAAGAAGAATGGGAGTATGCCGCGCGCGGTGGCGATCAGAACAACATATATCCCTGGGGCAACACCTGGGTTGAAGACAACGCCGTAACTAAGAGTACCGGCGCCACGATGCCGAAGGCCGTTGGGAGTTCGCCTAACGATAAGACGCGTTGGGGCGCAATGGACATGATGGGCAACGTCTATGAGTGGACGTCCACAAAAGCGAATTATTACCCGGGGAGCACCTTAAAAGTACAAGACGAGCAACGCGCCTGGTATGTTGTCCGCGGCGCCTCGTATGCCACGGACCAGGTTCTCAAGCCTATCTCTGCTACGCGCCGTGATTGGTTTCCGGGAAATACCAAGGTTTCCGTGCTCGGTTTTCGGCTGGTGCATCCCAGGTAATTTACTTTCCCGCCTTGCTTCTTACCTCGCTGGCGCATTATCTTCCGCAGACAAACAGGCGGGCTGCTATCGCAAACGCGTAATTATCCAATCATCGGCGGCGCCTGGAGTTTGAAATCGTTGGTAGTCTGAATTGTCTAAACTGGAGACCCAGCCATTGAGAACGTCTATCATAGTTCGACCCCGGTATTTTTGTTTTCTGTTCCTGTGCACGGGCATTGGTCTATTAGCGCCATCAGTGATTGCGCAGGAAACGGGCGGCGACCTGGGCGGTGGCGCAGGTATTTTCCGTCCGAAGAACCCAGAAACTAAACGTCGCACAACCGGGGTGAAACCGATCGTCAAAACGCGCCCGGGCCCACGCACTCCCATCGCCTCCGCAAACGTCGAAGAAAAAATTGAAGAAGCACTTGATGCCGGCAACGATGCTCGCGACGCACGCAAGTACACTGGGGCTGAACAAGCGTACAAAGGCATTTTCAGATTGAAGCCGCATGATGCCCGGGCAGCCTACGGGTTAGGTAATGTTTATGCCGACCAGCAGCGTTGGGAGGATGCTGAGAAATCCTATCGCGAAGCGGTCGACTCCAGTCCCAACAACGCCGAAGCATTACTTGCGCTCAGCTATGTGCTGGTGCAGCCGCGCGCCGGCGGCAGCAACGCCAGGAGATTTACCGATGCGGAGAATGCCGCGCGCCGTGCCGTCAAAAGCCAGCCGAACAGTGCGGTCGCATTTGATCGGCTGGGTGTGGCGCTCGAAGCGCGGGGCATCTTCAGCAGTGATACCGAGCAGGCTTACCGGCGCGCGGTTGAGCTGGATCCGAAGTTCGCAGTGGCCCAGGTGCACCTTGCTCGCCTGCTGCGAAAAATGAATCGCGGCAACGAGGCCGAGCCTTACTACTCCAGGGCGATTGAGCTGGCGCAGGATGCGCCTACGTTGGTATTGATTGCCGACGCTTTGCAATCAGAGCAACGCTGGGAAAGTTCAGAACCTATACTGCGGTGGGCGCTGGGGCTCGATGCTCGCAATCCTGGCGCCCTGTTCTTGTTGGGGCGTTCGTTAGCTGTTCGGCAGCGCTATCAGGAGGCGGAAGGTTTTCTTAAGAGCGCCATTCAGATCAGCCCGCACGGTTTTCAAGCCTATAACATTCTGGGGCGCGCTTACCTGGGAATGCGGCGTTATGATGAAGCCTTGCGAACCTACGAACAGGCACTGCCCTTTGCCTCAGCCGGAGATCGAAAGCAACTCGCCAGCGCTTTTGGTTTCGCCGGTGTGGGGGACGGGTTTATAGCAGCGGGTCGCATGCGCGATGCCGTGCGAGCATACGAACGCGCGCTACTGCTTGACCCGGCGAATGCAGACGCACAGAAAAAGCTTGCTGCGGCGCGCGCCAGGGTTCATTGATTCGCCGGCAGTAAAAGAGGAACAGTATGAGACGTTGCCCCACATGCGGCCGCACTTTTAGCAAGGACACGCAGAAGTTTTGCACCTTTGATGGCGGCGCCCTGATTCCGGCCGCGATAGATCCGAATCCGACTATTACGGATGCTCCGGACCAGAGCGCCATGGACGCGCCTACCCGGGCGATATCGCAGGATCTGGTACCTCCTTCTTCCGCCCCGCTCGATCCATATATGACGATGGTGGGGGTTAGATCACAAACGGATGAACGCCGGCAGGCGGACACTGGGCCTGGCAGCCAAGCGACATACGCACCGCCGCCACCTGCGACCTCGACGCCGTTACCACCGCCGGCAGCTCCGCCTGTCTCCCCGCCGATGTTCGTGCAACCGGCGCCCGCTCGGAAGAGATCGAAGATGCCTTTGATACTGGCCTTGCTGGCCGTTCTTTTGTTCGTGGGTCTCGCCGGCCTGGCTGCTGGTTATTTCTTCGTCCTGCGACCCCTGCTGGAAGAGAAGAATCGGGCCGAGCGTGTCGTGCCGGAAGGGGCCAACCAAAACATCAATGCGAATGTTGAGGTTCGGACACCGGTCGAGAATAACAATGCCAACAGCAAACCTGAAACGGAACCCTCCGCGTTTGTGCCGCCGGCTGACGCCGTAGAGTTTGTAAACTCGAACGCCAACCTGGATGGGAAACTTGCCGAGCACTACCTGGACTTCTCGTTTTATTATCCCAAGTCCTGGGCCAGAGACCCGCAAGCCGGCGTGCCGGGAGCCAGCAACTTTGTGAAGGTCGAGCGCCGGCTGCCTCCGGACCTTACGCAGGAAAACTTCGCGGTCGGCTGGTATGCGTCGAGAGGATCATTTGCCGCGGACCGGCAGCTGTTTCCCAGCCTCGTGGAAGCGTTAAGCGCGAACTTTGAAAAGGGCTTTCCCGAGTATCAGAAACTGTCGGAAGGTGACACTAAAGTTAATTCGAACGATGCGTACGAATTTCGCTTCCAGAGCGTCTCGCGCAATACCAGGAAAGGCGACATCACGCTTTGGGGCCGAGTCGTTTTTCTGCCGCCAAACGGCGGAGCCAATGGCGCTACACTTCTAATGCTTGGGACTTCGCTGGCGCCGGAACTCACCAGCGCCGACGACCTCGGCGCTGAAGGCCAGATGCCCGTTATTCTGGAATCCTTCCGCATAGGCGCGAAGCGCTAGCTGTGGCACAGACTTCAGTCTGTGAATGGTAGTGCGATCACAGACTGAAGTCTGGGCCACCACTCCTCGACAATGAAAATCGTTCTAGCAGAAGATCGCGGCAACGAACTGCGCGGCGAACACAGCTTCACCGCCCAGGTCGTCAAGTTGGGACGAGACGCTGCCGCCTGCCAATTGGTTTTTGATCAGGAAGAGTGGCCCATGGTCTCGCGACAGCATGCCGAGATTCGTTGGCGCGACGGTCGTTGCCTGCTGGTAGACACCAACTCGCGCTTTGGCACCTTCCTCAACGGGCAGCGCGTTGGTGAACCTGTTGAAGTCAACGTCGATGCGCGCGTGCAACTGGGAGCCGGCGGCCCGGTGTTGCGAATCGTCAGCATCGAACAATCTCCTGCTTCGGGACCGGAGTCCCGACCGCCGGATCCCGGACACCTCGAGACCCGCCGCGATAGATCCGGGGTCGAAGATCAACCGTCAGCACCGGAAGCGACACCTCGCCATCCCGTCACTCCGGTGGCGCGCCCGCCGCAACGTTCTCCCGCTCCAGCGGGACCGGCAATGCTCGAGCTCTTGAGCGCGGCTACCGGTGAAACTAGACGCATTCCCCTTAGACAAGTAACGCGGCTGGGCCGCGATCCGGGATTGGAAGTCGTGCTTGATGCAGCAACGGCTGTCGTCTCGCGCAAACACGCGGTGATTCAACGCGCCGAAGGCCGGTTCGTGGTTACTGATCTTGGCAGCTTCAACGGCACTCTGGTGAACGGGCAGCGCATCACTCAGTCAACTGCGCTTTATGACGGCGATCAGATTCAACTGGGAATGGGCGGGCCAGTGTTGCTATTCGTGGATCCGGCAGATCCTTCTCCCTTAAAGCTTGCCGCCGCACAACGTGGTGCGCAACTCGATCAGTCGCCGCCGGTGTCCGGAGTTTCGGCGCCGGCTTTCAACCAGATTGCGGAAATGGCGAGACGGCAAACGATAGTGGCCGGCGCCAGTTCCGCGTCGTTGTCGTCCCGGAAGATTTCTCCTGCCGCACCGCAGCCGCAGTTGCTAATGCAGCGCTCTTTCGCCGGCAAGGCGCAACTCAGCGTCGGCCGCGCCAACGATAACGAGATACGCCTCGACGGGCTGCAGATTTCTAATCACCACGCGCAGTTCGTGCAGCAGGACGGCGGCCTGGCTATCGAAGACATCGGCTCGACTAATGGCGTTTATGTAAACGGCGAACGAATCACAGCTAAACGGCCCATTCAGAAAACGGATGTAATCCAGATTGGCCCATTCGTGCTGCAGGGGGATTCTCAGCTCGGAGTCGCGGTCTTCGATACGCGCGCCAAGACCCGCATCGACGCGATCGACATTACCAAAATCGTGCCCAATCGTTCCGGCGGCGGCAAGATCAAGCTGCTTGACGACATTGACCTGACTATTCAGCCCAACGAGTTCGTTGGCTTGCTGGGTCCTTCGGGCGCCGGGAAGTCCACCCTGATGGACTCGCTTAATGGAATGCGCCCCGCAACCAGCGGGCACGTGCTCATCAACAACCTCGATCTCTACCAGCACCTCGACTCGCTGAAGCAGTCAATCGGCTACGTGCCCCAGGAAGACATCATCCACCGCGAGCTTACGGTTTACCGCACACTTTATTACGTTGCGCGCCTGCGCCTCTCGCGTGACGTGTCGACTCAGGAAATTGATCAGATCGTTAATGAAGTGATGGACGTGACCGGTTTATCCGAGCGGCGTGATGTGCCGGTGGCCCAGCTCTCGGGCGGACAGCGCAAGCGCGTCTCGATCGCCGTAGAGTTGATTACCAAACCTTCAATGATCTTTCTCGACGAGCCGACCTCCGGCCTCGACCCGGCCACCGAAGAAAAGATCATGAAGCTGTTTCGCCAGATTGCGGAAAGCGGACGCACTGTGATTCTGACAACGCATGCGATGGAGAACGTACGACTGTTCGACAAGCTCGTAGTGCTGATGCGCGGCAAGCTTGTTTTCTATGGCACTCCGAACGAAGCCCTGACGCACGTGCAGGCGACCAGTTTCAAAGACCTTTACGACAAGTTGGAAGCGCCTATTGAAAAGCAACTCGCCGCACTCTTACCATTGCCGGCCGGCGCTACGAAAACGCAGTCGGCGGCTTACAAACTGCGCCGGGAACAAATCGCGGAAGAGGTTGCCGAACAATGGAAGCAAAGCTTTCAGCGCACCGACGCTTATCGTCGCAACGTAGTTGAGCCGCTTAGCGGATTGCGCCGTGACGTGCATGAAATCGCCGCCGTCAAACGGCGGCCCACCGTCACGGATGCTTTGCGTCAATGGGGAACACTGACCCGCCGCTACATGGAAGTGCTCTCGCGCGACAAATTCAATTTGTTAATCCTGTTCGCCCAGGCGCCCATTATCGCGCTGCTGACTTATCTTGTGGTGGGCGCAAAAAGTCCGCGCGACTTTCCTTACTTCCTGCTGGCCCTGGTGGCCATCTGGTTCGGCACGTCCGTGGCGGCGCGCGAGATCATTCGCGAGCGGGCCGTTTACACGCGCGAGCGCATGGTGAATCTCGGCCTCTTGCCGTATGTGGGCTCCAAACTCTTTGTGCTATCGCTAATCGTCGGTGCGCAGTGCGTACTGTTGTTTGGCATGCTCAAGTTCCTTCACTACACCGGCCTGATGAGTTTGCCTGGATGGGCCATTCCGCAATTGCTGGTGGTAGTGCTAACCGGAATTGTGGGTATCGCCCTGGGTTTGTGTGTTTCGGCGCTGGTCCGAACTTCTGAGATGGCCACCAGCCTGGTGCCGCTAATCCTGATACCACAGATACTTTTCTCCGGCCTGGTCGGCGTGCCGCAAGGCCTGGCGAAAGTTGCCGGCCTGGCGATGCCGGCGACCTGGGCCTTTGACGAGCTGAAGCGTCTCTCGACCCTGGATACCTTGCACGAAGAGGGATCAGATGCCGCGCGCGAAAACCAGGGGCGAGGCTTCTACAAGCACATCGAAGACGTGAATGACCAACACATCGCGCAGGCGCGCAAAGACGTGGGAAACTATAAGCAGGACGCCGAAGCCAACTCCAAAGATTTCGAACGAAAGATGAAGGA
>DASXRU010000208.1:0-4346 GCA_036506395.1 Pyrinomonadaceae bacterium | reverse complement strand
CGCACGAAGCGAAGCGCGCGCTCCGCTTCGAGGGGACGCCCGTTCGCTACCAGGGCTCGGGCCATCGCAATCTGGGCCCAGGTGTAACGCGGCTCGATCTGCACTGCGTTCTGAGCCAGGTCCAGTCCTCGCGCGGCCTCGTTGTGTGCGATATACCAGTAAGCGGCGCCGGTCAAAAGCGGCATATTCTGCGCGTCATCTTTAAGGGCGGACGCCAGCTCAGCTTCGGCCTCATCTTTCTTTCCCAGATCAAACAGCGAAAGAATCACCCCGGTACGAGCAGCGCTGTCCTTAGCATCGGCTTGCATCTGTTCGCGGTAGAGCGCCAGTGCTTCCTGAGGATTGCCGGCAGCGCGTTTTAGATCTGCAAGGCTTCGCCGCGCCGATGCCGATTTCGGATCAAGCTCGAGGGCCCGTGCATACTCGACCGCGGCTTCATCCAGTCGCAGACCAATGTGGCGGGCAGAGCCCAGCGCCTGGTGCGCAGCGGCCAGATCCGGCGCCAGCTTAACGGCGAACTCGGCGAGGCGCGTTGCTTCGCCCACATCTTCGATCGCCAAATAAAATGAAGCGAGCGCCAGCAGGCGTTTCGGGTTCACGCGCACCAGCGCTTCGATTGCACGCGCTGACTCAAGGGCCGCAGCGCGCTGACCACGGATCATCAAGTTCAGGGGGAACCTGGAAACTACATCGGAATAGAGCTTGTCGCTCATGTCCGCCGGACTTTCCGCGACTGCCAGTCGAAATTGTTCGATTCCTCCGCCCACGTCGCCTGCCCGAAGTTTCTGATCGCCGAGAGCGGCGCGCGCCACCACGATTAGTTCCGCTGCTCTGGCTCGTGCGGTTGATTGCGGATGAGTCTCCATGAACGACTTGAGTGCATCGACGCGCTGGTCGGGCGGCAGCGTCAGCGTCAGTTCCACTGTTTCGGCATCATCAGCGCCGAGCTCGGGTCTTTTGACAACTACCGTTGGTTTCGCCACTTCGGTGATGGGCGCAGCGCTGCCTGGTTCAGAAGCTGGCGGGACCTTTGCTTCAACAACTTCAGGCTTCGCCGTGGGAACTTCAGGCTTCGCCGTGGGAACTTCAGGCGTTGTCGAGGGAACTTCAGGCGTCGCCGAGGGCGCCCGGCTGGTAATTTCGGGAGGTTGCGGTGACGGTGTAGCTACCACTCGCGGCCGGGTGACTAGTTGCACTGCGCTTTCTATCGGCAGTGGAATTGGGCTTTCAGATGGTTTGGGGGGTTCGCTGGCGACGGGTTTCGGCGTTTCGTTAGCGGCGGGTTGCACCGTATCGCTGACGACGGGCTTCGGAGTGTCGTTAGCCGCCGGCTTCGGCGTCTCGGTGGCAACGGGTTGCGCTGTATCGCTGACTACAGGCTTTGGCGTGTCGATAACGACGGGTGGCGCTGCGTCGCTGACGACGGGCTTCGGCTTTTCAGCCGGCTGCGGCTTTTGCGCTTCCGGAATGACCGGCGGCGTCTCTGCCGGTGTGGATTGCGCCATTGCGGCAGACGGTTGATCGATACCCGCGAGGCTCAGCCCCTTTTGCTCCGCCATCTCCTCCACAAAAGCTCGAATGCCGCTGGTCAGCCCGTCGTTGAATTCCCGCGCTTCAAATTGTAGCCGCATGCGCCGCCCCATCTCACCGATGAGTCCATCAGGAAGATCGCCTCTGACGTTCTTGCTGGACTGCGTAAAAAACTTCCCAGTGTCCGCCGCAATCACCAGCAAAAGACTCTTTTGCTTGCTGTTCTTCGAGCCGAGATCCCAATCGTCAGCTAGCTGCAGCGAATAATCGAAGACATCCTGATCGCCGGCGGTCTTTATTATCGCAACGACAAATTCTATTCCGGCCCGTTGCTGCAAATTTCCCAAAGTGTTTTCAATTCGCTGTTTGGTTGAGGCATCGAGGACCGAAGCGAAATCATTGACGTGGCTCGTTCGCGCCGGAAACTGCGGCTTCCTCTCCTGCAACAGAAGCGCGTGCGCGGAGAATGTCTGGGTGACAATCAAGATGGTCAGAATAGTTAGTAGCGCCAACGCGCGGCTTGTTTGATTTGAAAAAGTCATGCTGGTTTAGCTGGTTGATTAAGCTTGTCCGCGCTGTCAGGAACCAGAGTCGTGAGCTCATGGACCGAAGGCAACTATTATGGGAGACCGTTCGAGGAGCCATGATAACATCGCGTCCGCAATTGGAGCGAATCGTCCGTTGATGCAGACTGATGCAGTTTTCAACTTTAATAATGGCGGAGCACAAGGTATTTCGCATAGGGGGTCGAACATTCTTTAGCCGCGTTCACGCGGCTTTCCCGCAGGGTTGCTAGACCGGGCGTTTGACGCCCGGGTCAGGACGCACGAGAATCCCAAAGCCCGTTTCAACGGGCTTATGTCTGCGGCTTTAAGCCGTAATGCTAAAGCTGTAAATTCAAAGCACGCTGGAAGCGCGCTAATGGTCAGCTTGCTCCGCTGACCCCAGCGCTAAAAAGCGCTGGTCTATGAACCCTTCGGGAAAGCCGTCTGAAGACGGCTGAAGCCCGGGAACCAGGGACCCGGTTTCAAACTGCATCAGACCCGATTTCCCATCGCGAGAGGGGATGGATTGAGCAAGCTGGAACAGCATTGGGCAAAGGCGCTGGCCGAGGCCGAGCGACGCGCGCGCGCGTCGGGGCGCCACGACATCGCGGAATATGTTGCGCTGCGCTCGGCAAACGATCTTGTGCGCAGCGCTGCCATTGATTGGTTAATGTCGAGCTTCACCGCGCTGGCGGCTGAAGCTAATCGTGCCGGGTCGAGTTTGCAAGTTGAGCAGCAGGATGGCCACCGTTTCCGAGTGGGCCAGGCAACGATGATCGGCAGATTGTTGACGCTGCGACTGGGCGTGCGGACGATTAAGGTTGAAGCCGGCTGGCCGCGTACTCCACCTGATGGATTCGTTCGTGGGGGCGGGCTCGCCTGCGGGCACATAAAGCATCTGGGAAAACCGAATTCGAGTGAAGAGTTGCTGCTTACTCAGCCGCGAAACAAAGCGCCGCTGTGGAATGTGCTGGAAAAAACTGGCAAGCGATCGGCACTGTCCGAAGCTCGCATTCGCAAGCATTTCTCGGAACTAGTGAAAAGTTGAAACCTGGGATTCTTATTTCCGGCCGCGGCTTTGCACATCGTCGCACGTTTGAAATGGGCGGTGTGATTAAGAGGAACAGGTGTTAAAATCACATAAGAACTGGATTTTGGATGGCGGGGAACGTTAGGAGGTTCGTATGAGTTCGACAGTTGCTGAGATGACTCCCGATGAATTAAGAGAGATCATAGAAACCTCGATTGAACGGAAACTTATAGAGTTGTTCGGCGATCCTGACACCGGACTTGAGATCAAGGATTCCCTGCGCGAACAGCTCTTGCGCCAGGAAAAGGATTTTGAAAAGGGCGCGCGTGGCAAGCCACTAGACGATGTAATCGAGCGCTTTGGTCTGGGCCACGGTCATGTATGACCTGCGAGTTTTGGAGGCTGCTGAGAATGACCTGGCTCGGCTTGATCGAACAACTGCTCGACGCATCGTAACTCGTATCCAATGGCTTGCTGAGCACTTGGATGAGACTAACCCGGAACTCCTCACTGGAACATTATCAGGGTTTTTCAAATTGCGCGCAGGTGACTACCGCGTAATCTACAAAGTCTTCAAAACCGAGAATCTGATTGTCATCCACCCGCGTCGGTCATCGCCGGGAGGTTTATCGTTGACCACTACGGAATGATCTTGTGTAGGCGGTTTCGAGGCCGTTTATTAGCCTCATGTCGTCTTGTGGGCTTGTCGAGTCAATGGAATCAAAGAATCCCTCGGAGTGCAGACGTCTCGGCATTCTTATTTCCGGCCGCGGCTCGAATATGATCGCACTGGTTGATGCGGTGCGCGACGGCAATATTCCAGACGCCGAGGTTGCGGTTGTCATAAGCGACCAGGCCAACGCCGCCGGCCTCATAAAAGCTGCCGAGCGTCAAATTGAAACGCTGGTCATCGAACGTCGTGGCCGCAGTCGCGAAGATCACGATCGCGAAATCGTCGAAGCATTGCGGGCGCGGGACGTGAATCTCGTTTGCCTTGCTGGCTACATGCGCGTGCTGTCGCATGAGTTCCTCGACGCCTATCGCCAGCGCATCTTGAACATTCACCCCAGCCTGCTGCCGGCGTTTCCGGGGCTCGAGGCGCAGCGGCAGGCGCTCGAAGCGGGCGTCCAATGCACCGGCTGCACGGTTCATTTTGTGAACGAGACGCTGGATGGCGGCCCGATTATCGTGCAGCGAAGGGTGATCGTGCGCGACGACGACACGGCTGAGACATTAGCCGC
>DASXRU010000207.1:0-11441 GCA_036506395.1 Pyrinomonadaceae bacterium | reverse complement strand
GACCGCGCTGAGCGTGGGCCTGAAGGTTGATATGGATGCCTTGCCTGCGGACCTGGTGGAAAAGGTTAAGAAGGGTGAGGTGAACCTGGACGATCCCGCAACCACGCTGGCTTTGATCAAACTGGACGCGGTGCTGGGCTTAAAAGGAACATTCAACCAGAATGGCAGTCTGAAAACTTTGGGCCTTAGTTGCGCTGTCTGCCATTCAACAGTTGACGATGCTTTCGCTCCGGGCATCGGACACCGACTCGATGGTTGGCCGAACCGCGACCTCAACTCCGGCGCTATCATCTCGCTGGCCCCGGACCTGAGCATCTTCACGAAGCTCCTGCGAGTTGATGAACCCACAGTGAAGAAAGTGCTCGCTAGCTGGGGGCCGGGAAAGTTCGATGCGGAGTTGAATCTGGACGGCAAAGCCTTTCGGCCTGATGGTAAACCGGCAGCTACGTTGATTCCGCCAGCCTTCGGGATGGCCGGCGTGAATCTGCACACCTGGACCGGCGGCTGGGGCACGGTCACATATTGGAACGCCTATGTCGCCAACCTGGAGTTGCAAGGGCAGGGGACGTTCTTTGACGCGCGCCTGAACGATCCGAAGAAATATCCGGTCGCTGCCCGGGCCGGTTTCGGAAACAAGCGCAGCGGCACGGACATGGTGACGGGAAAGCTCGCCGCTCTACAGTTTTACCAGTTGGCCATTCCTGCGCCGGCGCCGCCCGAAGGCAGTTACGACAAGACCGCAGCGGCGCGCGGAGAAGCGATCTTCAAAGGTAAAGCCAACTGCGCGCAGTGCCACGTGCCGCCGCTCTTTACCGAGCCGGGCTGGAATACGCACAAGGCTTCGGAGATCGGGATAGACGATTTTCAAGCGAAGCGGTCCCCTGACGAAACCTACCGCACAGCTCCGCTACGCGGGCTGTTCGCCCACATGAAGGGCGGCTTCTATCACGACGGGCGCTTTGCAACTTTGCTGGACGTAGTCAACCACTACAACAGCTTCAAGAAATTAAGTCTGACTGAGCAGGAAAAAAATGATCTGGTTGAGTACTTGAAGTCGCTGTAACAGCGCAACCACAGTACAAGGGCCTTCGTAGTCAACTTGCTAGCGAGGCCCTTGTCCTGCGGGTGAATGTGAAGTCTTAGACGAACGATTACAAATTTCAAGGGAGATCAAATGGCTGATTTTTCAATTCGCGCAACACCAAACGGGCCTTATATTGTCCAGGGCGTAACCGAACTGCTCGACACTGCGGGAGACAAATATCCGCTGGACAAAGAAAGCATTGCTCTCTGTCGCTGCGGCCATTCAAGTAACAAGCCATTCTGTGACGGGACCCACAGCAAGATTGGTTTTCAGGCTAATGAAAAAGTTGCTGACTGGAAGCGCTAAGACTGGGAGGTTTGCGAAACATCGTTCGTAGGCAACTAGATCCTCCCGCTTCAATAACCATTCGGATGCGCTTTCACCCAGTCCCAGGCTGATTGAATGATTAGTTTTAAGTCCTGGTGCGAAGGGTTCCAGCCCAGCTCGCGCTTGATCTTTTCCGAGCTGGCGATCAGCACCGCCGGATCGCCGGGGCGGCGTGGACCGACGCGCGTGCCAATATCCTTTCCAGTCACTTCACGCGCAGTGTCGATAACTTCCCGCACGGTGTAGCCGGCGCCGCCGCAGCCCACATTGTAAATACGGCTCCCCTCACCAAGCACATCCAGGGCCATGATGTGCGCTTGCGCCAGGTCGACAACATGAATGTAATCGCGCACGCAGGTGCCATCACGGGTTGGATAGTCGTCACCATAGATCTCTATCTCGTCGCGACTACCGGCGGCTACCTGTAGAGTCAACGGAATCAGATGGGTTTCCGGATGATGCCACTCGCCGCAGGACGCCGTGGCGCCTGCCGCGTTGAAATAACGCAGGCTGGCATAACGCAGATCGTACACCTCATCATCCCAGGCCAGCGCGCGCTCAAACGCGAGTTTGTTTTCGCCGTAGGGATTCGTCGGGTGGGCCGGATCGCTTTCTTCGATGGGCTGTTTTCCCGGTTCGCCATAAACCGCGGCCGAGGAAGAAAAGACGATTCGCTTGATGCCGTTGTCCCGCATCACGCTGAGCAATGTCACTCCCCCGATAACGTTGTTGCGGTAGTACTCTGCCGGCTGCTTGACTGACTCGCCCACCAGCGCGTACGCCGCCATGTGAACTACGGCTTCAATCGCGTTGCCGCGAATCGTCCGCCCCAGAGTTTCGCCATCCAGCAGATCTGCTTCGACAAACGTTGCTTTCCGGTTGACCGCGGCGCGATGTCCCTTCTGCAAATTGTCGTAGACGACTACCTCATGGCCGTTATTGATAAGCTCTTCGGCAACTACGCTGCCGATGTAACCTGCTCCGCCGGTGACTAGTACGCGCATCTATTCTTCAGAATCCTTTCGCTTTTAACCATTCACGAACGACATCTTTCTTGTCCCGCTTGTTTCCGTCAACCTCGTAATTAAGGCGGCGCATCTCTTCAGTGGTGATTGCGCCGCTGAGCTTGGTCACAGTTTCTGCTAACGCCGGAACTCGCGCCAGCGCATCTTTGCGCGCCAGCAGCACGGCTTCATATGGCGGAAAGTAATGCCTATCGTCTTCGAGCTGGACGAGATCAAGTGCCGCGATGCGTCCGTCGGTGGAGTTACCGGCGATAAGATCCACCTTTCCGGAAGACAGCGCAATGTAGGTTAGGGACAGATCCATCTCGCGAGGCGCATCCGCGAACTTAAGTCCGTAAGCTTTGGAGAGACCAGGATAACCATCCGCCCGCGACATGAAATCCTGGCCGAATCCCGCCCGCCACTGCGGGGCATACTTCGCGGCGTCAGAAATGGTCTTCAGATTCAGTCGCCGGGCCACTTCGCCGCGCACCAGAATAGCAAATGTATTTTCAAACCCCAGCGGATCACTCAGAATAACGTTGAACTTCTCGTCGTACTCGCGCTTAACCTGATCGTAAACGGCCCGCGGATCGGAAATCGGTTGATGATGGAGGATGGCGGTGTACGCGGTGCCCGTATATTCGGGATAGAGATCGATGCGGCCGGCCAACAACGCCTCGTGCGGAAGATTTCCCCCGAGTTCAAACTGACGCTCTACTGTCACCCCGCGAGCCTCAAGCATTTGAGCGACGGTCTCGGCGAGCAAGGCCGATTCGGTGAAGTCCTTTGAGCCCACAACAACGCGCACGCCGTTAGGGCCGGCATTTGAATTCGCTTGCGAACTTCTAAACGAAAGTAGAACGGCCGCCAGCATAATAATGGCAATGGCGGCAACTCCGATCTTTTGCACCACGGAGATTCGCGATTGTCGTTTACCGGTGGCTGCGAAGTGCTGTTCGAAAACGCCCAGCGAAAAGTCGGCGGCGAGAGCTATTAATGCCGCCGACCCGGCCCCGGCGATTAGAAGATTGTTATCGTATTGTCTCAGCCCGCGAAAAATGTAAACGCCCAGGCCGCCCGCGCCCACGGCAGCGGCTATCGTCGTCACTCCTACCGCAATGACCGTGGCGACCCGCACGCCGGTCAGAATCACGCTGGTCGCCAACGGCAGCTCCACTTGCCACAGAATCTGCCGGTCGGTCATCCCCATTCCTACCGCTGCTTCGCGCATGGCCGGTTCTACCCCGAGGATCCCGGTGACCGTGTTGCGAATAATCGGGAGCAGAGCATATAGCACAAGGGCGACCAGCGCCGACCGCGCGCCGATGCCGCCAATGAATGGCAAGGGAATCAGGAAACCAAACAGCGCCAGGCTGGGAATAGTTTGCATCACGTTGGCTATTCCCAGCACCGGTCCCCGCAACGCTTTTTTTCGCGTCAGCATGATTCCGGTTGGGATGCCGATCAAAACCGCGACCAGAGTTGAGAAGAACACCAGCGCCAGATGTTGCCGAATCAGGATCAACAACTCGGTAGAGTTCTGTTGCAGAAATTGCCAGAAGCTCATTTGTTTCCCCCGGCGGAATCAAATGGTAGTTGTAACGTCTCGAGGTAGGCGCGGGCGTGTCTGTTATTCGATTGCCTGAAGCCTCCAGGTGTCTCGATCAGCTCAATTCTCCCGGCAGCCATCAAAGCAATGCGCGAACCGAGCAACAGCGCTTCGCGCACGTCGTGGGTTACGAAAATGACCGTCTTGCCCAGACGCCCTTTCAATTCCGCGAACTCCCGCTGTAGCGTGGCCCGCGTCAACGGATCGAGCGCGCCAAAAGGCTCGTCCATCAACAGCAGCGGCGGATCGGCGGCAAGCGCGCGGGCCACTCCTACGCGCTGTCGCTGGCCACCTGACAACTCGCCTGGATAGCGCTGAGCAAACTTATTCGGGTCCAGCCCGACCAGCGAAAGCAATTCGTTGACGCGATCGCGAACGCGAGATTCCTCCCACCCTTCCAGACTGGGAACCAGCGCAACATTTCGTTCGACCGTGAAGTGCGGAAACAGGCCCGCCTCCTGAATCACGTAACCGGCGCGCCGGCGCAAGCGAATCGGGTCCCACGCGGTAGTGGCTTTTCCTTCGACCAGTACCTGACCGCTGGTTGGCGTTAAGAGGCGATTGACGAGTCTGAGAGTCGTGGTTTTGCCGCAACCCGACTCGCCGAGCAGCACCAGGGTCTCGGCACGTCTGACGGAAACGCTCAACCGATCGATGATAGGCGTGGCGATAGCGTCAACTCGATAGCTGACGTCGCGGAGTTCTACCAGGGGCGCGCTGCTGGTTTCATTCATTTTTGCGGTTTGTTGAGAATCCTGTTCATGACTGCCAGGACGCCCAAATGGTACGCGTTGTGATCGGCGACCAACAGCGCCTCGCGCAGGACGGTTTGGCCATTGCCGTGCGGGATGTTCGCAAAGAGATCCTTTGTTGGATCGGCCACGAGTTCCTCCATCTCTTTCAGGTCTTTGCGGAATCGCTCTACCGTTTGTTTCCAGAGCGTGATGTTGCCAACGACATCCGGGTTAGGCCAATAGCCTTTCGGAAAATCGGGCGAGACATGTTTTGGGTTGCGGCAAAATTCCAGGATATCCCATTGCGTGATCCGCATATGCTCCAGCACTTGCCATGGTGTGTAGGGAACGCCGTCAACTTTCTGATCACATGACTCCGGCGGAAAGTCCGCGATCAAATCATCGAATGCGATATGCGCGTTCCCGCCTCGTAAAAGAGAAAGCAGGTGATCGCGCAAAGACTGTTCCTGGTTTTGAGAGTTCTTCGTTGACATGATTTAAAACCCAAGCTGCCCAATTCTTCTAAGGCAAGCACCCGAGATGCCTATCGGAAAATGGGCGCAGCCCGTTAATTTCTATGGATTCTTTCGGAAGGTCACAGACCTTCCGCACATCGGGCGGCACAGCCGCTACTTTGCATCACACGGCCAGAAAGAGATTACTGCTGAAGTATTCGCGGCTGTCCATCCAAGTACGGGTGCGTTCGAAGCCTGACTCCGCGGCCATCCTGGAAAGCTGCTCGAGATCGTATTTGTAGGAGTGTTCCATGTGGATGCGCTCTCCGGCCTCGAGGTAGACCTGCATTTCCAGCTTGCGAACGGGTACTGTCTGCGCACGGGAGCTCTCGAGATAGACCTCAACCCGGCCTTCTGCGCCGTTATAAACCGAGACCAGTTTGAATTGACGCACATCAAAGTCTGCATCCAACTCGTGATTAATGCGGGCGAGTTGATTGCGCACGAAGGCACTGGTAACACCCAGCGTGTCGTTATACGCGGCTTCGAGGATTCGCGGATCCTTCTTCAAGTCAGCGCCAAGCAGCAAGGCATCTCCGGCGCGCAGCACTCCGCGCATTGCCCCCAGGAATTTTCTAGACTCCTCGCTGTCGAAATTCCCGATGTTTGAGCCGAGGAAGAGCGCCAGGGCCCGCTCTCTTTGCAAAGAGCCCAGCGCCGCAATGCCATCATAGTAGTCGCCGGCGTATGCAATAACCCGCAAAGCCGGATAAGTTTGCAAAAGCGATCTGGCGCTGGTTTCCAGGACTGAAGCCGAAATGTCTACGGGAATGAAAACCAACTCGCTCTGGAGTTTCAGCAGGGCCTCGATGATCAAGCGTGACTTTGAAGCGCTGCCACTGCCCATTTCGATCAGCGTTTTGTCCCCCGCAATCGAGCCCGCAATCCCAGCTGCGTAGCGAGTAAGAATCTCAGTCTCGGCGCGTGTCAGGTAATATTCGGGCAGTTGGCAGATCGCTTCGAAGAGGTGCGAGCCCAGTTCGTCGTAAAGATATTTGGGAAATAGCTGCTTCGGGTCTGACGAAAGGCCGCGGGCCACGTCCGCTGCAAAGCTGGCGTGCGCATCTTCGTGGGCCAGGCGATGCAGGACGAGATTGTTTGCGGCTGCCGGGGCCACGTCGGGTTGTGACACAAGAGTTCCTTTCCGGGAAAAGCGACGGTCCTTGTACCTATCCCAACTTTCAGATCTTAGTCGAGATTAGACAACCCGGGGACAACGAGGTAATAGACTATACGCCAAAACCGAGCATTCCATTATTGAGCCAAGGCTTAAGCTCCCAGACCTGTGCCCGATACACTCCAAACCACTGAGGGCCATTTGGCTTTGCGGACGCGCATCCGTTAAGCTCCTTCTTGTAAACTAAAAAATGGTTTGGGACAAGACGGGCATGAGCGAGCTTGCCGAAAAGCGATGGGCAGTAATCAGCGAACGGGGCTGCGAAGCATCCAGTTTAACGTATGCGGCAGCCCACGGTTTAGTGCGCCGGCTTGTGGCTGAAGGTTTGCACGGCATCTCCATAATCACGGACGAGGCGGCAAACCGCATTACGAAGAAAAAGGCCACGCCTGAAAACGTTCCTGAGAGCCTTTGAAATATCCATCGGAAACTGAGAACACGTGGTGGACTCGACCTGCGCCTTCTGCAAGATCGCCAGCGATGAGGTTAAAGCGAACATCGTATTTGAAGATGACGTGTCGCTGGCTTTCCTCGATCACCGTCCTGTGTTTCCCGGTCATTGCCTGCTGATTCCGAAGCATCACCACGAAACTCTCGCCGATCTGCCGGATGATCTGATTGCGCCTCTATTCCGGAACGCTCAGCTGCTCGCGCGCGCGATTGAATCGGCGTTGGAGGCGCACGGAACATTTGTGGCCATCAACAATCGTGTCAGCCAGAGCGTGCCTCATCTTCACGTTCATATTGTTCCGCGCCGGCGCAAGGACGGCTTGAAGGGCTTCTTCTGGCCAAGGCAGCCATACAAGAATGAAGAGGAAATCAGTTTGGTGCAGGAGACTATTCGTCAGGCCGTTGCCAAAATGAGTTCAAACAATGGATAAAACAAGATAGGAAACCCGCAGTCAGGAGAAACCCGCAGTCAGGAAGGGGGCATGCCCCCGCTCTTAGTTTTGATGTTGGGCTGAAGACCATTGAATATCCCGGTTGCTAAAGGCAGTGGGGGAATGCCCCCTTCCTGACTGCAGGTTTTCAAGGAGGCAAGCTTTCAAGATCTAGAGGTTTTCAAGAGTGCCAGTTTTCTATGAACCAGGTGGATCTCTTTAAGGAAATAATCGTGACCTATCGCAAGCACGGATGGCGGCTGGAGCGTGTCCTGGTGCGGCGGAAAATATCTGCTGAGGTTAATGCGCAAATACAAGCGAGCGGCGAAAGTCCGCGCATAGAGGAAGCGCCGGTTGACGCGATGTGGTTCGCACGGACTTCACGCGGCGCACGCGAAGCCTGGGAGTTAAGGCTGGTGGCGGAATCCCCCTATGCGCTGCTTGAAACTTTTGAAGCGATTGACACCGAAGAGGCTCGTGAAGAAGTACGACGTAAAATGGAACTGCGCCTGCGCAACCATGTCGCGCCCGGATGAGGGGCCGACTATTTCTTGCCCATTTTTACAGGGATCTCCAGGCGTTCGCCGTCCCGCATCACGACGACCTTGACCGTGTCATACGGAATGGCGCGCAGAATTCGAGATTTCAGCTCTCCCGGGGTGCGTATAGGGATGCCGGCGAACTCAACGACAATGTCGCCTTGTTTGATTCCCGCCATATCGGCGGGAAGGCTGGCTGAGATATCGTTTAATTGCACGCCATAAGTATTTGTGTTGGGCACGGGAACCCGCTCTGAGTCACCATCGTCGTAACCAAACCGTCCAAGTCCCTGAGGCCGTCTACTAAACGCTCTTTCGAGCGCCCTGAGCTCGTCTCGTGAAATAGGTGTCAGTTGTGTTTTCTTAGTTTCACCGTCGCGGGTGTAGATAACCTCGACGGGTTTACCCAATGGCGTTGAACGCATGAGATCCACTATATCGCTACGATTCTTGATAGCGTGGTTGTCGAAAACCACTATGACATCCCCGCCGATTAGTCCGGCCTTGTCAGCCGGGGAATCGGGAGGCTCGACGTCGTTGAAGGTTGCACCACCGCCTTCGGCATCCTTGAAATTATCGACGCCGAAGTAAGCCTGCGGCGCAGATGGAGCTCCCTGGATGCCGACCTCCCGGCGAACCTGCCTGATCACCGAGGTGAATGCGCCGCCGACAACGAAGAAAATCAACAAGCCGATAAACAGCCATGCCATCCCGCTAATCGCTTTTCGTTTCTTCTTCGGATACCACTGCATCTGCGGATTCGCTGGGGAGCCGACACCCTGCGGCCCCTGAGGGCCGGCGCCAAAAGCATAAGCAGTGGGAGCGGCAGATTGTGCGTTAGGAAAACGCACCGTCTCAGTGTATTCGGCGACACCTTCACCCAGCCGCGCCCCGCAGGCACGACAGAAGCGCAGCTCGCTCGGCATTACCGCACCACAGTTGGAGCAGGTCGCGTTACCGCCATTGGGCGCTGCGTTGGAAGTTTCAGGCTGCATGGGCTGATTGAGTTCCTCGCGAGATCCTCAAGGAATCTTCAAGAACTGCGCTTCAATATACGTCAATGATCGCCTGGCAGTTGCACAAAAGTCAGAACCGCCTGCGGTAGCAGGCGGGCCTCTTTGTTTTCTGCGGGCGGTTAAAAAGAGGGCCCGCCCGCTACCGCAGGCGGTTCTGACTTCGCCATAGCCTTACCTCTGATTTATCTTCTGTTTCCGCGAGTAGATCGCTGACCGGCTTCTGCAAGATCGGATGTACCAAGCGAGGCGCCAGCTCGGCCAATGGCACCAGCACAAAGCGGCGCTGGTGAAGTCGCGGATGCGGCAAAGTCAAAAACTCAGTGCCGCGTGTTTCATCGCCGCAAAGCAGCAAATCCAAATCGATGGTCCGCGATCCCCCTGGCACTTCGCGGGTGCGGCCCAGCGAGTATTCAATTCGCAAGAGCTGCGCGAGCAACTGCTCGGGCGGTGGCAAAGGGATTCGCAGTTCCGCGATCATGTTTAGAAACGGCGGTATATCCGGTTTTGAAGAATTTCCCACCGGCTCAGTTTCATAAACGGACGAGAGACGACTGACAACCAGACCTGAGTCCAACATACCGCGCACGGCCAGCAGCAGGTTTCCCGCCCGATCGCCTAGATTCGATCCCAGGCTGATGTAGGCGTGGGCCGGTGGTGAAGTATGTACGAGGGTCACGTGGCTAACCAGTCGCTGGCGCGGTTACGGATGGCACCAATGCAGTGTGGCATTTGCTTGAGCGACAAAGAGGGCCGAAGGCCCGAAATGAAAAAGCCTGGGGCAGCGCCCCAGGAAAGATGTGATCTTTCCTAAACCATTGAGCGCTGAAGGCGCGAAATAATGAAAGAACGACCTACCTATTTCGCGCCTTCAGCGCTTGGAATTCTTGACGTACTATACCTGGGCCGTTGGCCCAGGCTTCTACATTTCGCGCCTTTGGCGCTTTTAGTTGTGCGTCGCACGATTTACTCCCAACCAAACTGCATCACCGCGTTTACGGACGAAGCATTTTGATTATGCTACACTGAGTTCCACTGATAGGATAAGCATTGTTCAGCAGACTAATTTGACAGTCCAGCGATGCCAGGGCGTACGAATCAAGCGCCAGAGCATCCGGGCGGATTGCCAGCTCCGCCAATACACAAATGGCTCGCCGAAAATTCCGCAGTAACCAGCGGCACGAACCTACCACCGAACGGTCTTTTCAGGAGTACATGTACTCCACCGCCGCGCCGCAAACTTCCCGCACTGAGCTGATGCGTCTGGTGCGCGGCGGCGAAGATACGTTTCTCGAGCTGAAGGTAAAGCTCTCTAATTCGGAAAAGATTGCCCAGGAAATAGTAGCGCTGGCAAACACCGGCGGCGGGGTGATTGTTTTTGGCGTTAACGATCAAATGCGCGTCGAGGGCGTCGAAGATTCCGAAGACGTTCAGGCGGAGTTGGTGCGCATTTGCCGGGAAGAGATTCAACCGCCGCTGGTGCCCTTTATCGACCGCATCGCATTTGACAGCGGCCGTCGCATCGTGGCGCTGGACATAGAAGGCAAACGACGCCCCTATCGAACCAGCGATGGCCGCTTCTACCTGCGCATTGGATCGGAGAAACGCGAGGCGTCGCGGGAAGAACTTTCTGCTCTGCTCGACGAAGCGCGGCCGCTGGGCTACGTAAATGTTCCCGCCCTGGGCGCAACCATGGCCGACATCGACGAGGCGCACTTGTGGAGTTTTGTGCGCGAGTTCGAAAGTGGATTCGACGAAGCCAGTTTCGCGGGCTACCCGACAGCGGAGGTACTTGAGCGCCACCTGCTGTTGGCTACAAACCATGGCGGGGAGAGCGTGCCGACCATCGCGGGGCTGCTGCTCTTTGGCCGCGACGAAAGCGTTGCCACACTGCTGCCGCGCTCAGCGGTAATCGCCACCAGATTTGGCGGCGACACAACTCAAGCGCCGGCTGTGGAACGTGTAAGGTTGGAAGGCAACCTGGCAACAATCTACGAGTGCGCGCTGCGGTTCATCATACGCTACACAGATTTATGGGATGTTCGCCCGGCGACAGGAACATTAACTGCGCCGGAGAGCGACGCGCCGGTCGTTCCCCGGGCCAACTATGATCGCAAAGTCGTCTCTGAAGCATTAGCCAATGCACTGGCGCATCGCGACCTGGCGCTGCGAGATCAGTTAACGCGGCTGCACATCTTCGACAAGTCGATCGAACTCATCAATCCGCGCCGGACCATAGGGTTTGCGCCGGTGGCCTTGAAGCTGATTCGCTACGGTGTGCCGCAGACACTTAATCCGCAACTGGCAGCAATGTTTTCCAGTTCGGCTTATGGGCTTAACCTGCCGCATGGCGGATTGCCGATGTTGCTTCGTGAGTCGCGGCTGTTTTCAAACCGGCGCGCGGAAATCGTGGCCTTCAATGACGAATTCCGCGTGAGATTACATGGAATCTGAACCAGGTTGGAAGAGCGGGGGCAGGCCCCCTTCCTGACTGCAAGTGGGTATTGTTGAGACAAACTCCAACCTTCGAGTATCAAAGTCCAACCTGGGAACCT
>DASXRU010000206.1:0-59788 GCA_036506395.1 Pyrinomonadaceae bacterium | reverse complement strand
TGCCCGCGAGCCGCATCGGCGTATTGCAACTTGTATAGTCGCCAGTAAAGTCCGCGCATCGCCAGCAGGTCCTGATGCGATCCCTGCTCGCGGATTTCGCCATGATGCAGCACGATAATCCTATCGGCACTCTGAATTGTTGACAGGCGGTGGGCAACCACAACAGATGTGCGCCGGCGCATTACGCGTTCGATTGCCTGTTGAATAAGTTGTTCGGTTTCCGTGTCAATCGAGCTGGTCGCTTCATCCAGAATCAGCAAGGCCGGATCAAACGCCAGGGCGCGGGCAAACGAAATGAGCTGCTTCTGCCCGACTGAAAGCCCGGCGCCGCGCTCTCTTACCTCCGACTTGTAGCCTTCGGGCAAGCGGCGAATGAAACGATCGGCGCGCACCTCGGTGGCCGCCCACTCCACTCGTTCCGCGGAAATATCTTGGCGGCCGAGACGGATGTTGCTTTCCACGGTGCCGCTGAAAAGAAAGACGTCCTGCAGCACAACGGCAAAATTCTCGCGCAGGGATTGCAGGTCCCATTCGCGCACATCAATGCCGTCAAGCAGGATGCGCCCGCGCTGCACATCATAAAAACGCATCAGCAGGTTCGTGATCGTCGTCTTACCGGATCCCGTGTGTCCGACCAGCGCGACTGATTGACCGGGCTCGACTATGAACGAGACATCCTGCAAAACCCAATCCTCGTCTTTATAAGCGAACCAGACGTTTTCAAATTCAATGCGGCCTTCAGCGCGCCCGGTCTTCCGCGGATTTGCCGGAGTGGTAATGGCGATGGGTAGATCGAGCGTCTTGAAAATGCGGTGCGAGGCGACGACGGCAGCCTGCAGCACGTTGTACTTGTCGGAAATATCGCGAATCGGCTGAAACAGAAATCCTGAGTACTGGATGAAAGCCACCAAGGCGCCCAGTGATAGCACGGTGTGGCCCGGCGTGTTGTGCATCACTCGCCAGCCGCCATACCAGATCACCAGCGCTATGCCAACCGCGCCAATGAAATCGACCAGCGGAAAGAAGACCGCGTAATAGAAAATCGTTTCGATGTTGGCGTTGCGGTGGTCGTCGTTTATCCGCTCAAAACGAGCCAGCGACTTTTCTTCGGCATTAAAGATCTGGACCGTTTGCGCGCCGGAGAAATGCTCCTGCAGGAACGCATTAATGCGGGCGATGCGCGTTCGCACCATGTCATAGCCGCGGCGCGCACCTTTGCGAAACCAGGTAGTCGCGGCAAAAAGCATTGGCACGGTCAGAAGGGTAATCAGCGTCAGCCGCACGTCCATCCACAGCATCATGCCGATGATCGCGACGATCATTACGAGATCGCCAAGCAGATCCGTAACCCCCGAGGTAAACAGCTCGTTGAGCGCATCCACGTCGTTAGTCAGTCGCGTCATAATTCTTCCCACCGGATTACGATCGTAGTAAGCGACCTCCTGGTGCTGCAGCTTGTCGTAAAGCTCGCTGCGCAGGTCATACATGACGTGCTGACCAATGGTGTTGAGGAGCAGCACCTGGAAATAGGAAAAGACGAAGCGCGCAAACTGCACCCCCACGAACATCAAAACCAGGAATGTCAGGCCTTCCGTCTTGCGGGGCAGGATGTGCCAATCGATGGCGTATTCGGTGAATTTTGGTTGCAGGATCCCCAGCAGATTCAGCAGCAGGGTCAGCACTAGCGCTATGGCCAGCAGTTTCACGTAGGGCTTCAAATACCGCAGCAGCCGGCGGGCGATCTGCAAGTCGTAAGTCTTGCCGATGGCCTCTTCCTCATGGAATTGTTTCGCGGTCGTGGACATGGCTTAGGTGGCTGCTAACTCCTCTTCCAGCAGTTGCCGCTCGTGCAAGTCGGCGTATTCACCGCCAAGCGCGAGCAGCTCTTCGTGGGTTCCACGCTCGATGATCCGCCCTTCATCCAGCACGCAGATGAAATCAGCATCGCGCACGGTGGAAATGCGATGCGAAACAATCACGCTGGTGCGGTCGCGCATCACACCGCGCAGTTGTCCCAGAATCTTCTCCTCAGTGTAGGTGTCAACTGAAGAAAGCGCGTCGTCGAGAATCAAGATCTCCGGTTGGCGCAGCACGGCGCGAGCTATAGCCGTGCGCTGTTTTTGTCCGCCTGACAAAGTGATGCCGCGCTCGCCTACCATCGTCTCGAATTCATCGGGAAACCCGCGCACGTCCTCGGTTAGTCCGGCGATTTCAGCGGCCCATTCCACTTCGGCGCGTTCGGCCTCCTCCACTCCAAAAGCAATGTTTTGGGCGAGCGTGTCGCTGAAAAGAAAAGTTTCCTGCTGCACGTAGCCAATACTGCCGCGCAATTGGGCCAGCGGATAGTCGTAAGCTGAAACTCCATCTACCAAGACGGTGTTTTCGGGTGCCTCAAGAATGCGTGGAATCAGGCTAATCAAGGTCGATTTACCGCTACCAGTGCGCCCGACAAAGGCGACGGTCTGCCCGGCTTCAATCGTCAGGTTAATATCCTGAAGCACCGGCCCTGCGGATGGATGGTAACGAAACGTCAGATTGCGAAATTCGATCCGGCCCTTAATCGGCGGCTGGGCTTTTACCCCCGGTTCATCGACGATGGTTGGGCTGAGCGCGAGGATGGCATTCATGCGCTTCAAACTGGCCGTGCCACGCTGGTACAGATTTACCACGTAGCCCAGAGCGATCAGGGGCCAGATCAATCGCCCCAGATACATATTGAACACGGTGAAGTCACCAATCGTGATTTCGCCGCGCACCGCCAGCGGGACGCCCACCCAAACGATCAAAACAAAACCGAGGCCAATCAAGAATTGCATTAACGGCCGCATCATTGCGTCGATGCGCACCAGGCCGAGATTTCGGGCGGCGTATTCGCGATTCAACTCATTAAAGGCGGCAATCTCGGCGCCTTCCTGAGCGTAGGCGCGCACCACGCGCACGCCACTAAAGTTCTCCTGCGCGCGCGCGGTAATCTGCGCAAAGAAGTCCTGTATTTTCTCGAAGCGAATATGGACCTGCTGGCCGAAGAACTTAACCGTGAGTGAAACCAGCGGCATAGTGACGAAGAGCAGAAGCGTCAGCCGCCAGTTGAGTATGAACATGAACGGCACCACGAATACGACGACAAAGACCGTCTGCAGTGTGTACATGATCATTGGCCCGGCCAATTGCCGTACGGCGGCGAGATCGTTGGTTGCGCGGGCCATCAAGTCGCCGATGCGATGCTCCTGGAAGAATGAAAGTGGCTGATCGACCAGGTGAGCATAAAAGTCCTGGCGCAGATCGTACTCGACGTGCCGCGAGATCCCGATCAGGATGCGGCGCTGCAGATAAAGGAATACGCCACTGATAATGCTGGCGCCCAAAACCTTGAGCGCCGCCAAAGTCACATTCGACCAGGTTACGGTTGTCCAGTTTGCATCAATGGCGCGGCCGACGATGAGAGGAATCGTCAGGTTAAAGATCACCCCCGCCACTATGCAAAGAATGCCCGCGATAAGCGATGCTTTGTAAGGCCGGAAGTACCGCGCGAATTTGCGTAAGTCACCCATGGACAAAAAAAGAAAGACCCCTCGATCTTTTTCAGGTACCAGTATTCTACCGCGAGATCTCTATCATGCGGCATTTTGGGCGCGGACACCAGACACGAAACGGCCACGCGCGCGTTGGCGTGGCCTTGCTAACAACGATGATTTGCGATGTAGAGACTGGGGAGACTTGCGGAAATGATTTAGAAGGTCTCGATGACTATTTCATTAAAAGGGACGACGGGCTCGCTTACCGGCACCGGAAGTTGTCCGTCAGTACCAGAAAATGTTTGTGGTGATGGCGAGACTTCATCCCCATTTGCCGGGCCGTCCGCTGGCGGCAAACATACGCGATTGCGTCCGCCGTGCTTGGCACTATAAAGCGCGCGATCGGCAGCTACCACCAGGGTGTCCCGCGATGATGCGTGGAGAGGAAAAGTGGCCACGCCGAAGGAGGCACTAATGGGTCCAAAGCCGGCGACATCGGTCTGTTCGAGGCGCACGCGCAGACGTTCGGCCACCAGCATGGCGCCTTCGTTGTCGGCCTGTGGCAATATCACTGCAAACTCGTCACCGCCAAAGCGAGCGGCGGAATCAACTCCCCGTAATTCTTCACGCAGGCAATCAGCGAGCATGCGGAGCGCATTATCACCCGCTTCGTGCCCGGACTTATCGTTAACTTGCTTGAAGTTATCAACATCCAGCATGACCAGCGATAGGGGTTGGCGCTGCCGCGTCGCCATATGTAGATCTTTCTCAAGCTGCATTTCAAACGAGCGGCGATTGTAGCAACCCGTCAGTCCGTCGGTCAGAGCTTGCTGCTCTATCTGCGCAAAAAGGTGGGCCTGATTTACGGCCACAGTTACCTGGTCAGCGACAGTGTGCAGCAGGAGCAACTCATTCTCCTCCCACGTATGGCCCTCGTGGTCAGAACCGACCAGCAGTGTGCCCATAAAACGATCATGAAAGATTAGCGGCACAACCGCGAGCGGGCTCTTAGCTTCAGCGCCAGCCTCCACTTCGCCACAGTCTTCGCCATCCTGCACATGGCTTTTGAGGCTGACAGCGAGACGCGAGTTATAAGTGTCAATCTCACTGAGCAGTTTAGTTGTGGCTTCGGTGTCGGGCTGCTTCTCTGGGTGAAAATAGCAATGAGTCAATGTTTGACCAATCGCTTCGCCTTCGACTCTTAGGGCGCAGTAGCGGGCGTTCACGGCGCGGCCAACCTCATTAACTGTTGTCTGCAGGATACTGTCGAGTTTGAGCGAATTGCGGATCGAGGTAGCAATACGATTAATAGCGATCTCGCGCCCGGCCTGCTCCTGGAGCAATCGGGCGAGTTTCGTAGTGACACTGACAGTTAGTTGCAGTGAAGTCGCTTTCGGCATCGACGCACTAACAGCGTTCGAGAAGGCCGCTGCCTGATACGGCTGTTCAGCAGTAACGCGGGCCATTAGATACTCAAGGGCCGAATAGACTATGTCGGGTTGAAAGGTCCATATGACTTCATCTCCCGGTGCTGAGCCGTCGTCCTCGTTTCCGTGCACTGAAGCCAGGAGCGCGGAAAATCTTGCGTCAGCAATTACAACGAATCGTTCGTTCACTTTGTCGGTGGACGCGCGTTGTAGAAGTACGGGCTCCAGATTATGGCCGTCGGTTTTTAGAGCAAGGTTGTTGAGGGCATCTCCGGGCCTTACGAAAAAGAACGCGCTGCGTGCCGCGCGCGCCATTTCACGCACGCGAGTGCGATCGCGTATGGGACGTTCGGCGGCGTATGGCAGGCTCTCCGCGACGAGCGCCGCCAGGCTGTTCTCCAAAACTACATCTTCAAAATAGCGGTGCAACTGAGCAATAGTTTGCTCCGCACAGCGAACGGGAGTTAGCTGGCGAAAATGCTGAGCTAGTATGGCGCTGTAGAGGGAGTACATGAAGGCTCGGACCGGAAACTGGGTTGACTGGGCAACCTCGGGGAGGCGTGCAGCGAGGCAAACACATTCTGGCATAGATCAACGGCGTTGTCCACCGCTATTTAGAGCAGTATTTGGGCCTTTTTAGGGCATTTTATGGGAGTCGGATGTAGGTCGTAACTGCTGTTGCCACGAGAGCTTGCATGTTGTCAAAAACGTTCACTGTCACCACCAACAGGCGTCGCCCGGACCGCAGGACGCGAGCTTCGGCAGCAACGGCGCCGTTGCTTACCGGGCGAAGATAATGAATGGTCAAATCAGACGTCGTGGCACTTTGATCGGGCTCGAGCATGGTGATGACCGCAAAGGCTGCGGCAGTATCAACCAGGGAGGCGATACTACCCCCATGCAGAACATCGCTAACCTGCCTGAGATCTTCCCGCGCGTCCATATGCATCTTGACCGAGCCTCGGGTTGCATCGTCAAGCTCAATGCCAATAAGTTTCGCGTAACGGACACGCTGAAACAAGCCACGAAGACGCTCTTGTTCGGCGCCCGTCAACGCCGTCTCGATCATGTCTGGTAGCTGTTACCTTCGGCCGGCTGAACGATCACCGCAGTGCCGTAGGCTATAACCTCCGTAACGCCCGTAGATATTTCTGTGGTGTCGTAGCGGGCGCCGATGATGGCGTTGGCCCCAATTTCCGAAGCGTGCTGGATCATGATCTCGAATGCGTCGGCGCGAGTCTGTTCACACAGAGTAGTCCAGACGGTGATATTGCCGCCGACAATCGTCTGGAGAGATGCGCCAATGGTGGCGAATACGTTGCGCGACCGCACCACAATGCCACGCACTACGCCAAGATTCTGTGTCACCCGAAAATTTGGCAGCTCGAAAGCCGTCGTCACCATATGATGTGATACTGAATAGCGACGAGGACTAACTTCGTATGGAGTTCGGCGTTGAAGGGGATCATTTTCCATGATAGTTACTCCTGACCCGTAGAGTTTCTGAAGAGACTGGATTGCAGCTCGTTGTCTTTGAGATCAGCCTTTCCGGCTGTGGCCTGATCCGGAGACCACTGATAACGGTCCAGCCGGCAACGACCGCGGGAATCGAATTCAATTCCCTCCGCTTCGAGCATACGCTGCTGTTTGTCCGGTGGGATCACTATGCGCCCGGTCGAACAACGACCCTGAGCGTTAATTACGCGATGCCAGGGCGTATTTTCCTCGTTGGCTCCATGCATAACAAAGCCGACGGTGCGGGGAGTGTATCCCTCACCGAGCAGGTAAGCTATCTGCCCATAGGTCATCACTCGACCTGCTGGAATCTGGCGCACCAGCTGGTACACATGCTCGCGATAGTCAGCGCTATCGATAGGATCAGCGGCGCGTTTTTGACTCTGCATGTGATTATTAGACCACTTCGGTTATACGGGCTAATGCCGCGAACAGTTCTCGATATGTGTCGACAGGCAGGAATGCCGGCGCGAAAGCTTATGGTAATGTCCTCAGCACAGTTCGCGCGGGGGCGCCGTCGCCCGTTCCCTCTGCAATCAGCAACGGCAGACAAATCAGCTCATAATCACCGGCAGGTACATCTCGCAAATTCAGCCCTTCGAGAATCACAACACTATTTGAAAGCAAACTTAAATGTGTCTCGTGGGTTCCCGACTTGAACTTCTCGATCGACAGATAATCAATACCAACCAGCCGAACGCCCTTAGCAACCAGATTATCCGCGGCGCGCGGAGTCAGGTAGGTGAAATCTTTATGAAAACCGCCGTCAGGATCCGCCCAGAAACTGGAATTTCGCGTCTTAAACAGCAGGCGAGTAACTGATTTCAGATCCAAATTGCCAACGAAATCCTGGTCTATTTCCGCTGATTCGACGGGAACTTCCACCACCCGCGCTGGTCCAATCAAAACGTCGAGCGCTAACTCGGAGACCTTCCTTGTGCCGTCAATGAAATGCGCCGGCGCATCGACGTGCGTTGCGGTGTGTGCGCCCAAATGCAGGAAGGAAACATTTGCCGAATCGCCTTTGGCCAAAGCTGACCACTGCTGAATGTCTATCCCGGGATCGCCGGGATAAACAGGCGTGCGCGCAGAGATGGGAACACTGACGTCGTATATACGCATTGGTTTGTTGGCTAACCCGAGATTATCTTAGGCGCCAAATATAATTCCAAATGGCCAAAGGGGGAAGCAAAATCGATCCTGACGAGGATCCATCTGAACCTGTTATCGCTTTAGGTTCCAGATTGTTCGCTCTCGGCGGCAGTTGACGAGTGTCCCGCGGTTGATTGAGTACGAACGACTATTCTTAGACTCGCATTCAAAGTTCGTAGTAATATGCTGCTCCCCAGCATTTACAAAGAACATCCGAGAAGCGAAGCAAACTACGATGCACCGAAGATACCTTTCCGCCTTAAGGCCGACGGTCTTGACAGTTATCTGTCTCGTCTCCCCCGTCGCAACAGCGGCACAGCAATCCGCGTCTCAATCTGCGCCACCGGGAATAGCCTTCACGGTCTCTATGCCCAAACCTCATACGCACATGCTGGAGGTTGAGATTCGCCTCACACGCGGTGCAATTGGTCGGGCCCCGGTATCAGAGCTGTTGGTGATGCCGGTGTGGACACCTGGGTCGTATCTGGTGCGTGAATTTGCTCGCCACGTGCAGGACTTTTCTGCGATCGACGCTGCGGGCCGACCGCTGCGATGGGAAAAGATAAATAAGAATTCCTGGCGGGTGATGACGAACGGTTCCCCTGATTGGCGCGCCACCTATCGTGTGTATGCGAACGAGCTTTCAGTCAGAACAAATGAATTGAATTCCGTCCATGCCTTCTGGAACAACGCAGCCCTGTTAATGTACCTGGAGGGCTTCCTGAATACGCCTTCAACCCTGCACATCGTTGCTCCGCAGGTTTGGAAGATTGCCACCGGTCTTCCCGCGGCACCCGGCCTCAAGGACACGTTTCGCGCGGAGAATTTCGATATCCTTTACGACTCACCCGTTGAAGTCAGCAATTTCAAGACACTCGCATTCGAAGTTAAGGGGGTGCCCCATCGGATCGTTATCGACGGCGAAGGAAACTATGATCCGGAAAGAATGCGGGACGACGTGCAGAAGATCGTTACTGCCGAAGTTGAATTGATGGGTGGGGAGGTTCCCTATCACGACTACACCTTTATCCTGCATTTGAGGTCAACTGGAGGGGGCGGACTCGAACATTTGAATTCAACAGCGCTCGGCTATTCCCGTTTCGGCTTCCGTTCCGAACGCAGCCGAGGCTCAAATTCAGCCGCTCCCGGCGCCCAGCCCGTGCCGACTTCTCGAGGATTTCTCGGGTTGGTAGCGCATGAGTTTTTCCACCTTTGGAACGTCAAGCGCATTCGTCCCGACGCGCTCGGGCCATTTGACTACACGAAAGAAAACTACACAAAACTGTTGTGGGTGGCAGAAGGCCTCACTGACTACTATGCTGATGTGGTGCTAAGAAGGGCTGGATTGATCTCCGAAAAAGATTTTTTAGAGGATAGGGCCAGGGCAATTCAGGATTTGCAGAATACCCCGGGCAGGCTGGTGATGACCGCGGAGGAAGCGAGCTTCGATACCTGGATCAAGTTTTACCGCCAGGACGAGAACTCAATAAATTCGCAAATATCCTACTATGACAAAGGAGCCATACTTGGCTTGCTTCTTGATCTCGAGATTCGCAAACGGAGCCATGGCGCGAAGTCTCTGGATGACGTCATGCGTTATCTCTATAACGAGTTCTATAAGAAAGGCCGCAACTATACGCCGCAGGATTTTCAAAAGGTCGCGGAGTTGATGGCCGGATCAAGTCTCGACGAATTCTTTGCCCGGTACGTTCATGGCCGCGAAGAGCTTGACTACAATGCGGCGCTCGACGCCGCCGGTTTGCGCCTGGATACGATGGGCGCAACGAACACGACTCGGGCGATTGAGAAAGCTTATCTTGGTGCTGATGTGGCTCAGGAAGGCGACCGCCTGATGGTCAGGCGTGTTTATGCAGGCGCACCTGCGTACGAGCAGGGTCTGAACGCGGGAGATCAGATTCTGGCCTGGAATAACATGCGCGCCAATAAAGAATTCTTCGACGCCAGGCTTGCCGAGCAGCGTCCGGGCGATTTAGTCACCCTGACGATATTCCGCTCAGACGACTTGAGTGTGTTACCTATCAGGCTCGGGGGAAGGGTGGACGCACCGTACCGGATTGTGCCGGTTGAGAACCCGTCAAACGAACAGGTACGGATCAATCAATCATGGTTGGCTGGGCCCCTGGGGGAATAGGTGGGTGGGGAGTCGGCCAGGGAATGCGGGAGACTAAAGTTCAATCTTCTGATGACGGCTTGCCCCGCATAGCAGCCTCGAGTTATCTGAACACCGCTCCGCTTATCTGGAGTTTCCTCCATGGAACCCGAAGACACGTGATACGCCTGGTGACCGATGCCGCGCCAGCGCGCTGTGCTGATTTGCTTGCGTGGGGAGAAGTTGACGCTGCCCTGGTCCCAATAATCGAATACGAACGAATCCCTGAGATCCGGGTCGTGCCGGATGTCTGTGTAGGTTCCCACTCAGCCGTGCGCAGTGTCGTCCTGGCAAGTAAATATGATGACCTGAAGAAGGTTCGCAAAGTTGCTCTCGATGCTTCATCGCGAACGTCGCAGGCATTGATCAAGATTATCTTCCGGGAGTTTTTGGGATTTGAGCCGCAGTGGGAATCATGTAGTCCCGACCTCGCCGTAATGTTGAAAACCAATGACGCGGCGTTGATTATCGGTGATCCGGCGATGAAGATCTCCTCGAAGGACCTTCATATTTTTGACCTGGCAACTTTATGGCGCCAATTTACAAGGGTTGGTTTTGTATTCGCGATGTGGATGGCCCGCGCGAGCGCTGCTGCAGTAATTCGCGACTTGGACCTCGCCGGGGTGCGCGACGAAGGGCTCGAGCACGTCGATGAAATTGCCAGGAAATATGAGCCGTTACTCGGGCTATCACAGGGCGAGTTAATAACCTACCTCTGCGATAACATCTGCTTCAGCTTTGACGACGATATGCAAAAGGGGCAGGAACTGTTCTTCAAACTGGCATACAAACACGGGATTATCTCAAACGCAACCAGTTTGAAAATAATTGACGAGTAGTTGGATAATGAACCGTAACACAGGTCTGGTGTTATCATTGATCTTGAATGACTGAAACGAAACAGATTCAAACAATCATTGACCGGGCACTTGCGGGCGACCGGATGACCGCGACAGAGTGCACCCTCTTGCTGGAGTCGGATGACTTCGTGCGCCTTGGTCTTGCAGCCGACGAGATTCGCCAACGCCGCCACCCGGATAATATCGTCACGTACATCATCGACCGGAACGTGAATTACACAAATGTCTGCAATGTCGTTTGCACGTTCTGTGCTTTCTATCGGCGGCCCGGCGCGCCTGATACCTACGTGCGCACGCTCGAAGAAATCTGCCAGAAGATTGACGAGACCATTGCCCTTGGAGGCACTGGTGTCCTGATGCAGGGTGGACTGCATCCTGACTTCGGCATCGAATGGTACGAAGACCTGCTGCGCACACTGCACGCGAAGTATCCGAACTTTCAGCTACATTGTTTTTCGCCGCCGGAGATTCATAACATCCATCTCATTTCCGGCCTTGATTACGAAACGATCATGGGGCGCTTGAAGCAGGCCGGGTTGTACAGCATGCCGGGCGGAGGCGCGGAGATTCTCGACGATGAGGTTCGCAAACGTGTGGCTACGAAATGCACCACGGATGAATGGCTGGCAGTTATGCGCGCCACGCACCATGTCGGGCTCCGCTCAACCGCGACCATGATGTTTGGCATCGGCGATGGGATCAAACACCGCGTCGGCCATCTGCAGCGCATACGCGATCTTCAGGACGAAACCGGCGGCTTTACGGCATTCATTCCCTGGACCTTCCAGCGCGAAAACACGGCGCTTGGTCGTCGCATAAAAGATGAACCTACTGGTATCGATTATTTAAAAATGCTTGCGGTGTCTCGTCTGTTTCTCGATAACATCGAAAACTTTCAGTCTTCCTGGCTAACACAGGGATTGCGTTTGGGCCAGGTCGCCCTCCGCTTCGGCGCCAATGACATGGGCTCGATCATGATCGAAGAAAACGTTGTCTCCGCCGCCGGCGCGCACAACGAAGCCGATGAGAAAATGCTGCGCTACCTGATTCGCGAAGCCGGCTTCACTCCCTGCCAGCGCGATATTCTCTACCGGCATGTTGATCGAAGACCTGAGACCCTGCAACCTGATCCCGCGTCCGAGTCCGCGACCGTAGCAGTTAGTTAAGCGAGTCCACGTTGAATCATTTCCTACGCCCAGTTTCCAGAAGGTAGTTTATGTCTTACCGATGCTTTTTTATCAGCGTCACTGCCTCGGTTTTGCTGTTCTCCTTTTCGGCGCGCTCGCAGGAGACTCCCCCTGGACGAGGAGCGGATGAAAGCGCGGCGGCGGCAGTGCGGAAGAAGGCAATCGACTTGCTGGAGTCGCTTGCGGGCCAGGTGGACAGCTTACATTCGGCTGAAAACCGTGCACGTATTGGATCGAACGTGGCCGAACTGCTTTGGAACTATAACGAAAAACGTTCGCGCAGTCTTTTCGCTGCGATCGAAGAAGACATCAAGGCAGGGTTCAACGACACTGACCCTGATGATGGAGCACACAACCACACGCTGATGGTTTTTGGCCAGTTGCGAGGGGACATTCTCGGCCGGATCGCCAAACACGATCCGGAGTTGGCCCTGGAGTTTCTGTGGGCGACTCGGCCGGCGTCGGACATGGAGTTGCCTTACGAAATGAGGGACGGCGAGAAATCTCTGGAGTCGAGCCTGGCCGTGCAAATTGCCGCGAAGAATCCCCAGCTCGCATTGAAATTAGGCCTCCAATCTTTGGCGAAGGGCTTTTCTACTCATCTCTTGTCAGTGCTTTCTCAACTACAGCGGAAGGACAAGGAGGCGGCGCTGAGCCTTTACGGAGCGATCGTTGACAAACTGAAGAGCGCGAATCTGGCGCGAAATCCAACAGCCACTGAGCTTGCCCTAAACCTCGCCCGATCGTTTCAGCCTCCAGAGGCTGACGAGCAGGTTTACCGAGATTTGATTGGCATCGTATTAGAGAACGCTTTAGCTAACGGGTGTGCAAACGCGACATATGAACACAACTATTATCTTTGCTCGCAGATTGGTCCGATCTTTTCCAAAATGGAAAAGTACTACGCCCCACAAGCCGCGGGATTGCGGCGGTGGGCGCTCGATGGGCAAAGCGGTGAAGATAAGCGCGTTGCGGTGTTTCAACAAGTCTACGAAATTATTGAAAAAGGAACCATCGAGGAGATTCTTGCGCTGGCGCCGAAGTACCCCGAGATGCAGGGGGAGATTTATTGGCAGGCCGTGATGAAGGCAGAATCCTCGGGCGATATTGCCAGGGCTCGTCAAATCGCTTCTGATATTCCCGACGAAGAGGAGCGTCGCTCCCTGCTCGCGCAGATAGACCGCGATCAAAAGTGGAGGTCAATGAGCGACGAGAGGTTGGCTGAACTGCAACAGCTACTAAGTAGCTTTCGTCGCCCTGAGGAGCGGATAAGATTTCTGCTTCAGGTGGCGAATCAAATGGGTAGCAATGATCGGAAAGCAGTGTTAGGGCTTCTTAACCAGGCGGGCGAGCTCATTAGTTCAACCAAGCCGGGGGCAGAACAAATGGAAGAACAGATTCGGTTGGCTACGTTGTACTGCTCCTTGAAGAGTGACCGCGGCTTCGCAATCATGGAATCAGTCTTGCCCAAACTCAATGAACTGGTGTCTGCTGCCGCAGCCCTGGATGGGTTTGAGAACAATTACCTCAGAGATGGAGAGTGGACCATGACCAGCGCCGGTAGCATCGGCACGCTACTAACCGGCCTGGCTCAGAAGGCAGGATACTTTGGGCGGCTGGATTTTGATCGCTCAGTAACTTTGGCTAATCAATTCGAGCGGCCCGAATTGCGTCTGATGGCCCAACTAAAGATCGCCCAGGGTGTCCTGGCGAGCCAGCCAAATCCAGGTCCGGCGGGCCAAACGACTGTAAAGATCCATTGATAATCCGGGGACCGGCATCACCCTCATACAATCGCGAAATCAAATTGCTCCTGGTGAACGCGCTGATCACTGGCGATGTCAACGGCGCCAAGATAAGCTTCGATCTCCGTTAACACATCGTTTTCCGGTCCATGCAGGGCGCGGGCGACTTCCGGATTAACACGCAAGGTGGTTTGCTTAGCACGCTTTGCATCCGGTTCTTTCCCCAGCCGTCGAGCTTGTTCCAGAATCTCGTAACAGATTGTCTGCGGAGATTTCACCAGGCCGGCTCCCTGGCAGTAATTGCACGGCGAGCACAGCGTTCTTTCGAGCGACTGCTTGACCCGCTTGCGCGTCATAATCACCAAACCAAAATCATTAAACGAAAGAACCTTGGTAGGTGACTTATCGCCCTGGAGAGCTTCCTGTAGAGCTTGCATTACGCGCTGGCGGTTGCGGCGCTCTTCCATGTCGATCAAATCGAGTACGATGATGCCGCCGAGATCCCGTAAACGGATTTGCCTCACGATCTCGTCGACAGCTTCCAGGTTTGTGCGGGTAATCGTATCTTCCAGACGGCTGCCACCCCGACCTACGAACTTTCCGGTGTTGACGTCGATGGCGACCAGCGCCTCAGTTTGGTTAATGACCAGGTAACCGCCCGACCTTAGCCACACCCGCGGCTTGATGGCCTTATCGATTTCAGCTTGTACGTTAAAGGCTTCAAGGATCGGCTCGTCGCGAGTATAGAGTTTCACGCGCTTCACCATTTTTGGTTGTACGCGATTGACGAACTCAACAATCCGCTGGAATTCGTCTTCCGAATCCACGCGAATGGCCGTGAAGTCGTCGGAAAGCTGATCGCGCAAGATGCGTTGCACCAGATCAAGATCCTTGTGGGCTATGGCGGGGGCTTTGGCCTTTTCCGCGTTGCGGCGAATCTCCAACCAGGTGCGCACCAGGTAGCGCGCGTCCTCACGCAGATCAGCCTCGCTTATTCCTATCCCGGCGGTGCGCACGATGAAGCCGCCCGACGGCACATCTTCTTCCGCGCGAATTACCTGAATCAGTTTGCGCAGCCGCGTCCGCTCGCTGTCCGATTCGATTTTGCGGGACACGCCCACATGCTCGACCGTCGGCATGTAAACCAGAAAACGCCCCGGCAGAGCAATATGTGAAGTGATGCGCGCGCCCTTCTTGGCGATTGGCTCTTTGGCGATCTGCACCAGGATTTCCTGGCCCTCGCGCAACAGGTCGGTAATTGCCGGCTGCTGATGATCTCGGCGCGAGCTACGATGCCCGCCGCGTCCTCTGCTGGGGCGGTCCTCGCGAGCTGAGCTGCGCGGCGCGCGAGCGGAACTTGATCCATTCTCCGCAACTCTTGGTTCCGCAGCTTTTGCCTCGACGGCCTTTGTCTCCGGCGCTTGGTCGTCAACCTCATCGGCGGTTTCGGCCGTTTCGTCTTTGCCATTTGCGCCCTGCTCTTCACCCGCCGCGGCCGGCCGCTGCGGCTTGCGCCGACGCCTTCCGCCGCGCCGGGTAGCAAACTCTTCGTGTATGCGCCCGCTGGTAATGCCTGCCTCGCTATCCGGATATACGTCGTCGCGATCACTCAATCCAGCAGAGGACAAGTCTGGTTCTTCATCAGTTAAGTCTTTCGCTTTCTTAGCGGCAGGCTTCTTGGTGATCCGCGACAAGGCAGAAGCGACTTTCTTCGTCACGCCGCCGCGAGATTTTCGTCTGGCTGCAGCCTGGGGTACTTCGGTTGCCAGAGCGCCCTTCGATTCCGAGGTCGGCTCATCGTCACTGACGCGTTCGAAGTTAGATGCCCCCACACTCTCCTCGATAATCTCGTCCACGAAATCAGAAACGTGAGCCTCGATCATCTGACGGGCTCGAGAACCCTCCGAAACGACGGCGCCGGAACTGAGGTCGCTATCGTCCACGCGTTGAAACGAGCTATCGGCACGGCTGGCCGGTAATAGCGTTCCCACTTCAGCACTGGAAGCGTCGTCCATATCAAATTCGACTGCATGAATCTGATCGAAGAGACGTTCCTGAAGCCGCGCGTCTTTGAACATGGCACCGTTTTCGGCGGCAGCACGCTCATCCTCGTCCACCACGCGCTCGAATGACGAAGCCGCGGTGATAAAAGGAGTTTCTATTACTTCGGATTCAGGAAGCCGAGGCAGGACGCTCTTCTCATCTTTAGGCTGGGTTTCTTCGTAGGTCTCTTCGGCGCCGCGACCGCGCCGGCGACCGCGCCGGCCGCGTCGTCGGGTACCTGGTTCGGCAGACTCCGTTTCATCGGCAGCTCGGGCTGAGGCCGGTGCTTGCGACTCAGCCACGGGAAGAGATTCAGCCTCGATTGCGATTTCGCCGGGTTCAAGCTCTCGTAATGGCTCTGCCCGCTCATGAGTGGCTTCGATTTGACGCTCGCGCTCGACGCGCGCCAGATGAATCTGTTCGGCCGCATCACGGGCCGCGGTTTCCGGGTCCACCTTCTTGGATTTATCTACGACGATGCGCTCGAATTCCTCTTCTTCATCAAAGAAGTCCGACACATAAAGGAAGGCGTCGCGGTCGAGTCCGATGTCAACAAAGGCCGACTGCATGCCAGGCAGGACGCGCATTACGCGGCCTTTATAGATGTTGCCGACGATTCCTTGATTCTCTTCGCCCCGCTCGATGTAGAACTCAGTGACGCGTTCGTTTTCGATGATCGCGATTTTCTTTTCACGTCCATTGACGCTAACGATTAATTCTTTTGCCATGTTTGGTTTTGTGTCTCCTGGTACGATCCTATGCTCGACCGAGCTGGGGAGGGCACTAAAGCGCGCGCGTTCCATCGAAGGGCGCCGGCGCTCCCGGACTGATCAGTGTGCGTTGGGATCGTTCTGTTCAGATTGTGAAGTGTTGCCGCTATGCTACCTTGAAGCCCGAGGGCCAGGCGCACGCTGCATGCACGAGTAGCGAAATCAGAAACGAGATCGCCGTGGGATGTTAAGCTGGAAACGCGAGCGCCAAAGCGGCGCCGGTGCAAAATGATGGCCGCGGGCACAGCCTTTTGGCTTGCGATGGGAGGCAACCGGTTCTTGTTGATGATTTGTGGGCCGCGCACAGGATTCACCCGGGACGGACGAATCTCTTCGTTTGCGCAAAGGCAGTAGGACAGATCCAACTGGAAGCTCCGTAGGGCCGCTCGTTCTTTGCTGGAGCGACCTCGCAGTCAGGGAGCACTCTTACAAAACGACATGCTCTGAAACCTGGTTCTGCGCGCTATTAATTTCGCTCCGATCCGGGCTGTTCAAATCGCGCCCTCGAGCTCAATCCGAGGCGGCCCTGGGGATCGTCTGCGTAACTCGTTAAAAGTGAAAACTGGCCGTTGACTTAACGACCGCAAAAATTCTTGTCTCGCCTAACGGTGCGCACTGGAAACCTTGTTGCCTGTGCTTGAATGTCTACAAACGCTTGGTTGGCATTCGATGCGTCGGGAAGGACGAGCAGGGGGAGTATAGCGGAAAGGCTCTGAAAAGCGAAGCCATATGACGTGCGGGATCGGTTTCCAGTTCAAGGCATCCCGGCTGAGGGTTCACCTCGCTCCCGGGCGCCGCTCCATCAGGGTCCTAAAGAGCAGCACCTTTTCGTTGATCGCCTTATTGAGCTCTGCTCTTCGACCTTCTTCCGGGCAGGCCGCGCGCTCATTTCGTAGACCCTCGATCTCCTTGAGCAGCTCCACTTCTTCGGGAACGAAATTACCCTGCTTCAAAATTGAAAAGCACATCCGCAGATCCTCAGGCGTTTCGAAGTAGGCCCGGAGATCAATGGGCCTGCCACTGCCGGGCAGATCGATGAAACCACCCTCGGCGATGGCCTTCTTAATTCGCTCGTCTATGAATTTCTCTAAAGACACAACTGCCTCCCGGTGTGAAAGAAGGCCCTCTTTGGTGTACGACAACGGGAAGGGAATTGTTCTAAAGACCCCAGGACTTATCAGCGCGAGATTCGGGTGATCAGTTCTTTGTAACGGGGATCCTCACGCAGCGACCCCAGATTGGGATCGTGCTCAAAGCAGGGACGGTTTTCGTTTCCCAGCGACACCGAGCGCTCCAGCCACTCGAATGCTTGATCGGGTTCGCCCTCAAGCGCATAGACCGAGCCAAGGGAATACGCAATGTCCGCATCGACGGCAGCGTTTCGTTTGACCGCGTCGGTGAGTTCGGCGCGCGCAGCATCGTGTTGTCCCTGCGCGCTAAGGCACATCGCCAGAAATGGGCGCACGCCGTGCATGTTGGGATTTCGATCCACGACTTCGCGCAGCAAGGTGGTGGCTTTGTCAGTCTGCCCGAGATAGTAAAGCGTCAGGGCACGGAAAGTCTTGAGCAGAGGATTGTTTGGCTCGATTGCGGTAGCCTGATCCAACTCGCGCATAGCCTCTTGCGGCTGGCCCTTAAAGATTAGAATCAGCGCCCGGTTGTAGCTGACAACGACATGCGCTGCCGGATCCAGTCGCACGAGGCGATCGTAACTGCGCAAAGCGCGTTCATATTCGCCGTCGAGGCGATGCAGGGTGGCTTTCACGAAGTGCACCACCGCTTCATTCGGCGCTTCGCGACGCATGCGCGTCACCTCTTCCCGGGCTTTTTGTTTCTCCCCGCGCCAAAGGTAAATGAAAACCATTAACATGCGCGCTTCGATTAGGTTGGGATCGAGCGTCAGAGCTTTATTGAAAGCGGCTTCAGCTCGTTCGTAGTCCTCAGCTCCGCCCAGGCCTTTGTGTACCCGATTCACGTGACTGGCGCCCAGGCCGTCATAGGCCAGGGCAAACTCCGGATCCAGTTCTATGGCGCGAGTGAAATGATTTATTGCCGCGTCACAGTCTTCCGAGGCAACGGTGCGGAAGATGAATCTTGCGAACAAGTCGCGGCCGCGGAGATATTCTTCGTAAGCAGCGGCGTTAACCGTCGTTGGTTGGGCCAGGCCGGCTTGCTCGTCAGGGCTCAACTCCAGGCGTAATCCATCCACAATGCGCTGCGCGATCGTATCCTGCACGGCGATGATGTCCGCTGCGGCTGCATCTATGCGGTCGCTCCATAAGATGTCGCCGGTGGCCACGTCGAGCAGTTGTGCTGTCACGCGAAAGCGTTCGCCGACATGAAAGAACCCGGTAGCCAGAACGGCAGTCACGTTGAGCTCGCGTCCCACGTCCCGTGGATCAACCGCCTGGCCCTGATACTTCGCGATGACGGAAGAAGGCCGGACTACCAGCGAACGAATGCGCGCCAACTCCGTAATCACCGCGTCGGCCAGGGAAAACTCGTAGAAGCTCGACGCTGGATCATTGTTCAGGTTCTTGAAAGGCAGGATGGCAATGCTCTTTTTTTCGCGATCGGCAACGGTGGTAAACGGTGTCTCATGAAGAGTGGTTGGCGTACGCTGCGACGAGCCTGGCGTACTGGTTTGTGATGGCGCCGCCGTTTTCGTCCGCAGCCAGCGCATTGCGCGCGAGACTGGATTAGCTCCGGCCACATGCCGGGGAGGGGCCGGCACTCCAGTTTCAACCACTTCGCCCGGGGTCGATATCTCGCGCAGCACGCTGCGCAGATCTTCCTGCAACTCAATGATCTTCTGGTAACGGTCGCGCGGCTCTTTGGCCATCGCCCGATCCAGAATCTGTTGCAGACGCGGCGGTATTGGTTCTTTGCGTGTTTCGCTAACTGGCTTAGCCGCGTCGTGAATCACTGCATGGCGCACGTCAATGCTCGATTTGCCGCGAAAGGGCCACGTGCCCGTCAGCATCTCGTAAAGCAGCACGCCGGTGGAAAAAATGTCCGCTCGCGCATCGACGCGATCGCCACGGGCCTGTTCGGGCGCGGCGTAGGTGGCCGTGCCATAAGGCACGCCGACTTCAGTTAACTCCGTTTGATGAATTTGTTTGGAGGCGGCCTCGGTCTCGTCCAGTAACTTCGCCAATCCGAAGTCCAGAATTTTTACCTGGCCGGAATCGGTGACCATGACGTTGCCGGATTTTATGTCGCGGTGAATGATGCCGCGCGCGTGTGCCGCCGCCAGCGCATCGGTGACCTGCATGGCTATCAAAAGGGCGCTGCGCAGCTCCAGCGGCCGACCGCCAACCAGCTGCCGGACGTTGCGTCCTTCGACGTATTGCATCGTGATGAAGTGCAGGCCATTAGCTTCGTCCAGATCGAAGATGGTGCAAATATTCGGATGGTCCAGCGTGGAGGCCAGGCGGGCTTCGCGTTCAAAGCGCTTGAGGTTGGTTTCTTTTACCGTAAGCTCGGCGGGCAGAACTTTGACCACAACGGTGCGGCCCAGCTTGTTGTCGGTGGCTTTATAAACCGCGCCTTGTCCGCCGGCACCGATCTTTTGCGTGATTTTGTAATTGCCGAGAGTTTGCCCGACCATTTGCGTGGGCGTATTTAACTCCTAACAGCCGTAGACTGCAACAGTCACTACGCTCCAAAAGATCAGCGGCTAACATTCCACGCGGGTTTCATGGTGACCCTTCGTTGAGGAGATCGATGTATCCGCCCAAAGCCAGCGCGCGTTTCTTCACCACCTCTAAACGCTCCGCGATACGCATGGGGATGTACATCGTGCCCTGCAGTGTGTCGTAAATGCTGTCGATCACTTTGAATTCTGAATCACGGTATTTGAGCCAGTCGAGTTGCGCGGCCTTTAGAGCCAGCTTTTGCACCGGCTTTAGTTGGCGCATTAACTGCGTGTAGTTCTTATTAAGCTCGCGGTCCCAGTCGGCATAAGCTTTGTCGGTGCAGCGGATCGTGCCGGCAGTCGATCCATCTTTTTCGGTGCAGGCATCGAGCGCTTTATCAATCGGATGAGTGCTGGCTTCCTGGGCGAACGAAATCAAGGGCAGCATTAGTAGCAGGAGAAAAGAACGATACAGATGTCTCATGTGGAGGCCTCCATCCTGGCAAAAAGAAAGTAGCAGTGGCGAGGGCCACTGCATATCCGCCTTATCCACGTTAATCTGCGGCCTTCAATAGTTCGTGGGTTCGCGCTCATTCACAGCCAGGGATGCCCCCAGCATTGTTGCCTCACACGGCACCCGCGATGCCTGAGCCACCGAATCAATTCACGAATCGCCGCAGTTGCACACTAATGGCAAAACCTATAGCGATAAATGTGGCGAGAACGGACGACAATCCGGCGCTCATCAGAGGAAGCGGCACCCCGATGACCGGCAACAACCCCAGCGCCATGCCTACGTTGATGAAGATCTGAAAGATAAGCCCGCCAACAATGGCCATGATCACCAGCATGCCAGTCCGGTCCCGGGAGCGGCGGGCGTCGGCAACCAATCGCAAGAGCAGCATAGCGTAGGCCGCAAGTAGCAACAGGCCACCAACAAAACCGGTCGTCTCCGCGGTGACGGCGAAAATGAAATCGGTATGCGGCTCCGGCAGGAATTTCAGACGGCTTTGTGAATAGTCCGACGAGGCGCGCGTGCCTGTCAGTCCACCTTCGCCTACGGTGACGATCGATTGCCAGGTGTGATAACCGAAGCCGCGCTTGTCTGCATTTTCGGGATCGAGGATGACGTTGATGCGCTCAAGCTTATAGCCGTGCAGCAGTCCGGTCTTCACACCAATGGCGTAACTCGCCGGCGCCGCAATCACCGCGAACACCAGGGCGGCAATTACTAACCACATGCGCACGGAAGAGAGGAACATCACGATGGCCAGCAGCGGCAAATAGGTCAAGCACTGGCCCATATCCGGCTCAAGCATTATGAGTCCCATGGGCAGACCAAGAATGCCGAGACCGACGATCACTTCTCTCCAGGAAAGCGCACCCTGACGATGCTTGCCGAAATATCTTGCCAGCATCAAGACCACGGGAATCTTTACAAACTCCGAGGGCTGAAACTGGCCCAGTCCCGGCAGCTTGATCCAGCAACGTTGGCCGTTGACTTTCATGCCGATTCCGGGAATGAGTACGATAAGCAGCAACAGCAATCCGAAGACATAGAACACCGGCGCGAGTTCCACGAGTCGACGGTAGTCAGTTACGGCGATGGCCAACATTGCCACCAGCGCGATGCCGAGACCGATCAACTGCTTTTGCCAGTACGCTTCAGTGGGTTGCGCGTTATGGATTTCCCATGCGCCAAAGCAGACGATGATCGTGGCCAGCAGAGCCAGCATCCAATCGAAGTCTCTTAAACTGCGTCTTTCCAGGATAGCGACCATGGCATTGTGAATCGAAACGGGAACCCGTGAAACCTCAAATTGAGTTCAGGGTTCTATCTTCATCCGAACTCATCTAATTCTCATTGCGACTTGATTTGGCGGCGGAGTCTCGGGCCGCGTTTTCTTGTAGTAAACGTCGTAAACAGCACGCACCGAGGGAGCGCCGAAACGAGAACCGAGCCCGGCATTCTCGATCAAGGCGACGCAGGAAATCTCGGGTTTGAAAGCCGGTGCGTACGAGACAAACCACGAGTGGTCTTTGTTCACTCCCACGTCTTTGCCGAGACTAACTACCTGCGCCGTTCCCGTCTTGCCGGCAATTTCAAATCCGGCCATACGAATGCCGGCTGCGGTACCCGCTTCATTGACCACTGACCACATGCCTTTGACGACAAGATCGTTCTGGTCTTCAGGTATGGGAAGAATTTTCGGCTCAGAGTGCTCGAAAGTTTTGGCCGGCCGCGCCGGCCTGTAATCGGGGGTATTAGGTTCCCCAACTGCGGCAATCTCTCGGATCTCTTTCATGACGTGCGGCACATACATTTTGCCGTGCATGCCTATGGCTGAATGGGCCCGCAGCAACGCGATGGGAGTCAGCACGTCTTCACCCTGTCCGAAAGAGGAATAGACTGTATCGATGTCTTTCCATTCCGGATCGGTCGGATAGAGCTTTGCTTTTAACTCGCGCGATGGAGTTATGCTAATGATTTCATGGGGGAGATCGATGCCCGTGCGTTTGTTGAGATCGAATTCCTCAGCCATCTGCTGGATACCTTCGAGTTTCATCTTCAGGCCGAGACGATAGAAGTAAGCGTCGCAGGATTTCATGATCGCAAAATGCACGTCAGGCGTGCCGTGATTGCCGCCCATGCAGCGCGTGAACTTGTTGCCCACGGTTATGCCGCCGCCACAAACCAGGTTTGAATGTTCGATTGTGATCGCGCCCTGCTGCAATCCGGCTGTGGCCATCAAAGGCTTCCAGGTCGAGCCCGGCGGGTAGCGACCCTGAATGGCGCGATTCAGCAGCGGCTTTTTCGGATCGGCGAGCAGCTTCGCATACTCGGCGCGTCCCTCTTTGCTGCCGATGCGTTGCGAAAAGAGATTTGGATCGAAGGTGGGATATGAAGCCATCGCCAGGACCTCGCCGTTGTTTGGATCCATGGCGATAATGACACCGCGGCCCTGCGGTGACACCCGTAACTGATCCTCAGCCGCCTCTTGCAGGTCGATATCAATGGTGATGACCATGTCCTGCCCGGGTTGCGGCTCTATTCTCTCGACTTCTCTTTGAATGTGGCCGCCGCTATCCACGATAACCTTGCGATAACCATCTTTGCCGCGCAGGTAGTCGTCGTACGCCTTTTCCAAGCCGTCCTGGCCTATTACGTCGCCCGGTTTGTAACCTCTATTTTTGTTTTGTGGTTGTTCCAATTGCTCCGGGCTTACTTCGCCAACGTAACCGAGCACGTGGGCCAGCATCCCGTTGTCCGGATAGCGGCGCTGCGGCTGCTGCTCGATGCGCAGTTCGGGAAATTCAAGCTGGTGAGCATCTACCCACGCAATGTCGCTCAGCGTGGCGCCTTCTTTGATCGTAATGGATTCGAATGCGGGCTGGGATTTGATCTGATCAAATCGCTCGCGCAGGATGTCCCTATCGATGACGAGCGCTTCCGATAGCGGCTTGATCAGCTGATTCAGATCTTTTCCCTTCGTGTCTTCACGAGAGAGAATGACGCTGTAGATAGGGCGGGAATCGACCAACTGCCGGCCATTACGGTCTAAAATCGCTCCGCGGGGCGCCGGGATCGGCAGCAGCCGGACCCGCTGATTCTCAGCAATTTCGGCATAATGCCGCCCATTGATAATTTGCAGGACGTAGAGCCTGACCGCCAATATGGCAAGCAGCAACAGCACAAGGGCCTGAACCATTCGTAGCCGCATGCGCACGTTTTGTGAGTAGTCCTCAAATTTCATAAAAGCGATTCCTCAATCGTTAGTCGTCAGTTCTTAGTGGTCAGTTGTTAGTTGTTCGTGGCAAAGAATCTTAAGCCTTTCCGTGACTCGGGTTTTCCAGAATAACTATCATCTACTGACAACTGACAACTGACAACTGACAACTGACCACGTCCGTTCATCTTCTCTTCAACAGACTCGGCCCGCGACGGGCTACGCGGCGTCTGACGGCGAAGTGGCGTCGCTGCCGAGCGCGTTCACTAAAGAATGCTTCGAACACGTAAAGCAATACTGTACCCGCCACAGTCGTAGCAACCAACTCGTACAAAAGTGCCTGTACAAAAGGCACAGCCAGCGATTGACCCAACAGCCGGTGCATGCCGACGAAGACCGATGCATCGATTAGAGTGGCAGCCGCGAGCACCGGAATGCGCAGCAGCGTGGTGTCGAGCATGACCCGCGCGGCTGCCAGATAAACGATATACGCAGTGAGCGTTTTCGAAAACCCCCCGGCGCCTAACAATCCGCCGCCCAAAGCGTCGGTTGCCAGCCCGGCTGCGGCGCCGATGACCAGCGCCTGCAAGACATCGCGCTGCAACGCAAAATAGATTACGAGGATAAGGGGCAGGTCAACGTAAGCAAGTGGGGGCCAGACGGCGCGCAACGACGACTGCAGAGCAATTGCAAGGGCCAGCACCGCTGCTATTTTCAGTTGATGCATCTCAACTACAGTCAGCAGGGAGCAGTGCGCAGTGAACAGGAACCAGTGGGCAGTTGGCAAATGGCCGCAAACACCAACTTATGACAATGTCGTTCATGTCTTACTGTCACTGTTTCTTCGCGTTCGGCAGTACCTGATCGGTTGCGCCGCGCTCCGGCGGGTGATATTGAAGCACGGCGACCTCTTTGAGTCGGTCCAAACTAGCGCCGGGCCGGATGTGAATCACCTGCGCCAGCGTGGCAGATCCCGGCTTTACCTCCACTACTTCTCCGACGTTGTAACCGGCGGGGAAAACACCATCCTGACCAGTCGTGGTGACGTAATCACCGATGGTAACTTTTTCCAGACCAGAAACGTAGCGCATTTCCAGCAAGCCGCTTTCACCCAGGCCCTTGATTGAGCCCAATGCGCTTGATTGTCCAAGCTGGCCGACGATGGCTCCGAGGCCCGACTTTTCATTCGTAATCAACATCACCTGGGCGCTCCACACACTGGTGGATACCACTCGGCCGACGATGCCGCCCGAGTTAACCACCGGCATATTATTCTCGACGCCGGCGGATCTGCCGCGATCGATGGTGATGGTATCGAACCAGAGGGAAGGGTCTCGCGCAATCACGGTTGCCACTATCGTCCCGTAGCTGCTTTTCTCTCTCAGCCCCAGCAGGCTGCGCAGCCGCTCGTTCTCCGCGGCGTGCGTACGCGAGTCCCGAACTTCTGTTTCCAGCTGGGCCAGTCGATTCTTCAGTTGCTCGTTCTCGCTGGCAGCGCTGCGCAAACTCCCAATTCTCCGGAAGAAGTCAACGCCGGCGCCACCTGCCCCTGATGTTACGCGCTGTACCGGATAAGCAATCGCCTGGGCCCACACGCGAATCATCCGTTGCTTCGTTGAATCTTCACGTGCGTCGTAAGACATCAAAGCGAAATTGACAAACAGAAGTCCCGCTAGCCACCATGGCGCCCGCTGGCGAATCTCTTTTTGAGTGCGAATCGTGGCCACGATTACATTTCCGATTGCCAATTGCCAATTAAGAAACTTTCCCAGTGATGATTGCTGAACCGATCATTCTTGTAATCGAAAACCGGCAACCGGCAATCGGCAATGTTACTAGGTTCCACTGGTCAGGCTGTTGTCCCACTTCACCCGCTTCAGCAGGTTAAAGTCGGAGAGCATTTTGCCTGTCCCCAGCACTACAGACGCCAGAGGATCGTCGGCGAGGGACACGGGCAACCCCGTTTCGATCGAGAGGCGACGATCCAGGTTCTTCAGAAGCGCGCCTCCGCCGGTCAATACAATGCCGCGCTCGACAATGTCCGCTGACAGCTCCGGCGGCGTGCGCTCCAGCGCGATGCGCACCGCGTTGATAATGGTCGAGACCGAGTCCGCAAGCGCTTCGCGCACCTCTTCGTCGGTCATAGTAATTGTTTTCGGTATTCCTTCAATCAGGTTGCGACCGCGCACTTCGAAGGACAGCGATTCATCCAAAGGAAACGCCGAGCCAAGCTCAATCTTGATCGCTTCGGCGGTACGTTCACCGATCAGCAGGTTGTATTTACGTTTGATGTATTGAGTGATCGCTTCATCCATTTCGTTTCCGGCGACGCGTACGGAACGAGAATAGACGATACCGCTCAAGCTGATGACGGCGATGTCCGTAGTGCCTCCACCGATGTCCACCACCATGTTTCCATGTGGTTCAGTGATCGGCAGTCCTGCGCCGATAGCCGCGGCCATCGCTTCCTCTACGAGATAAACCTCGGAAGCTTTGGCGCGATAGGCTGAGTCTTCAACAGCGCGGCGCTCCACCTGGGTGATTTCCGAGGGGATGCCGATGACGACGCGCGGGCTTACCCACGTCTTGCCGTTGTGTGCTTTGCGTATGAAGTGCTGAAGCATCTTTTCGGTCACTTCAAAGTTGGCGATGACGCCGTCTTTCATGGGTCGAATGGCAACAATATTGCCGGGCGTGCGCCCCAACATTTCCTTGGCGTCGCGGCCAACAGCCTCAACGGCGTTAGTGACCTTGTTGATTGCTACGATCGAAGGTTCAGAGACAACGATGCCGCGCCCTTTGGCATAAACCAGGGTGTTGGCGGTGCCGAGGTCGATCGCGAGATCGCTGGAGAAGAGACTAAAAATGGATTTGAAAGGCATCAGGATTTTCCCGCACTAAGTAGAATGAAGCGCCCGAAGAGGAGCGGTTACTGCACGCCACGTGACCGAGGTCTGAGGCGATCTTTGCAGCGAAGCACTTCAGCGGGACCGCCGCCGCGGTGCTGCCAACTCACGCGAGCAAGCGCTAACTAACAAGATACACTGATTGCTTGTGGGGCGCTATCAGGAAATCGACTTTTTGTCTTCGATGCGAAGAATTTGTGGAGGAATGTCCGACGCGTCTTTGCGAGCACGAGGAGCCTCAGTACTGAAGCGGACGCAGTTCTTGTTCGCGGCTTTCGCTTCGTACATCGCTGAATCGGCGGAAGCGATTAGTTGTTGTGGTGAAGATGCATGTTGAGGAAACACAGCTACACCGAAACTGGCCGTCAGCAAAAGCCGCAGTCGCCGGCCTCCAGTGAACGCGTGACGTGCAATCGTCTCGCGAATACGCTCAGCGACCAGGGCGGCCTGCTCCAGTCCCGTCTCTGGCAGGATGACGACAAACTCGTCGCCACCATAGCGGGCCACAGAATCTGTGTCGCGCACGGAAGAGAGGATTACTGCGGCCATTTCCATCAGCACATGCGAGCCCACCAGGTGCCCGTGCGCATCGTTGATATGCTTGAAATCATCCAAATCGAAGAATAGCGCAGCCACACTCGATCCGTACCTGCGCGCACGCCTGATCTCATTCAAAAGATATTGACGCAAGTAGCGGGCGTTGTGGAGCTTCGTGAGATCGTCTGTTTGCGATAAGCGCTCAGCTTCGGCGATGCGCGCCGAATTCGCAAGCGCTGACCCGATCGGAGCAGCCAGCCCCTCCAGTAACATCGCATCCGACTTCTTGAAAGAGCGCGCTCCCTTTTCTTCACGGATCGCTTCAAGCACGCCGATAACTCTTTCACCGCTGATCAGGGGAAGCGCAATCACACGCCGGCCGGCTTCAGTTTTTCTGAAAGTCGCCAATTGCGTGGCCGCTTCTTTTGCGCTCTTTGATTCTGATCCGGCGGGAAGAATCAAGTCAGTCAGTACCGCTTGCCTCCAATCATCGTCGGAAATCGTGGGCCGGTTCCCGGTATGATCTCGCACTGCAAGAGGCTCCATGGTAACTGAATCGGCGGTGCTTGATTCGGAAAGCAAATAGATGACCCAACGATCAGCCTTTATGAGATTCGATAATCCCAGGAGCACGGCGTACGCTGCAGACCTCTGGTCATTCGCAAAATGGAGGAGCGATACCAACTCGAATGCCGCGCGCAAATGCGCCGACGTCAGGGAGGCCGGCAGAGAAAAAGAAGTGGCCTCGGGAAGGTTGACAGACTGAGGCAGCCGCAGTTCGCCGGTGGTGCCGCGCTCTTCGATTTGTCGCAGCAGAGCAGGCAATTGCGCCGCTTTATCCGCGATAGCGCGAAAGCCGATCCGTTTTAGGGTTGAGCCGTCAAAGACTCGAAGATGAAGAGTGCTTCCGCCCCGAACAGGATGGCGGCAAGCGATGGTGGACACGCCCGGCCACGTCCCTGTGGCGTGCTCAATTGCGGCGTGGAGATCTGTTACGTCAGCGCCGGGGAAGACCTCGTAAAGAACAGCCAGTGGCTGAGGAGTCGCTGGGTCGGTGTCAGCTTCACGTTGAGGCTGCTGTTTGATGGCGGCTTCAAGTTCCGCTTCACGCAGTCCTTCGACCAGGACAGACACGCCCGCCTCGTGCAGGACTTCGATGAGTTCCAGCGCGGGCGCTTCATGCGCGTCAGTCAGCAAGATTACATGTCCAGTCATGAAAGTGGCTCGCCTTAGCCTCGGGATCGCCCGGCTGCGGGTGCGATCGCCAGGCGATATTGGCTGCTGTTGCCTTGTGGGTCTTGCGCTTCGACAGTTAGGCTGCGGGCACCGGACGGCGCAGTAATCTGAAGCTGGAATGATCCGTCGCTGTTAGCGACAGTTTCGCGGCCAGCCACGCGCAGAGTCGTTCCGGGTTGAGACGAGCCACGCACCAGATAGATGTCACCACCGACGTATTCGGAAGAGAGGTTGGAAACGGAAACTGGCGAGCCAGTGCCGCGGGGCGCGACGATAAACTTCAGCGGCTCGCTCCAGTCGCTGGCCTGGCCGGACGGCGCGGTGGCGCGAAGTCGCCAGAAGTAGACGCCGGGACGAAGGTCGCTGGCGCTGAACTCTGTTGCGACGAGCTGATCGCGTTCGATCACGCGGCCTTCGGGAACGAAGAAGGGAGAGGTCGCAACCTCGACCCGGTAGTAAGCTGCCGTGCCTGATTGGGGTCGCTGCCAACGCAACGCGATTGTCGCCGCCCCACCTGGCGATGCCATGACTTTTTCCAGATCCCGAGGTTCGGTAGGAGTGGGCACATCGAGCAGGCGCTGCGGTTTTGAAATCGTGCCTGCGGTGTTCACGAAAACGTATTCGCCGGCCTTCAAATCAGTGCGCTCACCGCTGTGGTTGGTGCTCTGCACCGCGCCCTGATTGACGCGAATCTCTTCGCCTTCAGCACTGACGCCAAAACTGGCAGCTGTTTGATCACCAATCTTGTTTTGTGTCTTGGGGGTCTCGACCACATTGTTGCCGCCATCTGGTTGCTGCTCAGTGCGCACGTACATTTGGCCGCTGTCGACGACGACATGCACATTGGTGGGCTTGCCGTCTTCGGCGCGGCTATTGTCGCGGACAATGATCGTGCTGTTCGGCCGCACCACCACCGTAGAGCCATCGGCCATGCCGATGCGAGCGCGCCCGTCAGCTTGCGTCTGCACGGTGTCGCCGGGGAAGAGCTGCGTGTTGCTGGTGGCGGCGATCACTTCGCGCGTGGTTGCGCGCAGAACGCGGACATCTCCTTCGAAAGAAATAAAGCGTGCCCCGTTCAGATTCGCGACGGCGCCGACTTTTCTGAGGGGATTTCCGTATTTCCAGACGTATAGGGCAGCGCCCGCCGCCACTACGCAAAGCGCGAGCACTAAGATAACGACGTAGACGAACCGCTTCTGAATCACCCACCAATCAAGGGGGTAGCGACTGGACTTGGTAACCATTTTCGCGGAAATTAACTGTTGTGGAACGACTTTGTGACTAAAGAGTCTTCGAGTCTTTCAAGGTGAGCCTCTAGGCAAGGGCGACTACTGCCAGAAAGAATCTAACACAGCGGAGAGCGATGGTTCAAGAATAAGCTGTTCTTTCTTCAATGATTGTTTGGAAAAGGGACGATAAATGAGGAATGTGAAGCCCAGGAGGCTTGAGGCCCCTGGTAAGGCCGGCACTCGCGAGAACAAATGCTGCATCTCAATACGGTGGCAAGGTCCGATTAGGAAATCCAAACCTTAGCGTTTTTACTCTAACAATCTTAATTAAGGAGCAATAGTCTGAAACCTGGCCGGGGGTTTGGCGTGTATTCAGTGGCCCGCTCAGCTCGAGGCTGCCGGGCAAATGCGCATGTTATACTCGGCGTTCCAGTTCGCCGTTGATTCCCTGGATCATGAACCAGTAACCGAATGCATGATGCGTCCCTGCGCGCGCGCTTCGCAGTGACTCAAATGGGGCTGGCAAGGAGCCGGCAAGCGCGTTGATTTATGGCTGAGTTTATCTGTCGATTGGGAACGCCCGCGGGCGAGGTAATAACGCGTACGGTGGAAGCCGTGGGCGTTACCGAAGCGCGGACACGGCTTGAGCTCGAAGGCTTCAGAGTCTTCAACGTGGCGCCGCCTAAGGCTACCGGTGTTGCCGCCTTCACGCGCATGGGGCGCGCCGGCGGGCAGGCCCGGGTCAAGGCCAACGACTTTCTCTTATTCAACCAACAACTCGCGGCCCTGATTCGCGCAGGTATTCCGATACTGCAGGCGATCTCCATGCTGAGTAAGCGAGCTACTTCGCCGCGGGTCCGCGCAGTGCTGGGCGATGTTGAAGACGCAATTCGCGGAGGCTCCGCGCTATCGGCGGCATTTGCGGCACAGGGCTCGATCTTTCCGCGAATCTATACTGCCTCGATCCTGGCCGGCGAGCGCTCCGGCGCGCTCGATGAAGTACTGACACGCTACGTTACGTACATGCGCCGCAACGTGGGACTGCGTAGGCGTATTCGCGGGGCGCTGGCGTACCCAACGTTTCTCCTGCTGGCCTCAGCAGGCATGGTAACGTTCCTGACTGTTTACGTGGTGCCGCGCATGTCGGATTTGTTTACGGGCTTTGGTAACGACCTGCCGACTGTAACAAAGCTGGTGGTAGGAATCTCAGCCTGGCTTTCTTCGAACGTGTTTTGGTTTGCGCCGCTCGTAATCATCACCGCCGTAGCCGCCTTCCTTTGGTCACGCACACCGCCCGGCAGGCTGGCGGTGGATCGCTGGATGCTGAAGGTTCCCCTGGCAGGAAAACTTCTGGTGCAACTGTCGGTGGCCCAGGCGGCGCGTTCGCTGGCGACTTTGCTGGCGGGTGGTATCACGCTGGTGGAGTCCTGGGAAATCGCTGCTGAGTCGATCACAAACCTCGAGCTGCGCCGGCGCAGTTCAGCCATCTTGCCAATGATTCGTGAAGGCCAATCCTTTACTGAAAGTCTGGAGGCGGCCGGATGGGTGCCGGCCCTGGCAGTTGATATGATAGGGATCGGCGAGCGGTCAGGCAGCTTGCGCGAGATGCTGGACGAAGTGGCGATCTTTTATGATGCGGAAGCAGAGGTAAAGCTGGAGCAGTTGACGACCACGCTGGAGCCTGCGATCCTAGTCGTGATGGGCGGAGTTGTAATTATTGTCTTACTTGCGATCTATCTGCCCATCATTCAGTCAATTTCCGGCGGGCCCATGATGGGGCGCTAGGAAGCTGGAAAACGGCCCAAAGATTTGCACTCCCCGACTACCATTTCTCGCTCCTGCAAAAGGTTCGCGTCTCAACGACTACTGTGGTTTCAGATAAGCGATGAAGCAACTGACTGAAGAACCAGAATCGGTTTCCGCGCCTAACGATCTTGCGGCGAATCTCCCTGGCGAAAATGCTTTTTCGTTGCCGGAGAATAAAGAGCCGCCCGAGGTCACTGCGGCGAAGAATCTGGCCCAACGCTATCGCCTCCCCTACGTCGATTTGTTACCCCTCAACGGGGACTCGCCAATCGACTATTCACTGCTGGGTGAGTTACCCATCGACTTGATGTTGCGCCATCAGTTCGTGCCGCTGCGGCGTGAAGGCAAACGGCTGCACATCGCGATGGCTGATCCGACGGACCTCGAAAAGCTGGATGAGTTGGCCCATGCGTTGCGCGCCCGCCTGGTGGCGCATATCGCGACCGCGGGCGCCATTGAGGTGGTACTGCACAAAGGAGACGCAACCCAACGAGTATTGCAGGAAGCTACCTCCGGCTTTCGCATTTCTCTGGTGCGCGAGACGGAGCAGGGTGAAGAAGTGCTCGACCTGGATCGGCTGGCGGCGGCCGACTCGGAAATGTCCCCCATCATCAAACTGGTCGACACGATCATCTTTAACGCCATGGAGTCGCGCGCATCCGACATTCACATCGAGACCCGCGACACGGAAGTACAGGTCAAATTCCGCATTGACGGCGCGCTGTATGCGAAGGTTGATCCCATTGACCTGGCATATCACCAAAGACTCATTTCGCGCATTAAGGTGATGTCCGAGCTGGACATAGCCGAGCGGCGCGTGCCACAGGATGGGCGCTTTCGCGTTCGCTACAGAGGCCGCAACGTGGATTTCCGCGTTTCGATCATGCCGACCGTCCACGGCGAAGATGCGGTAATACGTATTCTTGATAAGGAACAGATTAACGAGGCTTTCAAGGAGTTGCGTCTGGACGTAGTCGGGTTCAACGACGAAGACCTGCGAAAGTTTCGCCGCTACATCGCCGAACCGTATGGCATGGTCCTGGTAACCGGTCCTACCGGTTCGGGCAAAACCACTACCCTATATGCAGCGCTCAATGAGATTCGGAACGAAGAAGATAAGATTCTGACAATCGAAGATCCGGTCGAGTATCAGTTGCACGGCATCACGCAGATTCCCGTGAACGAGAAAAAAGGATTGACGTTTGCGCGCGGCTTGCGCTCGATCCTGCGTCACGACCCGGACAAGATCATGGTCGGTGAAATTCGTGATACGGAAACGGCGCAGATTGCCATTCAATCGGCGCTTACCGGCCACCTGGTTTTCACCACCGTCCACGCCAACAATGTCATCGACGTGATTGGCCGGTTTTTGAACATGGGAGTCGAGCCCTACAATTTCGTTTCCAGTTTGAACTGCGTGTTGGCGCAGCGTTTGATTCGTATGCTTTGCCCCGTTTGCAAGCGAGCTTATCGTCCGACCGACACTGAGTTAATGGAGTCCGGTCTGCGCCCGGAGGAACAGAAGGGCCGCGTCTTTTATATGCACGTCGGTTGCGACGCCTGCAATCACACCGGCTACCGCGGGCGTACCGCGATTCATGAACTGCTGGATCTCAGCGACAACATACGCGAGATGATTGTGGAACGCCGGCCTGGTTCGGAAGTTCGCCGCGCAGCGGCAGCCGAGGGCCTGACCAGCCTACGCGAGTCGGCGCTGAAAAAAGTGTTCAGCGGCGTCTCGACCCTGCATGAAATCAATCGCGTGACGTTTGTCGAGGAAGTCAGCTTGACGCGGTAAGCAGGCGGTGGCAGGCAGGGATCGCACTGCCGTTAAGCTTCGAAAATTCACTTCAAGCCTCCTCAACATTCATGCCCGGGGCCAGGCTGCCATTTTCTGACACACGTTGATGTGTGGCTTTGCCGGAACCGTTCCGCTAGAATTGCGTGTAACCAGACGGGTTCCAGGTGCCGGCGCTCGCCGGGCAGGCCTTGACGAAGATTCATTCGAGGGAGTTCGCTATGAGATCAAGAAACAGTTTCCGCGCGATGCTTTCGCTGCTGGTGGTGGTTTGCATGCTTTCGGCGCCGGTGATGGCGTTTGGTAAGAAGGGGAGCGGCCATTACAAAAAGGGTTTGGAATACGAGAAGGCGCAGCAGTGGGAGAAAGCAGCGCAGGAGTTCACGCTCGCGGTGGCCGCCGATCCTTCGAATGTGGAGTATCAACTTCACTACCGGCGCGCTGTGTTCAATGCGTCGCAGAGCTTCATGCAGCAGGGACGCGCACTGGCCGAGCAGCGAGACTACCTGGGAGGTTACAATGCTTTTCGCCAGGCCTTTGCTTACGATCCGGTCAATCAGCTGGCGGTATCCGAAATGGAACGCATGCTGCGTTTGCAGAACGTAAAGGAGGGCCATGTCCCAACTCCCAGTGTTGATGGCAAAACCAATCCCGCGCCCGAGGACGAGGCTGGCGGAACTCCGGCTTCCGGATCAAATACGAGGTCCGGGGCCCAGGAAGCAATTCCGCCTTCAGCCCGAACCGAGCAATTGCGTGTCATCAGTTACAGCGGCGATCTAAAATCTTTCATTCGCAGTCTGGCAGAACAGCTCAACCTGAACGTCATTTTTGATCGTCAGTCGTTCGCCCAATCGAAAACGATCGATATCAATCTGCGGGATGTAACTACGGCGCAGGCCCTCGACTATATTTTTCTGCAGGAAGGACTGTTCTTTCAAAAGTTGAGCCGGCGCACCATTTTGGTTGCCGAGCAGACCAGGAGGCCGCAGTACCAGCAACTCGTATTGCGTACTTTCTATCTCGCGAACATGAAGCCAACCGACGCGAAGTCGTTTATCTCTCTGGCTATTCCCGCGTCGGTGGGTCGTCCGCAATCGATTGTTGTTTCGGATGATGCGACAAACAGTCTGACTGTTCGTGACACAGCAGAGAACGTCAGGCTCATCGGCGAGTTACTCGCAAGCATTGATAAGGACCGCGCCGAAGTGGTGATGGATGTCAACATCTATGAAGTTTCACGCAGTGATTTCCTGCAGCTCGGCAATCAAATCGGAGACCCGGCGGGATTCAACATCGGCGGCTCGCCGGGTGTGTCCATTCTTACCGATAACGGTACTATCCGAAGAAACGATCGTGGAGTAAATCTTAGTGGACTAACCGGCAGTGTTCCGACCGCACTGGCTGCAGCCCTGGTGATTCCGAATTTCACGCTTACTGCATTCCAGGGCAAAAGCAATACAAAGCTTATTGCCTCAACCCAGGTGCACGCGTTCACCGGTGAGGAATCGACCGCACGTATCGGCCAGCGCGTGCCGGTGCAAACAGCGCAGGCCTATCCTTTCGGAGTGCAAACGGGAACGCCAGCCACGACGGGAGGCTTTCCCAGTGGCGGTTTTCCTGTGATCAACTATGAACCCACGGGACTGACACTGAGATTTACCCCGCAGGTATTTCCCAATCTCGATGTGCAGGTGAAGATGTCGATTGAATCCAAAGACGTCCTGGGCGCCAGCACACTGACGCCGACATTTACTGAGCGCACTATTACGGGCACGGCCCGCGTACAGAATAATCGGACAATGCTTTTAGCGAGCGTGGCGCAGGATGTTCAGGCGAGCGGGCGAAAGGGTCTGCCACTGCTTGGGCTCATTCCCGTGCTGGGCCGTTTGTTTACCTCACCTACGCGCGACGATCGCCAGGTGGACATCGTCATTGCAGTAACGCCGCGAGTGTTGCGGGCGCCGGCGGTGACCCCGCGTGACGAAGAGATGCGTCCCAGCGGAACTTTGCAGTCTCCAACCACGGGCTCCCTGGAGGCGATGATGCGGGAGGCTGATACTGAAGATCAGTTGGCCGCCATCGCAGCCGCCCGCTCCGCTGCGCGACAGGTTCCCAGGAATGTCGTCGTTCAGTTACCCGATGCCGCTGTCGAGCCACCGGCTTACGTACCAGCGCCCAAAGCGCTGGCGACGAATAACGCGCCGGCGACTCCCTCGGGAAACATTGGAGCCAATACGGCTTCGGTTCCCCTCGTGGTTCCTGACGGGAAGAAAGATGTGGCAGCGAATACCCCGGCGCCGGCGCCGATCGATGCTTCTGTCACAATTCCATCCTACGTGCAGCGGCCCGCTGATTTGCCCGCTGCTTTGAAGAGTTTCAGTAGCCAAACCACAGCGGTTTCATCCCCGGGGACAACCGCGAGCCAGAATCCACCCCTGGTTCCCATGGCGCAGAATCTCGCTTCGTCAAATCCAACGGAAGAGAAGGCGGCAGACACTGAGGCCGCGGCAGGCATCGTCGAGCTTAATCTTGCGCTCGGGAAGGAAGAGATCGGCGTCGGCGAAAAGCGCAGCTTGTCTATTGAGCTGAAGGCCGATGCGCCGCTTGGCCTGGCCGTGATTATGCTTCGATTCGACCCGAAGGTGATCAAGGTAAACAATGTTTCGCCAGGCTCGATGTTCGCGGAAGCTAAGACCCCACCAGTAATCATCCGGTCCGTCGACGACAAGGGAATGCTTCTGGTGTCGATTGCGCCCGGGGCCGGCTCGCAGGCCATGACGGGGCAAGGAGTGCTGCTGCAACTCGACGTGGAAGCTCTGTGCGCGGGGGACAGCGCATTTACGCTTGACCCGGGGAACGTTCACCTCGTGGCCGCGGACGGCCGCAGCCTGATGGTGCAAATTGGCCAAAGCCATCTAACAGTGAAGCAGTAGCCCGAAGGATGCGGACAGGGAGACAGGGAGATGGGGAGACAGGGAGACATAGGAACGCGACGAGGGATAGCGGAGAATCTTTTCTCAGAGTCTCCCCGTCTCCCTATCTCCCCGTCCCGTCCCCCTTCTCGTGGTTTCACACTTCTGGAATTAGTGATAACGATCACTGTGCTCACGATCCTCACTCTGGGTGTCATCCCACTAATGAAGGTGTCGGTGAAGCGTCAGAAGGAGCAGCAACTGCGGGAGACTCTACGCGAGATACGCAGCGCCATCGATCAATTTCACCGCGAGGCTATAGCTGCCCCGCTAGTGAGCCCCGGCACTGGCACTGGCACTGGCAGTGGCGGAGCGGGCGGCAGCGGAAGAGGAACGCCGTCAGGAACTGGTGCAACTTCCGCCGATCCGCGCATACGTGTTTACATCAGCGACCAGACAATCTTCACAGTTGATAATCCGGATCGTTACCCCCCCGACCTCGAGACGCTGATCAAGGGCGTTGATGTGTTGCCTTTTGCTACTGGTGCATTGGGTGGAAGAGGCAATCTGAATGTTAATGCCACGGACGTCGGCAGCGAGCAAGCAACTGCGAAGAAGAAAGTTTACCTGCGCGCGATTCCAATCGATCCCATGACGGGTGAAGCCAAGTGGGATCTGCGCTCCTGCTACGATCGGCCGGGTTCAAATTCGTGGGGTGGCGAGAACGTCTTTGACGTGCATTCAATGTCGAAGGAGACGGCGCTGAACGGAGAGAAGTATAGTGACTGGTAAGGCGATTTCGAATTTCGGATTTCGGATTTTGGATTCAAGAAGAGCTGATTTGCGTTTCAATCCGCAATCCGCAATCCGCAATTCGAAATCGAACGGTTTTACGCTGCTGGAGTTGATGATCGTGATTTCGATCATCATCATACTGGCTGCGGTTGCATTGCCGCAGTATCAGAAGACTGTCGTCCATGCGCGGGAGACGGTGTTGCGTGACGACCTGTTCCAGATGAGAAAAATGATTGATCAGTACGCAGCCGATAAGGGCAAGTTGCCGCAGCAGCTTGAGGACCTTATAAGCGGCGGCTACATGCGTGAAATTCCGGAAGATCCGATGACGCAGGAGAAAGCCTGGGATGCGGTGCCCGGCGAGGACCCGAGCTCAGTCGAGGGCGGAGAGGGTATCGTAGACGTTCACAGCAAATCTACTGATGTGGGAACGGATGGACGGCCATATAGTGAATGGTAGCCGCGGCTTTTTGATCTTTGTGTTTTGATCTTTGAACTTTGGTTTTTTGACCTTCACGAGGTACTGGTCGGGACTTCGGTAGCACATGCGCAATCAAAATCAAAGTACAAAGATCAAAAATCAAAGAACAAAATCCAGAATGGCGAACCCCCTTAACAAGCTTGTAGCCCCGCGATTTCCGGCGACGGCCCTGGGCCTGGAAAAAGGCTCCGCTTCTGTGGTGCAACTGGAACGCCGCCGCCAGGGTTTCGCATTGCGTCGCGCAGCGACGATCACCCTCGCGCCGGATCTCGTAAGTCCGAGCTTCGACGAACCCAACGTCGCGGATCCTGCCGCGCTGGTCGAAGCTTTGTCGGAACTGGTGACCAGTGCCGGACTGCTGCGTCAGCGCAAATGGTCGGTAGCGCTGCCAGAGTCTGCTGCCCGAACGATAATTTTGAATCTGGAGAGTGCCTTAGCATCGCGCCGCGAGCTAGAAGAAGTTCTCGAGTGGAAGTTGGAGCGTGGCTTTGGCGTTTCCGTAAGGGAGCTCAGCGTTGCCCGCGAACGATTGGCGCCCGATCCGCAGGGCAGGGCGCGCTATGTTGCCACCGGCGTCCGAACATCCGTGCTCCAGGAATACGAGACGGTTTTTACGGCCCTGGGCTGGCGAGCGGGGTTGGTTTTGCCAAGACACGTGGGCGAAGAACGCTGGTTGGTGAGAAACGGCAATCGCGGAGATGCACTGCTGCTGACGTCGCACGAACAGGGCTTCACCACTGTATTGTTGCGCGATAATCAACCGCTGATCATGAGATCGGTCTTATGCGAGCCTGACGACTGTGATGACGAGCTTTATCGCGTGTTGCTCTTTTATCGAGATCGCGCAGGAAGTGATGGCCCCGCGGTTGAAGCCCCTTCGATAGATCGACTTCTAGTTGTGGGCGAGGGCATGAGCAAGACCCGCGTCGCGGAGATCGTGAATGAGACTCTGGGCAGCAGTATTCGCGCTTTGAACGCGGCTGACGTGGGCCTGACTTTGCCCGAAGGAGATTTTAGTTTCGACCGGATTGCTGCACCGGCCGGGCTGGCTACTCTTGCGTGGTCGCAATAATGGGTTCATTCTGACCTTTCAGTAGTAGGAAGCGGAATCGGCATCAAGACGGGAAGACAGGCAGGAATGCCTGTCCTACTGAAACTTTTGCTGATCCAGCGGCGTACCAACGGAGCATCATGGAAATGACTGCGTCCCTAATTCCATCGAAGAACTATAGCGGGCTGGGGGATGGCGAACTGGTGTCCAGTGCCATAGCCGGTCGCGAAGATGGCTTTGAAGAACTCGTGCGCCGCTACCAGCGGCCAATCAGCGCATACGTCTATCGCATGGTGGGCAACTACGAAGTCGCGCTCGATCTGACGCAAGAGGTCTTCATCAAGGTCTATAAGTCACTGGCGCGCTACCGTCCCGAGTTCAAGTTCTCGACCTGGATTTACAAAATTGCCCACAACGCCGCGGTAGATCACCTGCGCCGTCACGCCGTGCGCGAGCAGGCCATCGTCAGCGGGGATTCCGATCAGCGCGAAATCCCAATCGATAGTGGCCGGCTGACGCCCGAGCAGGAGAGCGAAAAGAAAGAGCGGCGCGCGGAAATTGAAGCGGTAGTGCAAAAGCTGCCGGCGCCGTACAAGGAACTGATCCTGCTGCGGCATTCTCACGACCTCAGCTATGACGAAATTGTGGAAGTAACGGGACTGCCACTGGGGACCGTGAAGAACCGATTGTTTCGGGCGCGTGAAGTGATGCGCCAGCAGTTCGTCCAACGAGGGATTACGGGCAACTGAACCTCTGGCCCAGGCGACGACGGATCATATGAGCATCTTCGATACTGACAAACATCAATGCCCGGCAGAGGACGTCGCCGCGTATCTCGACGGCGAGCTCGACGACTCCGCGCGCGAGTTATTCGAACAACATTACAGGGGTTGTGATGGCTGTGCGGCGGAGCTGCTGAGGCAACGTCAATTGCTTTGCGAGCTTGATGTTGCGCTCAACGAAACGCAGGCCATGACTTTGCCGCTTAACTTTGCGCAAGTCATTGCCGCGCACGCTGAGAGCCATATGGGAGGCATGCGTGATCGCTCCGAAAGACGACAAGCCCTGCGCGTCAGTCTGATATTGGCTATAGCATCTTTTGCGCTGATCGGCGCTGCGTCTGGCGAGATGGTGTGGGGACCAGCGCGCACACTTGCTTCGCGTCTTCAGGGCTTTTTCAATTTCCTCTGGGACGCCGTATATCAAGCCGGCACCGGACTAACGATTATCTTTCGGATGTTGACGCGCAGCTTCGTGTTCGAGTCGCACCTGCTCGGATTCTTCATTCTGCTCCTCTTTGTGACGGCCATCGCATTGCTTCCGCGTTTTATTGCCCGCTACCACCGCGCACAAATCGCTGAATAGAGGTCACCCAACATTCACGTATTTCAGTCAATGATTGTGAGTGAAGTCTCGCTCGAACAACCCTCCCAACTGTCTGCCAATCCCATTGCGCTAAAGATAGCCGTGTCTGTGTTCCTTCTGCTTTTGGCGGTTGGCGGGATTCGGGCGCAGACAAACCCGGAAGACCGGCCCGATGACAAGTCGGCGCTGGTGATAGATGGGGTTACTGACAGCACCGTGTTTGGCATGGGCCGGTCACTCAGAATCACCGGAACTGTGAAGCAGGGCGCGATGGCCTTCGGCGGTGATGTCTTCGTCGAAGGCACTGTTGAAGGTGACGTCGCGACGGTTGGAGGTTCAGTTATTCAGCGAGAGGGCTCGCGTATTGGCGGAGATGTGATTGTGATAGGCGGCACGTATCACCACGGAAAGGTGGCCCCCGCTCGTGACCCGCAGAAAGTGACAATCATGTATGCGGGTTACGAAGACGAACTGCGAAAGACCATGCGACAACCTTCGACACTATTGAGCCCGCAATTGTCGCCGGTCTTTCTTGGTCTTCGGCTGCTGGCGGTGCTCTTCTGGTTTGTCGTTTCGCTCGCTGTGACGGCTGCCATGCCCAGTACCGTCAGCCGCGCGATGACTCGGCTGCAGCTAACCAGCTTGCGTGTGGCTATCATAGGAGTACTTGGCGCAATAGTAATTGGCCCCGGAGTGTTTTTCTGCCTCTGGTTGTTACCTACGCCCGTCAGCGTATTAGTCGGAATAATGGCGCTGCTGCTCTTAATTGTTGCAACCCTGTTTGGACGCGTTGTCATTTTCGCGGCCACAGGAAGATGGTTGCAACGGCGACTTTTTGCAAAAAGGGCACAGTCGGAGTCCATTGCCCTGCTACTGGGTGTCAGCTTCTGGATATTCGTTTCTTCGCTACCCTACATTTGGCCAGTGGTGGTTGGAGGCATGCTAATCATAAGCCTCGGATTGGTTCTGACCGCACGCTACCGAATGACGTGGAAGCGGCCGGAAAGCGCATGACTGGCCGTTTTCCCCTCCCAAATCCTCACAAGTCTTGCTAACAAATCGGGTCTACGGGACGTCTAACTGATGAAGGAGTCCGTAAGGAAGGTTGCGGGGCAAATTTGCGGGAACTTTACGCTTCGCCGGGCGTGCAAGCGCTAGCCGCTGTCTTTCCGATTAAATATTTAGGTTGCGCATCTTTCTTGCAACCGGGCGCACTGATTTCGAATCTATGCTAACTCGCGCGGGAACCGGAAACCGCACGATCTAGTGAGTTTATTTAGAACATTCCTCCCTGCTCGTGCGTAACAATAGAGACTGTTTCCCGGTGAAATCAGCCGAACATATCGAATCAAGAAAAGTGCCAGACCCGGCCCTGGCAACATGTTAAGAAAAGGAATACAGGAAAAATGACGAGAGTAATTATTTGTGCGTTTACTGTAATCGTTATTAGCACCGCCGGATTTGCTCAAACGCCCCAAGCTTCAGCGGCTACGACCCCGGCGAATTCGGCGCCGGGCAGCCAGGCGCAAAGCAGTGATCCCGCGATTACCGGCACAGGTGTTTACGGCAAGGTAGCAGAGGTAAATGGGCCCGCCGGGCAAATGACTGTCAAGACCGACAAGGGTTCGGTCGTCACGGTGAAACTCAGCGAAAAGACCACCTATGAGCGCATGCCGCCGGGCGAGATGGATCGCACCAAGGCAGTCAAAATTACTTTGACCGACATCGCGGTTGGCGATGGACTCTATGCGCGAGGCAGGGTATCAGAAGATCGTAAATCAGTGCCCGCACAACAGTTGTTTATCGTCAGCCAATCAGATATCGCGAAGAAGCAGGACAAAGAGCGCGCCGAATGGCGACAGCGCGGCATTTTTGGAACCATCAGCGCTTTGAATCCCGCGTCAAAGGAAATCACAATTACCTTTCGCTCGATGATGGGGCCGCAGCCGGTGATCATTCCGGTGACGGACAACGTTAAGATGCTGCGCTACGCTCCGGATTCGATCAGGTTTAGTGATGCTAAGCCTAGTTCGCTGCCACAGCTGAAGGTTGGCGACCAACTGCGGGCTCTTGGTGAAAGAAGCGCGGACGGAACCCACTTTACGGCGGAGAAAGTAGTGACCGGTTCGTTTCGCACGGTCGGTGGTGTGGTGACGGCAATCGATGCGGCGACCGGCGAAGTTAAGATCAATGATTTGCAAACCAAGCAACCGCTGACGGTGGTCATCAAGCAAGATGCTGTACTGCGTCGTTTTCCGCAGGACATCGGAATGATGATGGCGATGGGAGGTGGCGGCGGTAGAGCCCCCGGAGGCCCCGGCGCCGCTGGGGCGCAGGGAAATCCGTCCGCCCAACCGGAAGGGCGACCGCAAGGCGCGGGCACCGGCCCGGGTAACGGGCCGCGCGCAGGCGGTGGCGGCATGAATATTCAAGCCATGCTGGAACAGTTGCCAACAATATCTTTGGCTGACTTGAAGGTGGGCGACACAATTATCGTTTCCAGCACGACTGGGGCCGATCCTTCGCGCTTGACGGCAATCACACTTGTGACTGGCGCCGACACATTGCTCAATCTTCTGGCCGCCAGACAACAGCAGGCGGGACAGCCTGCCGGCGCCAGTCCGGGGGCAAATGTGGGGGGCGCCGGAATCGGATTCTTTGGAGGCATTGGGCCGTAAATTATTTGGAGCGGCGAAGGATCATTAATGAGCGATGAACAGTCACCGGCATCCATTTGGAGTGATCTTTGTCGTTTGCGCTTTCCCGCTCTTCAGATCAATTGCAGTTAGACATAGCTATCATCATGAAACCAATTTCAAATTCTTTGTTGAGAAGCCTGACCGTGCTGCTGGCGCTGGCTCTCTTCACATCAATAAGCTTCGCGCAACAAGGGCGAGGTAGTTTGCGCGGGCTTGTAGTGGATGAATTTGGCGCGGCAATCGTCGGCGCCACCGTTACTTTGACAGATGCGTCGGGCACAGCAAAAACCGCTACTACGAACAATGAAGGCGTGTACACGTTCAGCGGCCTGGTCCCGGGGAAATACACCGTCATAGGTGCGGCTAAAGGCTTTGCTGTGTCTGAACCCTCGGACGTGCAACTTGCGGCCGGCCAACGCCAGTCTTTGAATCTGACCCTCAAGGTAACGATTGAAGAGCAGAAGGTAACTGTGGCTGCCGAGCAGCCGGTAAGCACTGAGCCCACGAATAACGCAAATCAGCAAGTGCTGACTGGCAAGGACCTGGATGCACTGCCTGACGATCCGGATGAGCTGGCTGCGGCGTTACAAGCATTGGCGGGACCGTCAATGGGACCCAATGGCGGAACAATTACTATCGATGGGTTTTCCGGAGGACGGATGCCTCCGAAAGAATCCATTCGCGAAATTCGGATCAATCAGAATCCATTCGCCGCTGAAAACGATCGCCCTTCGGGCGGTATCAATATCTTGACGAAGCCGGGGACAGACAAGCTCCGTGGCAGCGCCTCTTTTAACTTTAACGACGAAAGTTTGAATTCGCGCAATCCCTTTTCCACTAACTCGCCTAAGCGGCCTCCATATCAGTTGCGTCAGTATGGTGGAAACCTGAGTGGGCCATTGATCAAGAACAAGGCTTCCTACTTCTTTGATCTAGAGCGGCGTGAAACGGATGATAACGAGCTGGTCAAGGCCACGATTCTGGATTCCAACTTCAACATCGTGCAGTTTGGCCAAGGAGTAGTTGTGCCAAGGCGGGTGACGACCTTCAGCCCGCGGGTGGACTATGCGCTAAACGACAAGAACACACTGATTGCGCGCTACAGCCTGAACCATTCAAAAACACAGAACAATGGCGTCACTGCTTTTTCACTGCCTGAGCGCGCGTACGATTCGAGTTTCACCCAGCACACGCTGCAACTAACAGAAACGGCTGTGCTTGGTCCGACAATGATTAACGAAACGCGTTTCCAGTTTTCACGTCAGAATTCCGAAAGTCTGGGAAACAACACCAGACCGACAATCAGCGTCAGCTCCGCATTTGTTGGGGGCGGTTCTCAAGTCGGACACGTGGTAAACAGCGACACTCGCTGGGAGCTGCAAAACTTTACTTCGTGGCAGAAGAACCAGCATGCCATCAAGTTCGGTGGCCGAATACGCGGTGTGAATATCAAGGACATCAACCCGAACAATTTCGGCGGCACCTATTCTTTTAATGGCGGCTTTGGTCCGCAGCTTGATGCGAACAACAATCTGGTTCTCGTTAACGGCAACCCCGTACCGGTCCTGCTGACCAGCATCGAACGTTATCGGCGCACTCTGCTGTTTCAGAGTCAGGGCCTTACCGGTCAACAGATCCGCGCCCTCGGCGGCGGCGCTTCGCAGTTCAGCATTAATTCCGGTAATCCGGAGGCGAGCGTAAAGCAGATCGATGTTGGTGTCTACGCGCAGGATGACTGGCGGCTGAAGCCTAACCTCACCGTTAGCTTCGGACTGCGTTATGAAAACCAGACTAACATCAGCAGTAAATTCAATTTTGCTCCTCGGCTGGCGGCGGCATGGTCGCCGGGCGCCGGCAACAGCGCTAAGCCGCCGAAGACGGTGGTGCGTGGTGGTGTCGGAGTTTTCTTCAATCGCTTCGGTGAGGGCCAGACACTTCAGGCTAATCGCTTCAACGGTGTCAACCAGCAGCAATTCCAGCTTTCGGAAACCCCCCTCTTTGTTAACGGCGTTTTCGTACCTCCACCTCCTACGGTGCTGGATAATTTTCCGGCCTTGCCGCCGGTAAGCGCACTTAGTGCTTCCGGTCGGGTAACTACCTGGCGGGTGTCACCCGATCTACGAGCCCCGGTCCTGTACCTTGCCGGAACTCAGATCGAGCATCAGTTGCCTTACAAAACTACGATGTTCCTGGGTATTTTCTCAGTACACATTCAGCACGTAATTCGGGCCCGCGACATCAACGCTCCACTGCCCGGCACGATAACCGCGGCGACGCCGCAGGGTATTCGACCCAACCCGGCGTTAGGAGACATTTACCGGTATGAATCGAGCGGCAGATTCAACCAGAACCAGTTTTTCATCGGATTCAATAACCGGCTCAACAAGGTGATAGCACTCAACGGCAGCTACGTTTATAGCCGAACCACGAACGATACTGACGGTCAGGGATCCGGGTTGTTTCCCGCGAATTCTTACGACCTGACGGGAGAATTTGGTCGCGGCGCCGGCGACGTGCGTCATCGATTCAACCTGAGCGGGACTATCAATGTGCCTTGGGGCAAGTTTACGCTTAACCCGTTTATCATCGCTTCGTCCGGTCCTCCTTTTAATATTGTTACGGGACTGGATCAGAATCTTGATCGCGTGCTGACGGAACGGCCGAGCTTTGCTGCCGCTGATGCAAATTGCGCCAGCGCAAACATACGGTGCACGGCGTTTGGGAGATTCAACCTCGTCCCGTTGCCCGGCGAGCAAATCATCCCGCGGAACTACGGTCGGGGCCCCAGTTTCTTTTCCGCCAACCTGCGCGTAAGCCGAACGTGGAGCTTCGTTGACGTTCATAAGGCCGGAAGCGCGGCATCTACGAACGCCCAGGGTGGCAATCGCCAGGGCGGGAATCGAGGCGGTGGCCCGGAAGGCGGCCGTGGTGGCGGAGGGCGCACTCCGATCGGTCCGTCCGGAGGTATAGGTGGCATTGGCGGAGGCGGAGCGCAGGGACGCGGCGGCGGCGGTATTCCCGGAGTAGGCCCGGGAGGCTTTGGCGGTGGCGGCGCTGCGGAGAAGCGTTACAACCTAACGCTGTCGATTAACTTTCAGAACATCTTGAACAACGTGAATCTAACTCCGCCGGTGGGCAATTTGTCTTCGCCGCTGTTCGGGCAGTCTCTTGGCCTCGCTTCATTCGGGGGCTTCGGCGGTGGACCAGGCGGTGGGGCCGGCGCTGGAAATCGACGCATCAGCGCTCAAGTTCGATTCAATTTCTAAACTGGTTCCCGCGTGCGGACATCGGGAACGTGAATTAACAAAAGGGGTAATCCTATGAAAAAAGAGCTTGCCACGTTAGGTATGGCGCTTTGCCTGATCGCGGGCGCCGCAGTTGTTTCGTACTCTCAGGATCCCAAGGGAGTTCAGCCCGATGGTGGAAAACCTGCTGCGACGGTTCCAGCAGTAGCGACAGCCGCGATTACGGCCACCAGCCAGCCGCTGGATCTGGCGCGCGCTGCCCTCGCGGCCCAGGGAGGCGACAAATTCAAAAACCTGAAGAGCATGGTGCTGATTGGTAGCGTGGACCTGTATCCACCTAACTCGGCGCAATCGATTCCTGGCAAGTTCGCCATCGTTGTAGCTGGTGATCGTGTCCGCATCGATATTTCGGCCCCCCCGGCAATTAGTTTCAAGCAGGTCTTCGATGGTCAGCAGTCGTACAGCTCGATTCCGGGAGTTGAGATGCCGCCGGCAAGTAAGTTTGGCTTGGCCGTGCTCGCCAAGTTCGATCAGCCAGGCTACAAGGTAACCGCACTACCAGACAAAAAGAAACAGCGCGGCTTTCGCATCGTCGATGCCGAGGGCAACACCACCGACTTTTACATCGATGCTGTGTCTGGCCGAGTTATGACCTACCTCAGTCCGTACAAAGGCTTCACCTTCGGCGTGGAGAACAAGACAATGAAGGAGCTGGAGGGCGTGCTCATCGCCTATAGTTTCACCCAACGTCTTGAAATGACGCAGGGAGCTTTTTTCGCCGAATATAAGGTTAAGGATGTAAAGCTCAACCAGCCTATCGGGGATGATGTGTTCGTACTCCAGTAATCGGATAGCATATTTTCGCTGGCTCGCCAGTCGCTTAAGAGAGGTCGCCTTCATTTGCCGGCGGCCTCTTTTGTTTTGATTTCTTTCATCGGGGAGCATTTGATTGACACCTGCCTCACCCAGCGTTATGGTGTTGTTCCGTGAATTACACGGGCGCAAATCCCGCCACAAAAGCAATCGCAATCATCCCCGCTCGGTACAAATCGACGCGTCTCCCCGGCAAGCCTTTGTTGCCGATTGTGGGCAGGCCTTTGGTTTTATGGGTGGTGGAGCGCGCCCTGGCGGCACGCCACGTAGCTCGCGCCATCGTGGCGACTGATGACCGGCGAATCCTCGAGGCGGTTACCCACGCCGGGTTCGAGGCTAGGATGACCGGAAGCGATCACGCGAGCGGCACGGACCGCGTTGCGGAAGTAGCCCACTCGCTTCCTGACGCAGAGATAATCGTCAACGTCCAGGGTGATGAGCCATTGATATCCCCGCAAACAATCGATCGCGCGATTGAAGCCTTAACGGAAACTGATACAGGCAAAGTGGAAATCGCAACCACGTGTGAACCGATCAGTGATCGAGCCGACGTCAGCAATCCCGCAGTAGTAAAGGTTGTCATCGATGAAAACGGCCGCGCTCTATATTTTTCGCGTGCGCCTATTCCTTATCAGCACGAAGCCGTGCGGAGGCATGGAAGCCTGGAAGCGGCTTTGGAGAACGAGGAGGATCTGCTTGCCTGTTTTCGCAAACACACCGGGCTGTATGTTTATCGCCGGGATTTTTTGCTGAAATACACTTCCTGGCCTCAGTCCGCGCTGGAGCGTGCGGAAGGGCTGGAACAATTGCGCGCCCTCGAGCATGGCGCGACGATCAAGGTTGTCGCAGCAGCTTCCCGCTCGATAGGCGTGGACACGATTGAGGATCTTGAGCGCGTGCGCGCAATCATGGAGTCGGAAGTGACGATGACGGCAAGATAATGAGTTTGTTGTTCGGCAACACAAGCGATTGGATAGGATTGGGAATTATTGTGGCGCTTGTGTTGATTGGGGTCTTTGCCGTAGCGATGTTGAGCAGGCCTTATGATGTGACAGTTGAAGAGTTTGAGAAGAGGGCGAGAGAGGCGCCGAGCTCGCTGAGCGCCGGAGTTGTTGGACTGCAGAAGATTCTCGAGCCCGGAGTTGCGAAGGCAGTCGCCGCACAGGAGGAGTTGAGACAAGGACGTTTCGATGGTGAACAGAGCTCGGGTGAACCTCCCGAAGCGGGACCAGGGAAGCAGACAGTAGACAGGAAGCAGCGGAGCAGTAACCCGACCGTAAGTTGGGGGTGTGGTAGTAGAGGGTTACGAAACTAATTGAGGAGACAACGATGCCTAAATACATTTTCGTCACCGGCGGTGTGGTTTCCAGTTTGGGTAAGGGCCTGGCTGCTTCTTCTATCGGCTGCCTGCTGGAAGCGCGCGGCCTGCGGGTCGCACTGATCAAGCTTGACCCCTACATCAACGTCGATCCCGGTACGATGTCGCCTTTTCAACATGGCGAGGTCTTCGTTACTGACGATGGTGCGGAAACCGATCTCGATCTGGGCCATTACGAACGTTTCACTCACGCGCACCTTTCGCAGGCGAACAACTGGACCACCGGACGAATCTACCTTTCAGTTATTGAAAAGGAACGCCGCGGTGATTACCTGGGCAAGACGATTCAAGTAATTCCCCACGTCACAAATGAGATCAAGGAAGCTGTGCGCGGCGTCGCCGATAACAATGACGTTGATGTCGTAATCGTCGAGATTGGCGGCACAGTGGGCGACATTGAATCGCTGCCATTTCTGGAAGCCATTCGGCAAATGGGTAATGAAGAAGGCACCGGCAATACGCTGTACGTTCACGTGACACTGGTGCCATTTATCGCTGCCGCCGGGGAACTTAAGACAAAGCCGACGCAGCACTCGGTGCGCGAGCTTCGCGAGATAGGAATTGCTCCAGACATTCTACTCTGTCGTTCCGACCGTCCACTGTCGCAAGACTTGCGATCCAAAATCGCCCTCTTCTGTAACGTTAAGGATTCAGCGGTGATAACGGCACAGGATGTGGATACCATCTACGAAGTGCCGCTGGCCTTCCACGACCAGGGCCTGGATGAATTGATTGTTTCAGCGCTGCAGCTCGGGGAGCAGGCCGCAGCTACGGACCTGTCGCAATGGCGCAAACTGGTGGCAACAGTTCGCGAACCGTCAGGGGGAGAAACTTCGATCGCCATCGTCGGCAAATACGTTGAGCTGGAGGATTCGTATAAATCGCTTCGTGAGGCGCTAACGCACGGCGGCGTGGGCAACAATCTGCGCGTCAACGTGAAGTGGATTGAATCCGAAGAATTGATGGAAGACGATTACGAATCGCGGCTCCGCGACTTTGACGCCATCCTCGTTCCCGGGGGCTTTGGCAAGCGCGGCGTTGAGGGGATGATTCGCGCGATTTCGTATGCCCGACGAACCAGCACTCCCTATTTTGGTATTTGCCTGGGGATGCAGACCGCTTGCGTCGAGTATGCGCGCAATGTTTGTGAGCTTAAGGACGCCGACTCCACTGAGTTCGATTTGAACACGCCACATCCTGTCATTTTCAAGCTGCGCGATCTGGTTGACGTGGAGGAGTTGGGCGGTACTATGCGTCTTGGCGCCTGGCCCTGCCTGCTGGCCGAAGGATCGCTGGCGCGCGATGTCTACGGCGGCGCCGCGGAAATCAGTGAGCGGCACCGGCACCGTTATGAATTCAATCCCGAGTTTCGCGCATCTCTCGAGCGCGAAGGCTTCGTCTTTAGCGGCATTTCACCGGACGAAAAATTCGTGGAGATCATTGAACTTTCGCGCGAAGTGCATCCATGGTTCTTAGCTTGCCAGTTTCATCCTGAATACAAATCCAGGCCGCTCGATCCCCACCCGCTTTTTGCCTCGTTCGTTCGCGCCGCTTTCGAAAACCGCCTGCGCAACGAGACCACTGTCGAAAAGATCAAAGAGACTGAATTCCCCGCCCATGAGCGCGCGGCAATCGCCAGCGAAAACTAGTGCTACGCAGTTGGCTCGTGCATGCCTGACTTCTGTTATCTCCGCATCTAAGGCGACTACTACAACGGTCTGGTGCGATGCCCCAGCGCGAAGTATCTTACGCGGTGAAGGCGCGTAATCTCTCGCAGCCTGGAAGGCTGCCAGACAGTAGCCGGTGGTCGCAGCGAAGCGAAAACCACCGGATCCGATTCGAAGAATTGATCCAGCACCCTGAAAGGGGTGCGAGATGGAGGTATCACGGTGGGCTCAACTTTCTTCAGCTTGCACTATCACATTGTCTTTTCGACCAAGGCACGGCGACCATCCATCCGTACAGAATGGGGGCCGCGACTGCATTCTTATTTGGGGGGTATCATCAAGGGAATGAATGGTGTACCAGAAACGGTAGGAGGCGTAACAGATCACGTCCACTTGTTGGCGAGTTTGCGTCCAACGCATCGCATTGCTGATGTGTTGCGAGATTTGAAAAAGGACTCGACCAATTGGGTAAAAGAGAATTTCGATCGAAGCTTTAAGTGGCAAGAAGGCTACGCGGCATTTACAGTGAGCCCTTCGGCGATCAAGGCCGTGAGAAGGTATATTGAAAACCAGGAAGAGCACCATCGCAGGTATTCATTTGTCGACGAGTTGAAGGAGCTGCTTGCGAAGGCGGGGATAACTTACGACGAGAAATACCTCTTGTGAACGGCGGTCTGGCACCCCTCCGGGGTGCTCATTTTTTCCAATCGTTCCGGTGGTCTCCGCTGCGCTACGACCACCGGCTACTATCTGACAACCCTGCGGGTTGCAAAATGCTTCGCCGCATCCTGACCTATTCCTGCAGCGTTGACGCACGTTTTCACAATGCACCTTTGACGTTTCGCCTCAGGCGTCACTCCGCCTCGCTAACACTCACGCTTCCGTTTAGGCCATAATGCTCTCGCTCTCCGGAACTCAGACGACTCATGCTTCATTGCCCTCAATGCGGACGGCAGTACGCGCACAGCGAGCGGGTCTGCCCGCTGGATCAAACGCCGTTGCAAGCCGATGCAACCATCGCGGTTGCAGTACCAATCGATCCGATGATCGGCCGCACGTTTGATGACAAGTACCGGCTGGACGAGAAGCTGGGCGTCGGTGGTATGGGCACGGTCTATCGCGCGACCCATCTTTTGATAGATCGTCCCGTGGCAATTAAGGTGCTGAGTTCGCGCTTCGTCGAGGACGAAGCCGCCCAGATCCGATTTCGCCGCGAAGCGCGCGCTGCCGGGCGATTGCAGCACGCAAACGCAGTTACCGTAACTGACTTTGGCACGACGGCCGACGGTCACGTTTACATCGTGATGGAGCTGCTTGAAGGTCGCACTCTGCGGGATGTGCTGGCCCACGACGCCCCGCTGGACACGGCCCGTGCCGTCTCCCTGATGCTGCAAATCTCGGCTGCTGTCGGCGCCGCCCACGAAGCAGGGATCATCCATCGCGATCTAAAGCCCGCGAACATTTTCGTGGTGCAGCGCCCCAACGCGCCTGCTTCTGTTAAGGTCCTGGACTTTGGGATTGCCAAGCTCGCTGCTGAAGCGCTTGAAGAGGACGATCACATGACGCTGACCCAGGTGGGCGTCATGATCGGCACGCCGCGCTACATGTCGCCCGAACAATGCGATGGCGCTCAGTTAACGCCCGCGTCCGACGTTTATAGTCTTGGAATCATCCTTTATGAAATGCTGACCGGCATAACTCCTTTTATTGGCTCAACTCCTCTTGCGGTGGCGATGAAGCACTCTTCAGCGCCCCCGCGACCGCCCAGCGAGATCGTGGCCACGGTTCCACCGGCAATCGAAGGCGTGGTGCTGCACGCATTGGAAAAAAATCCGGGTCATCGGCCGGCAAACGCCGAGGAGTTTCATCGCGAGCTGTTTGATACCGCTGAGCGGCTGGGACTGGAACACTCGGGCATATTGAGTGCGCCCAGCCTGGAGACGCTTCGCAATGCGGGAACAGAGAGTCCTTCCGGACGGCTGGTAGTAGATCTCGAACGGCTGCGTCAAAACCGCGCCACCGCGACTGCCGCGAGCGAGACAACCGTGCTGAACAGTGGCTCGCGAAGTGCTGGATCAGTTCCTCTGGTCATGACCAAATCTGCCTCCGCGTCTACCACGCCAGGTGGTCAGAAGAGTCCTGAGTTTCCCCGGGTCACTGTGCCAATGAACGGGCAATCGGCCGAAAGATTAAGGGCAGGGAAGCGACCGGTGTTGATTGGCGCTGTGTTGCTGGTCCTTCTGGCTCTGGGCCTTGCGTTTGTGGCCCACCGCCGCGGATGGATTTCCTCCGGAGTCAACAATACAAATGCCACAGCGGCTACAACGCCGACACCACAAGCATCGCCTTCGCCTTCACCTTCTCCGGCAAGTAGTCCGGACAAGACTGCGCGCAATCCCAGGAAGGAACCCACTCCCAGGAAGGAAAAGCAATCAAAGCTGGGTGCGGCGTTCAGCAAGGTCAAAAAAATTCTTAAGAAACCGTTTTAGATCCGCTCTTTGTCGCGCAAACTGAAACCTCTTTGGACTACTGCGTAAAGCGTGTATCTGACCGTTCGCAAACATGTATGAAAGCGTAAAGGAATAGGCAAGGGGAGAGCCTTGCTTTCGCATCCAACGCAGTCTAGGATCGCTTTGAATAGTTTTCCAGACTCACCTTTTGAACGGAGGCTTCATCATGAAAAGGTTCATCTCTACAGTCTTATGTCTCTTCCTCTTTGCCGGCGCCGGCTTGGCTCGTGGCCACAAGAACAAATCGCGAAGAGCACACGGCCAGGAACAGACCATCACGGTCAGCGGCTGTGTGCGGGAAGGTGTCGAGTGTTTGGTGTTGAAGCCCTTTAAAGGCAATCAGAAGTACAGCATCGTGTCGGGCAGCAATTTACAAGTCGGCACGGCTTACCGGGTAACCGGCACCATCGTGGAAGTCAGCATTTGCCAACAGGGCAAAGCTCTGAGGCCCGCCAAGGTAACCAAGCTCAAGACTCGCTGCTCCTCTTAATCTGGCTGGACGTTTTCCTTCTGCCCCTGTAACTTCACAGATCGTTCTCTAAACGCCGTCAGATCATTTCGAAGTCGTCATTTACAGTTGAGATGGACGAGTCACTGAAGACAAAGCCTTTCAAGGTTGGCAACGCGACATTCGGCGATGGGCGCCTGACCGTAATAGCCGGTCCATGCGTCATTGAATCCGAAGAGCACGCGTTGATGATGGCGCGGGAATGCGCCTCGCGAGCGCAGGATGCCGGGCTCGATTTTGTTTTCAAGTCGTCTTTCGATAAAGCGAATCGTTCTTCAGTGAAAAGCTTTCGCGGCCTGGGGATGGAAGCGGGACTTGAAGTATTAAGGTGCGTCAAAGCTGATTTGAAGGTCCCGGTGCTTACCGATGTCCACGACGTCTCGCAGATCGAAGCTGTGGCCGCGGTGGCGGATGTGCTGCAGATTCCGGCTTTTCTTTCGCGGCAGACTGACCTCATCGTGGCAGCGTCGCGCTCGGGCCGGGCCGTGAATGTAAAAAAGGGTCAGTTCCTGGCGCCGCAGGATGCGCGCAATATAATCGAAAAAGCCCAAAATGCCGGTTGCGAGAAACTTCTCTTGACTGAGCGCGGCGTTAGTTTCGGTTATAACAACCTTGTTGTGGACATGCGTTCGTTTCCCATCATGCGCGAATTTGGGGTTCCGATCGTTTACGATGTGACCCATTCATTGCAGCTTCCCGGAGGCCTGGGGCATGCAACCGGGGGTTTGTCACAGTACATCGAACCGCTCGCGCGCGCGGGTGTAGCTTGCGGAGTTGATGCGGTGTTCATGGAGGTGCACGATCATCCTGAACAAGCGCCGTCAGATGGGCCAAACATGCTGCCGCTTGACCGCATGGGTCCTTTACTAAAAATGCTTCGGGACATTCACGCGCTCGTTGATCACAACCGAAATCGTAAACTGTGAACTGTGAACCGTGAACCGTAAACGCTAGTTCGCGGTTTACTGTTAACGCGCTTTTTATCTCATGAGAATCCTTCAACGCCCTCTTCTTTGCATCTTCGTGCTGGTTCTTTTTTCTCCGGCGGCGCGGGCCCAGGATGACTTGCGGGCCGTATGGCAGGTTACGAACTTCGATATTGCAGTCAGCGGACTGGGCAATGATCGTTTTCTTAACGCGCGTGCCACCTTAACTTTGCGGAACGTAGGCCGCGGCTCAGGCTCGACCGTCAGCTTCCGCATAAGTTCCAAAGCTGAGATCAAGACTGCCTCAGTCAATGGAGCGAACGCGAACTTTCGCATTGCTCCTGAGCGAAATCTCTCGCGGCCCACGGCTACGCTGCCGTCGCCGGTGGCGCCGGATGGAAGCGTTACCGTCACGCTGGATTATCGCTTACCAGTTGAAGAGAATGCGGGACTCTCCGCGATTTCGCCCGCTGGATCGCAATTTCTACCGCTCTCGTTCTGGTATCCGTCGCCTAATACTTTATTTGCGGTTCGAGGCGCTGACTATGCTCCGTTTCGTTTGACGGTCAACGGCGAAAACGTCGTTTCATCCGGAGTAGAAAAGTCTCCGGGCGTATTTGAACAGACGCTAAACGGCCAACCGTTTTTCCTGACTGGAAACTGGGAGATCATTGCGGGAACCGCGGAGGCGCGCGGAGTTAATGCGCTAATCGCAAAAGGCGCAAGCGCCGACGAACGCAAGCAAGCGCTGGCTTTGATATCGCTGGCCGCCAACGCGCGTTCGTTTTATACCCAACTTCTGGGAGCGGCGCCGGACGTTCCAGTGCGGCTTGTCGGCGCTACGCGCGGGGCGGGATTCAATGATGCCGGCACCATGCTGTTGGATGTGGGCGCCTTTCGCCGCGGCAAGATCGATTCAGGTACGGCACTGTTTGTTGCCGAATCGGTTGCCAGACTGTGGATCGGCGCAGCCACCCCGGTGCGCGGCGAAGGCAATGGTGTACTGCGCGAGGGTCTGACTCGTTTTATGGCGACTTCATTTCTCGAAAAGCAGTTCGGGATCCAGACAGCGGAAGCTGAGCGAGCGCGCCAACGATTGGCTTATGCAGCCGTTGCCAAACGAGATGCGCCGCTTTCCCGCACCACGCCGGTGGATGATACGTACTTCAGCTCAGTTGCTAACAAAGGCGCCATGGTCTTCAGACTCGCGGAGCATTTGCTGGGCCGCGACACTTTTCAGGGAGTGGTACGGGCCCTCCTGCAAAGTGCGAAAGGCGATCCGAACGGGCTGACGCTGGCGGCGACGCGCGCGGCCCTGGCAGAACGTGGCGGGGCCACGCTAAAAAACATTCTCGATCAGGAGTTGGATCAACCCACCGATCTCGATTTAATGATCGGAATTCCGCAACTGCGTGGCGGAGATTGGGTTGTTGCCCTGCGCAACCTTGGTTCAGTTGATGCGGTTGTGCCCATTGCAGCCACCACCGATCGCGGCGAGCGGTTGACGACGGAGACGACAATTCCGTCACGCAATTTTGCCGAGGCTGTTTTCAAGACTGCTTCCCGGGTAGTGCGAGCCGAAGTGGATCCGGAAAAGCTTTATCCGCAACTAGATTTCGCGAATGACATCGCTCCCCGCACAAACCTAAGTGAGAACCCACTGGCCGATACCGGCCGTCTGTTTGATGCTCAACAGTACGTACGCGCGGAAGCAGCTGCACAGGAGATACTGGGATCCTCGCCGCAAATGCAGGAGGCACGAATACTCCTGGCTCGCGCGCAATTGGCACAAAACAAGATCAACGACGCAGAGAAAGAGTTTCGTCTGGCATTGGAAGATCCTCTGCCAATGCCCGCCACGCTGGCGTGGGCCAACATTGGCCTGGCGGAAATAAGCATGCGCCGAGGGCAAGCAGCCGAAGCTGCTCAGCGCTTCAACGAGGCCGTGCGCGCGGACGCCGTTTACGGATCAACGCTGGCCGCGCGCGACGGACGAATTCGCGCCGAGGCAGCGGCAAAGACAGCGCCGCCAGTCGATGAATCCGCGCGGGCCTTCATCGCGCAGTTCGACCAGGCAATCAAAAGCGGCAAGAAAGCAGAAATGGATGCGTTGACGGTACCGGGTGAGCTGGTGAAGTTTACCAGGGGCGTCGTAGGGACCCAGCCGGAGATATGGCAGACCACGGTGCTGCGCACGGAACAACTGGATGCGAATCGGCTGGCCGCTGACGTGACCATTAGTGCGCGCGAACTAGGGAAAGATCGCGCCGGGACGGCCGTGTTGATTCTGGTCCGGGTGGGAGGAAGCTGGAAGCTCGGCGGTATCGAGTTTTTCGAAGTCAGGTAGGACAGACATTCCTGTCTGTCTAAATATTTTGACGATGGAAGATTTTGCTGCAATCGAGCGACGCGCCGCGCGAATCAAGCTCCTTTTGATGGATTGCGATGGCGTGTTGACGGATGGCCGGCTGATGCTGCTGGAGAATGGCGATGAACAGAAGACCTTCAACGTGCGTGACGGCCACGGCATAGTGTTGCTGCACCGGGCTGGACTGAAAACCGGAATCATTTCCGGCAGGACCTCCACCGCCACGGTGCGCCGGGCGCGCGATCTGGGAATCAGCCTGGTGATCCAGAATTCACTGGATAAGATCAAAGACTTCGAAGAGTTGCTGGCGTCAGAACAAATCTCCGAGTCGGAAGTTGCCTTTGTGGGTGATGACGTCACGGACATACCCCTGATGCAGCGCGCGGAATTGGCAGTGGCAGTGGCCGATGCGGCGGCGGAAACCCTTGACGCCGCCCACTATGTGACAGCGGCCCGGGGTGGCCACGGTGCGATACGCGAAGTGGCCGAGCTGATCCTGAAGGCGCAAGGACGTTGGGCAGAACTCATGGCCCGGTATATTAAGGGATGAAGTCCACTTTGAGTAGCACAGACTTTAGTCTGTGAAGGGCTCTCCCACTACCGCAGACTTGAGCCAGTGCTACTTTCGAATTGCAACCTTGCTCGCGACGACAGCATCCGTTAGTATTACGAAACTCGGCTTTGGCCGTGCAAGCTAAATCCTTGACGCGGCTGCGATTTAAATTTGGCATTCTAAAAGAGGTTTTCGTGAAGAATAGATTCACTTCGGCGCTTCTGGCGCTCATCCTCGTCGCGCTCTCCCTCCCAGCTTTCGTAATTGCCCAGCAAAAACGTGATCAAGCTCCGGGACAAACCGGCAGCACTTCTACTACCGGCAAGACCACGGCGCCCGTACCGGCCACACCTGGCCGCCGGATTTCGCGCCCCCGGTCAGCCACCGACCCCACGGCCGTCGTCGAGCAGGATTTCAGCGAAGCTCTTACCGTAATTCAGGAGAATTACATCGACGGTAAGAAACTCGACTATAACAACGTTTTCAAGTCGTCAATCATTGGCATGCTGCGATCGCTCGATCCGCATTCGAACTACTACGACAAGGAAGAGTTCGATGAGATGAAAACGGATCAGCGTTCGGAGTACTACGGCATTGGCGCCTCCATTCAGAACTACACCATGGGCGACCAGACTGATACGTACGTTGCGGCAACTTTTGAGAATTCGCCCGCCGCCCGCGCCGGGCTGCGCTTTGGTGACCGCATCGATGAAGTCGATGGCATTAAGATGCGTGGCAAAGGTTCGCTCGAAGTTCGCGACAAAATACGCGGGCCCCGCGGAACTGTGGTGAAGATAACGGTGGCGCGGGCCGGCAACGGAAAGACCGAGACCGTCGAGATTACGCGCGATGCGGTGCCGCAGCCTTCGGTCCCCGACGCGTACATGATTCGGCCCGGGGTTGGCTATATCGACATGACCCACGGCTTTAATTACACAACTGCGGACGAGCTGCAGGCAAAGCTGGACGAGCTTCATTCGAAGGGCATGACATCCCTGGTGCTCGACCTGCGAAATAACCCCGGTGGGTTCCTGGAGCAGGCAATCCATGTGGCCGAGGCGTTCCTGCCGAGCGGCAAATTGATTCTGACCCAAAAGGGGCGCAATGGACTCAACGACCACATTTATAAGTCGGGAAACAATGACCCGGATCAAACTCCTCTGGTGATCCTGGTGAACGAAAATACTGCCTCGGCTTCGGAGATTGTTGCCGGCGCTATGCAGGATCATGACCGGGCTCTGATTGTGGGCGAGACAAGTTTCGGCAAGGGACTGGTTCAAAGCATTATTCCGCTGGAATACGGAGCCGGGTTGACACTTACTTCCGCGAAATACTTCACTCCGTCAGGACGATTGATTCAGCGCGACTACTCGAATGGCGGCTTCTACGATTACTACACGCGCGGCGGTACGATCCGGCTGGATCAGAAGGATCAACAAGTGAAGCCGACAGGTCCGGAGAGCCGCACAGATACCGGCCGGCCGGTTTATGGTGGCGGCGGCATAACGCCGGATGAGCCGGTAAAGCAGACCAGCCTGACTCTGGTGCAAAACCGTTTGCGTCATCCAATATTTTTCTTCACGCGCGAGGTCGCAAACGGTCGCGTACCTGGCTTTGACAAATACCGCGTGGACGCGCCAATTGAGTTTGGTCACCACTTGCAGCCTGGGGATTTCCCGGTAACCGAAGCGCTCTTCAAGGCATTTAAGGACTTCGTCGCCAAAGAACCAGCGTGGAAGGCGCTCGTTCCTCAACTTGATCGTAACCGATCGTACATTGAAACCCAGCTGAGGTGGGACATTGTGACCGTAGCCTATGGCAGTGTTACCGCGCTGCAGGTTTTGGTGAAGGAGGATCCGCAAGTTGCGAAGGCCGTGGAAGTGGTTCCTCGCGCTCGCGAGCTTGCCATGAGCGCCAGCCGGGCGCGCATTCAGCCGTAGGGCGGCGCTTTGGCAATTGGTTAACTAGCTAAAAAGGTCGCTTCCTGAATGGAAGCGGCCTTTCCATTTGTAGTGTGTTCGTTTGGAAAATTGCAGCATAGCAGGGTGTTGCAGTGATAAAACAAAGTCTTGCCTCTAAAACCAGAGACGTGATAGAGTCTGCCGAAGCCGGAATTAGGATTAGGCGAAAGGAGTCTGCCCATGCCGCACAAGAATCTGGTGAACACGAGCGAGTTGGGTCGAGCCGTGAAGCGCCGTCGCGAAGAACAGGGATTGAGCCTGCGGGATGTTGCGGATCAGACCGGCGTTTCCGCCTCCACCCTTTCCCGCATTGAAAACGGCACGGGCAAACCCGATGCGGAAAATATTGCGCGGCTGACTGCGTGGCTCGACGTCCCGCTCGATCGCATTATGGCTGCCCGGCAGCATGACGACGACGGGACAGAAGCGGTGGTTTATTTCCCTCATGAATCAACTCCGGAAATCGTAGAGGCGCATCTGCGGGCCGATCGGAACCTTACTCCGGAAACGGCCAAAGCGCTCTCGGAGTTATTTCGCGTCGCATATACCCAGTTCAGCCGCACTGGTGAAAAACCCTCGCGCAAGCGCCGCTGATCCTGTAGTCACCGAATAACATCTATAATGAATCAATGAATGGCTTGCTTCTGCCTCCGACGCAGAAAAGACGCCAGTTTGAGTTGCGGGCGCTGGCCCTCAGGGATTTCGCCCGGGTGGACGAGAACGAAGCTCTGGATCCCTTTGCCCTGGCGCGCTTCGCAAAATTACTGGTGGTTGATTTCCAGCAAATAGACGGCCTCACGAACGAAACTCGGGATCACCTCCTGGGTGAAGCCGCGAACAAATGGTCGGGTGGGGCTTGCGCTAATCCACTTCCTAACGGTTGGCGCATCGTGATTCTGAATCCTACGCACGGACGCCGGCGAAACCGGGCCACCTTGATGGAAGAGGTTTGCCACGTCTTTCTTGGGCACAAAGCAAACCGTCTGGCTGTGGTTGGGCGAGACAAGCGGGGTCGCACCATTGCCCGCGAATACAACCAGGCGGACGAAGAAGCCGCGTATGCCATCGGAGCGGCAGCGCTGGTTCCCTACACCATGCTGCGACGCCTCATGCTCAGCGGCAAGAGCTCCCAGGAGATTGCGCGGCATTTCGAGGTAAGCCGGGAATTGGTTGAGTACCGGCTAAAAGTCACGCGGCTCTGGGCCAGCTACAAGAAGTTCGCGAGTTGAGTCAAT